>RFGB01000135.1 GCA_003697125.1 Alphaproteobacteria bacterium
GTAGGACTGGAACACCATCCCGCGGTCGGCACCGGGGCCATCGATCTCCCGCCCATCCACCTGGATCGATCCGCTGGTCACCGGCATCAGCCCCGCCACCAGGCGCAGGATCAGGCCGATCGCCGCGAAGACGAGACCGAGCAGCAGCCCCCCCGCCACCGCGCCGATCGCGCCCAGCGCGATGGCCGGAACCATCGCGATGCGCCCGTCGCTGCGCGCGGCGATGAACCAGCCGGTCGCCGCCCCGGCCAGGATCAGGATCACGATCGCCATCGGCTTCCCTCCCAGTTCGCCCCGCCCCGCTCAGCCCAGGATGCTGCCCGCCGGCACCGGAAAGCCGCGCAGGAACGCGTCGGCCGCCTGCGGCGCGCGCCCCGCGCGCTGCAGCGTCTCGAGCCGCAGCGCCCCCTGCCCGCAGGCCACCCGAAGGCCGCCGCCCGCCAGCACCGTGCCCGGCGCGCCCGCGCCATCGTCGGGGCTGCTCATCAGCACCCGGACCCGTTCCCCGCCGATCAGGCACCATGCGCCCGGATGGGGCGACAGGGCGCGGATCTGCCGGTCGAGCTCGGCCGCGGGGCGGGTCCAGTCGATGCGCGCCTCGGCCTTGTCGATCTTGGCCGCATAGGTGGCGCCCTCGGCCGGCTGCGGCCGGGGCACCAGCGCATCGAGCCGCGCCAGCGCCTCGACGATCAGCCGCGCGCCCATCGCCGCCAGCCGGTCGTGCAGCGTCCCGGCGGTGTCGCGCGGCCCGATCGGTGTCGCGGCGCTGAGCAGCACCGGCCCGGTGTCGAGCCCCGCCTCCATGCGCATGATCGACACGCCGGTCTCGGCATCGCCGGCCATGATCGCGCGCTGGATCGGCGCGGCCCCCCGCCAGCGCGGCAGCAGCGAGGCATGGATGTTGAGACAGCCCCGCGCCGGCGCGTCCAGCACCGGCTGCGGCAGGATCAGGCCATAGGCGGTGACGACCGCGACCTCGGCGCCCAGTCCGGCCAGCGCGGCCTGTTCGGCCGGATCGCGCAGGCTGGCCGGGGTGCGCACCGGGATACCCAGCGCCTCGGCGCGGCGGGCCACCGGCGCGGGTCTTGGCCGAAGGCCGCGCCCGGCGGCCCGCGGCGCGCGCGCATAGACCGCGGCCACCTCATGGCCGGCGGCGACCAGCGCATCCAGCGCCGGGACGGCGAAATCCGGCGTGCCCATGAACAGGATGCGCATCACCCCGGCCCCCTTCGCCCCCCGCGGGCCATCAGGCGCGCATCCGCTTCAGCTTCTTCATCTTCGCGGTGATCAGCCGGCGCTTGAGCGGGCTGAGATGGTCGATGAACAGCCGCCCGTCGAGATGGTCGATCTCGTGCTGGGCGCAGGTGGCCCACAGCCCCTCGAACAGCTCCTCATGCGCCCCGCCATCCAGATCCTGCCAGGCCACCCGCACCCGCGCCGGGCGGGTCACCTCCTCGTAGACATCGGGAATCGACAGGCAGCCCTCCTCATGGGTGTTGGTTTCCTCCGAGGCCCATGTCACCCGGGGATTGACCAGCACCAGCGGACGCGGGGGGGCCTCGCGCGGCGAACAGTCCATCACGAACAGGCGCACCGTCTCGCCGACCTGCGGCGCGGCCAGACCGACGCCCGGGGCGTCATACATCGTCTCCAGCATGTCCTCGGCCAGCCGGCGGACCGCGGCGATGTCGGTGACCGGCGCACAGCGGGTCTGCAGGCGCGGGTCGGGATGGATCAGGATGCGGCGCAGCGTCATGCCCGTGACTTAGGCGATCGCCGGGCCGCCGGCAACCGGGCGCGGATGGACGCGCATGCCATCTTGCCATGTTGCGCGATGCCGTTAACGTGCGCGCATTCCAGCACGGGGGGGACGCGATGACCGACGGCTTCGACTTCGACCGGGTGATCGACCGGCGCGGCACCCATTGCGCCAAGTGGGACATGATGGAGCCGCTCTACGGCGTCCCGGCCGGGGACGGGCTGGCGATGTGGGTCGCGGACATGGACTTCCTGCCCCCGCGCGAGGTGAACGAGGCGCTGGCCGCCGCCGTCGCCCATGGCATCCACGGCTATTACGGCGACGATGCCAGCCTGCGCGCGGCGATCTGCGGCTGGATGGCGCGGCGCCATGGCTGGCGGATCGAACCCGACTGGATCCTCAACTGCCACGGGCTGGTGTCGGGCACCGCGCTGTGCATCCAGGCGTTCAGCGAACCGGGCGACGGGGTGGTGCTGTTCACCCCGGTCTATCATGCCTTTCACAAGATCATCCGCGCCAATGGCCGCACGATCGTGCAATGCCCGCTGGCGATCGAGGATGGCCGCTACCGGATGGATCTCGACCGGCTGGCCGGGCAGCTGACCGGGCGCGAGCGGCTGGTGATCCTGTGTTCGCCCCACAATCCCGGCGGACGGGTCTGGACCGCGCGCGAGATCGCCGAACTGGCCGCGCTGTGCGCCGAACGCGACATGGTGCTGGTCTCGGACGAGGTGCATCACGACCTGACCATGCCCGGGCAGGCGCACAGCGTCGCCGCGCTGGCCGCGCCGGACCACATCGACCGCATCGTGGTGCTGGCCGCCGCATCGAAGACCTTCGGGCTGGCCGGGGGCATGACCGGTTTCGCCATCATCCCCGATGCGGCGCTGCGCCGGCGCTTCTCGGTTCCCCATCAGGCCAATGGCGCCAGCCCCAACCGCTTCGGAATGATCATGACCGAGGCGGCCTACACCCATGGCGATGCCTGGCTGGACGCGCTCAGGCGCTATCTCGACGGCAACCGCCGCCTGTTCGACGGCGGCATCACCGCGATTCCCGGCCTGCGTTCCATGCCGCTGCAGGCGACCTATCTGGCCTGGGTCGACTTCTCGGGCACCGGCATGGCCGAGGCCGAGATCCTCGAACGGGTCGAGCGTCGCGCGCGCATCGCGGCCAATCACGGCCCCGCTTTCGGTCAGGGCGGCGAGGGGTGGCTGCGATTCAACCTCGCCATGCCGCGGGCGCGCGTCGCCGAGGCGGTGCGCCGGCTGCAGGACGCGTTCGCCGACCTGCAGTGACCGCGCCCCGCCGCTTGCCTGCGCGGGGGCGATCGCCTATCGCTGGCCCCGACCACCGCGCAAGCAGGGGAGATGCCATGAGCTTCCGCGTCCAGCCCGCCCCGCCGGCCCGTCCGAACCGCTGCCAGCTGTTCGGGCCGGGATCGCGCCCCGAGCTGTTCCCGAAGATGGCGGCATCGGCCGCCGATGTGGTCAATCTCGATCTCGAGGACAGCGTCGCGCCCGACGCCAAGGAAGCCGCGCGCGCCAACGTGATCGCCGCGATCAACGGCATCGACTGGGGCCGCAAGACCGTCTCGGTGCGCATCAACGGCCTCGACACCCCCTGGTGGGTGCGCGACGTCGTGGACATCATGGAACAGACCGAAGGCCGGCTCGACCGCATCATGATCCCCAAGGCCGGAAACGCCGCGGATGTCTATGCGGTGGATGCGATGGTCTCGGCCATCGAACAGGCGAAGCTGCGCGAGAAGCGGGTGGGGCTCGAGGTGATCATCGAGACCGCGGCCGGGCTGGTCAACGTCAACGAGATCGCCGCCGCCAGCCCGCGCCTTCAGGCGATGAGCATCGGCCCGGCGGACTATGCCGCCTCGATGGGCATGCAGACCACCGCGATCGGCGGCACCCAGGAAGGCTACTACATGCTTGCGCCCGGCGAGGATGCGGCGCGCGCGCGCCACTATGCCGACCCCTGGCACTATCCCACCGTGGCGATCGTCGCCGCCTGCCGCGCCCACGGGATCCTGCCGGTGGACGGACCGTTCGGCGACTTCTCGGACGCGGAGGGATTCCGCGCCCAGGCCCGCCGTTCCGCCACGCTGGGCATGGTCGGCAAATGGGCGATCCATCCCAGCCAGGTGGCGCTGGCCAACGAGGTGTTCACCCCCGCTCCGGCGGAGATCGACCGGGCCAGGCGCATCCTGGCGGCCATGGAGCAGGCGCGGCAGGCCGGCGCGGGCGCGGTGACGCTGGACGGGCGGCTGATCGACCTCGCCTCGATCCGGCAGGCCGAGGTGATCGTGCGCATGGCCGATCTGATCGCGGCGGGCTGAACCGGTCCGGCCTGCCCGTTGCAGCCCCCGCACGGGGCGCTATACAGGGCGCGGCCGCGGGGGACGGAGGCGATGCAGAACTATCTCGACTTCGAGAAGGGCCTGTCCGAGATCGAGGGCAAGGCGCAGGAACTGCGCAGCCTTGCGCAGCGCAACCCGGCGATGAATGTCGAAAGGGAAGCCGCCGCGCTGGACGAGAAGGCGCGCGAGCTTCTGCGCGAGATCTACAGCCGCCTCGACCCGTGGCAGAAATGCCAGGTCGCGCGCCACCCCGACCGCCCGCACACCCGCGACTATGTCGCGGCGCTGTTCACCGAATTCACCCCGCTTGCCGGCGACCGCTGCTTCGCCGAGGATCATGCCGTCACCGCCGGGATGGCCAGGTTCGAGGATCGCCCGGTGGTGGTGATCGGGCATGAGCGGGGGCATGACACCCGCTCGCGCCTGCACCACAATTTCGGCATGGCCCGGCCCGAGGGATACCGCAAGGCGGCCCGGCTGATGGAGCTGGCGGACCGTTTCGGCCTGCCGGTCATCACCCTGGTGGACACGCCCGGCGCCTATCCGGGCAAGGGGGCCGAGGAGCGCGGCCAGGCCGAGGCGATCGCGCGCTGCACCGAGAGGTGCCTCTCGATCGGCGTGCCGATCGTCTCGGTGGTGATCGGCGAGGGGGGATCGGGCGGGGCGGTGGCGCTGGCCACCGCCGACCGCATCGCGATGCTGGAGCATTCGGTCTATTCGGTGATCAGCCCGGAAGGCTGCGCCTCGATCCTGTGGAAGGATGCCGAACGCATGCGCGAGGCGGCGGTGGCGCTGCGCCTGACCGCGCAGGACCTGCTGAAGCTCGGGGTGATCGACCGGATCATCCCCGAACCGGTCGGCGGTGCCCAGCGCAACCGCGAGGAGACGATCGCGCGGGTGGGCAAGGCGATCGGCACGCTGCTGCGCGAGATCGAGGGCATGAAGCCCGCCGCCCGGCTGGCCGCGCGGCGGCGGAAGTTCCTGCAGATGGGCGCGAAGGCGCTGGCCTGACCCGGCTCAGCCGGCGATCTCGATCTCGCTTCCCTCCCGCAGGGCGGTGAAGAAGCACGAACGCCGCCCGGTGTGGCAGGCGGGGCCGGTCTGGGAGACGATCAGCAGCAGGCAGTCGCGGTCGCAGTCGATGCGTAGCTCGACAAGGCGCTGGACATGCCCGGATGTCTCGCCCTTGCGCCACAGTTTCCCGCGCGAGCGCGACCAGTAGGTGACCTGCCCGGTGGCCAGCGTCTCGGCAAGGCTCTCGCGGTTCATCCAGGCCATCATCAGCACCGCACCGCCTTCGTCCTGGGCGATGGCGGGAATCAGCCCCGCCTCGTTCCAGCGCAGGGTCTCGGGATCGAAGGGCTCTCGCATGGCACCCTTTCCTCTGCCGCGGCGCGGTTCTATCTATGCGGCAGTGAGCAGGAAGGGAAGCGCGATGACCGGGCAGGACGGCGATCTCGTCAAGCTCTATTCCGAGAAGATCCTCGCCCTGGCCGCGGACATCCCGCACCGCCAGCCCCTGCCCGAACCGCAGGCGCGGGTGATGCGCCGATCGCCGATCTGCGGATCGACGGTGACGGTCGACCTGGTGCTGCGCGACGGCCGGATCGCCGCCTTCGGCCAGGACGTCAGGGCCTGTGCCCTGGGACAGGCCTCGGCGGCGATCTTCGGCCGGCAGGCGATCGGCCTGACGCGCGCCGATGTGGCGCGCTGCCGCGACCAGCTGAGGGCGATGCTGAAGGAGGGCGGCCCGCCCCCCGACCCGCCCTTCGCCGATTACGGGCTTCTCGCCCCCGCGCGGGACTACAAGAACCGCCATGCCTCGATCCTGCTGGTGCTGGACGCGACGCTGGCGGCCTTCGACGAGATCGCGGCGCGGGACGGCTGAGGCGCGCGCCTCGGGGCATCGAGCCCCTGCGGCGCGCCGCCGACGGGGTCGGCGGGGCGGCGGGCGGGCCGAGGTTCAGCCGAGGCCGAGCAGGATCATGACGATCACGCACAGCGCGGCGGCCGACAGCGTGTCGGCCATGCCGCCCCCGGCATGGCGGATCTGTGTGGCGATGCGTTCGAGCGGGGCCATGCTGGATCTTCCCTGTCCCGTGTTGTTCCGTGTTGTCCGGACTGGTCCGGTTGCGACAAGTGTTCCGGTTTTGATCCGACTTGTCAAGAACGGAAGGGGAACATCTGCCGCGCCCGCTAACCCGCCGACATCAGGCGGATCGATTCGTCGCGCCCCATCAGCCACAGCAGGATGCGCAGGGCCTGGCCCCGGGGGGTCTCCAGCCCCGGGTCGCGCGCCAGCGCCAGGCGCGCGCCGTCCTGGGCGATGCGCAGAAGCTCGGCATCGCGTTCCGGGTCGGCGATGCGGAACCGCGGCAGTCCGGACTGGGCGTGACCGATCAGGTCGCCCGCGCCGCGCTGGCGCAGATCCTCCTCGGCGATCCGGAAGCCGTCCTCGGTCTCGCGCAGGACGGTCAGCCGCGCCCGCGCCGCCTCGCCCAGCGGCGGATCATAGAGCAGCACGCAGGTCGATGCCGCGCTGCCCCGCCCCACGCGCCCGCGCAGCTGATGGAGCTGGGCGAGGCCGAAATGCTCGGCCCCCTCGATGACGATGATCGTCGCGGCGGGAACGTCGATTCCCACCTCGATGACGGTGGTGGCGACCAGAAGCCGGGTGCGGCCGGCGGCGAAATCCTCCATGGCCGCATCGCGCGCCTCGTGGCTCATCTGGCCATGGACCAGGCCGACCCGCCCGGCCCCCAGCGCGCGGCGCAGGGCGTCGGCGCGCGCCTCGGCCGCGGCCAGGTTCAGCGTCTCGGAGCGCTCGACCAGCGGGCAGACCCAATAGGCCTGCCGGCCCGCATCCAGCGCCGCGGCCAGTCTGGCGACGACCTCGTCGATCCGGCGCGAGGAGACCAGCACCGTCTCGATCGGCCGCCGCCCGGCGGGCTTGCCGTGCAGCGTCGAGAGATCCATGTCGCCATGGCAGACCAGCGCCAGGCTGCGCGGGATCGGGGTCGCGGTCATCACCAGCATGTCGGCCCCGCGTCCCTTGGCGGCCATCTCGAGCCGCTGGCGCACGCCGAAGCGGTGCTGCTCATCGACCACCGCAAGGCGCAGGTCGCGGAAGGCGACCTCCCTCTGGAACAGGGCATGGGTGCCCACGACGATCCGCGCCGAGCCCTCGGCGATGCGGGCCAGCTTCGCCGCCCGGACCGCGCCGCGATCGCGGCCGGTCAGCACCTCGACCGCGACGCCGGCCGCCCCGGCCATGCGCGCGATGGTGGCGTGGTGCTGGCGCGCCAGCACCTCGGTCGGCGCCAGCAGCGCCGCCTGCCCCCCCGCCTCGACCGCGATCAGCATGGCCAGCAGCGCGACCAGCGTCTTGCCCGACCCGACATCGCCCTGCAGCAGCCGGTTCATCCGGGTGGGCGCCGCCATGTCGGCGGCGATCTCCTCGACCGCGCGCAGCTGGCCGTCGGTCGGCCGGAAGGGCAGCGCCCCCAGCAC
>RFGB01000136.1 GCA_003697125.1 Alphaproteobacteria bacterium
CGGCCCATCCCGCCCCCGCCCCGCCAGAGGCCCCGGTCAGCGTGGCCCTGGTCACCCTGCCCCGCACCCCCGGGGCGGTGGCGCTGAACTTCCGCCCCGCGACCGGCGGCCTGCTGCGCAGCGCCCGCCCCCTGTTCGACTGACCCCATTCCCCACGGCCCGCCGATGACCGCCCGCAGCCTCGCCCCGACCCTCTCCCTCGGCAGCATCTGGCACCCCACCGTGCTCCTCGCCCTGGCGCTGATGGCGGTGATCGTGATGATGGTGCTGCCGATGCCGGCCTGGATCCTCGACATCGGGCTGACCATCTCCTTCGCGCTGGCCATCCTGATCTTCACCGTCACGCTGTTCATCCAGCGCCCGCTCGATTTCTCCTCCTTCCCCACCATCCTGCTCGCCAGCCTGATGCTCCGGCTGTCGCTCAACGTCTCCTCGACCAAGCTGATCATCGGTCAGGGGCATGAGGGTCCGCACGCGGCGGGCAAGGTGATCGAGGGCTTCGCGAGCTTCATCATGGGCGGCTCGGTGTGGCTGGGCCTGGTGATCTTCGGCGTGCTGCTGATCGTCAACTTCATCGTCATCACCAAGGGCGCGGGCCGGATGGCCGAGGTGGGGGCGCGCTTCGCGCTGGACGGGATGCCGGGCAAGCAGCTGGCGATCGACGCCGATCTCGCCGCGGGGGCGATCAGCCATGCCGAGGCCAAGGAGCGCCGCCGCCTCGAGCAGGAGGAGACGACCTTCTTCGGCTCGCTCGACGGCGCATCGAAATTCGTCAAGGGCGACGCGGTGGCGGGGCTGCTCATCACGCTGCTCAACCTCCTCGTCGGGCTGGCGATGGGGGTGCTGGTGCACGGGCTTGCGGTGGGCGAGGCCTTCGAGACCTACGCCATCCTGACCGTGGGCGACGGGCTGGTCACCCAGATCCCCGCCGTGATCATCTCCATCGCCGCAGGCCTGCTGCTGTCCAAGGGCGGCATGACCGGATCGGCCGACGCCGCGCTGATCGAACAGCTCGGCCGCTATCCCCGCGCCATCGGCACGGTGGCCGCGCTGCTGGCGCTGTTCGCCCTCGTCCCCGGCCTGCCCACCCTGCCCTTCCTCGCCGGGTCCGCGGCCCTGGGCGCCCTGGCCTGGATCGCCGGCCGGAAGCAGGCGCGGGCCGCGGCGGCGGCGGCGCTGGCCGCGGAACGGCCCGCCGAGGGGCCGCGGCGCAAGACGCTGGGCGATCTTCTGGATCTGGACGAGGTGCATGTGGAATTCGCCCCAGACCTTGTCCCGGTGGTGATGGACGAGGCCACCGGCCTGGACCAGCGCATCCTGAACATGCGCAACCACATCGCCCAGGGCTGGGGCATCATCATTCCCGAGATCCGGCTGACCGACAACGCGCTGCTGCCGGCGGGCCATTACGCCATCCGCATCCAGGGGGTGGAGATGGCCCGCGCCCGGCTGCGCCCGGACCGGGTCCTGGCGCTGATCGGCGACGCCTCGGCGGCGCTGCCGCCGGGGGAGGATGCGCCCGAGCCGGTCTATGGCGCGCCGGCGCGCTGGATCGCGCCCGAGGATCAGGAGGCCGCGGCGCTGGCCGGGCTGTCGGTGGTGACCCCTGCCGAGGTGGTGGCGACGCATCTGATGGAGGTTCTGAAGGCCAATTTCGGCCGGCTGTTCACCCGCCGGGCGCTCAGGAAGCTGCTGGACGAATTCGCCCAGGTCTCCGATCCCGCCCGGGCCGAGGCCAACCGGCGCATCCTCGACGAATTCATCCCCGAGAAGGTGCCCGTCGACCTGCTTCAGCAGGTGCTGCGCCTGTTGCTGGAGGAGCGGGTCAGCGTGCGCAACCTGCCGCTGATCCTGGAGGCGATCGCCGAGGCGCGGGCGGTGGTGGGCCATGTCGAGGCGATCACCGAGCATGTGCGCCAGCGGCTGGGCTTCCAGCTGGTTGCCGAGCTTCTGGAGCCTGACGGGGTGCTGCCGCTGATCCAGCTGGCGCCGGAATGGGAGGAGCTGTTCCGCGCCCACGAGATTTCCGGCGAGGGGGGGGCGGTCGATGTCGCCCTTCCGCCGGCCGAGTTCAACCGCCTGGCCCGGGCGGTGGCCGAGAAGATCGCCCGCGCCGCCGCCGATGGCCGCTATCCGGCCATCGCCACCACCACCCGCCGCCGCCGCTTCCTGCGCACGGTGCTGGCCGCGAAGGGGATCCGCAACCCGGTGCTGTCCTTCGAGGAGATCGGCACCGAGGTGCGGCCCGCGCTGCTCGGCGTGGCCTGATGCTTCCCCTCGGGCAGCTGCTCGGCGCGCTTGAGCCGCTGGGCGGCACCGCCGCCGGCACGCTGCTTGCCGCACTGGCCGTCTTCGTGCGGGTGGGCGCGGTGGTCGCCCTGCTGCCGGGATTCGGCGAACAGACCCTGGCGCTGCGGCTGCGGCTTGCCGCGGCGCTGGCGCTGACGGCGATCGTGGCGCCGATGGTCTGGCCGGCCGAGCTGCCCGATCCGGCCGACATCCCCGGCCTGGCCGGGCTCCTGCTGGCCGAGGCCGGGGCGGGCCTCGCGCTCGGCATCCTGATGCGGCTGACGATCATGGCGCTGCAGCTGGCCGGATCGATCGCGGCGCAGTCGGTGGCCGTGGCGCAGATCTTCGGGGCGGGGCTGACGCCCGACCCGATGCCGGCCATCGGCAACCTTCTGGTGATCGGGGGCATCGCGCTGGCCATGGCGGCGGGGCTGCATGTGAAGGCGGCGCTGATGATCGCGCTGTCCTACGGGGCAGTTCCCTTCGGGACCGCGCCCGAGGCGGGGCAGCTGGCCGAATGGGGCGTGGCCCATGGCGCGGCGGCCTTCGGGCTGGCGGTGGCGCTGGCCGCGCCCTACCTGCTCGTCTCGCTGCTCTACAATCTCGCGCTCGGCGCCATCAACCGGGCCATGCCGCAGCTGATGGTCGCCTTCGTCGGCGCCCCCTTCATCACCGGGCTCGCGCTGGTGCTGCTGATGCTCGCCCTGCCCGGAATGCTCGCCGTCTGGCAGGACGCGCTCGCCGACCGTCTCGCCGATCCCTGGGAGATGCCGCGATGAGCGGGCGATCCGAGGAAGGCGGCGAGAAGAGCTTTGCGCCGACACCGAAGCGGCTGGAGGATGCGCGCCGGCGCGGCGACGTGCCCCGCTCCGCCGATCTCGCCGCGGCTGCCGCCTATCTCGGCCTGCTTGTCGCCATCGCCGCCTTCGGGGCCGGGGCGGTGCGCGCGGCGGGAAGCGAGCTCGCCTTCTTCCTCGGCCGGCCCGAGCAGCTCCAGGGAAGGGTGCTCGGGGCCGAGGGCGCGGGGCTGCTCCTCCTCCCTCTCGCCAGGGCCGCCGCCGCCATCCTGCCCTTCCTGATGATGCCCCTCGCCGCGGCCTTCCTCGCCCATCTCGCGCAAGGATCCTTTGCCGCCTCGGCCGAGAAGCTTCTGCCGAAGCTGTCGCGCATCAGCCCCATCGCCAACGCCGCCCAGAAATTCGGACCCACCGGCCTCGTCGCCTTCGCCAAGAGCACGGTGAAGATGGTCGCCGCCGCCGCGGTGCTGGGCCTCTTCCTCGCCGATGCGATGAACGAGATCATCGGCAGCCTGCGCGCGCCCCCCGCGCTGGTCGGGGCCGAGATGATGCGCCTTGCCACCGGGCTTCTGGCCGCGATCGCGGCGATCGCGGTGGTGATCGCCGCCGCCGACTGGCTGTGGCAGCGTTTCGACCATGCCCGCAGGCTGCGCATGTCGTTCCAGGAAATCCGCGACGAGGCGCGCGAGATCGAGGGCGATCCGCATCAGAAGCAGGCGCGGCGCCGGCGGGCCGAGGAGATCGCGCGCAACCGCATGCTGGCCGATGTCGCCACCGCCGATGTGGTCATCGTCAACCCCACCCATTACGCCGTGGCGCTGAAATGGACCCGCAAGCCCGGCTCGGCCCCCCATTGCGTCGCCAAGGGCCGGGACGAGACCGCGCTGGCCATCCGCGCCCGGGCGATCGAGGCGGGGGTGCCGGTGCGTTCCGACCCGCCCACGGCGCGCACCCTCTTCGCGCTGGTCGAGATCGGCCAGGAGGTGCCGCCCGAGACCTGGCGCGCCGTCGCCGCGGCGATCCGCTTCGCCGAACAGATGCGCGCGCGCGCGCGCGACGGCTGGCGGGGGCGGGGATGAGCGCGATGCCCCTGGCCGCGGCGGCGCGGATCGCGCGCCTGGCCCGCATCGGCTTCGACGCCGCCCGGGCCGAACTCGCCCGTGCCAGCCGTGCCCTGGCCGAGGCCGAGGCGGCGCTGGCCGCCCACCGCGCGGCGCTGGCCTCGGCCCCGCCCCCCCGGGACGGGGCCGAGGCGGCGGCCCATGCGCGCTGGCTGCGCTGGCATGCCGAGACTGCCGAGCGGCTGGCGGCGCAATGCGCAAGGGCGCGCAACGGCAGGGACGCTGCCCGCGACCGGGCCGCCCATGCCCTGGCCCGCGCCCGCGCGGCCGAATTCCTGCTGGAACGCGCGCGTCACGCCGCCCGCCGCGCCGCCGAGGCACGGGCCGAACGCGCCGCCCTGCCCGCGACCCCGCGCAAGGATCCGTTAACGCCGCGCCCCTAGGCTCGAGGCGCCACCACCGGCCCCCCGCCCGGGGCGGAAGGGCGGATCGCGGGAGAGAGCAGGAGAGGAGGCGATCATGACCTTCCCGTTCGGCCTGATCTTCCTCGCCTATGGTCTCTCCGCCCTCGCCGGCATCCTGGCCGGCGCGGCCGGCAGCGGATGGCCCGCCGCCCTCGCCCTGTTCTGGCTGGGCGGCAGCGCCGCGCTCTTCGCCCTGCCCGCCGCCCTGCCCGCCCTGCGCCGGGCAGAGCCCGCGGCGGATCCCTTCATGCCGCGGGCGGAAGCTTCCCCCCCCGGGGATGCCGCAGCCCGGCGCGCGGCGATGCTGGCCGAATGGGCAGCGGATCTGGAGGCGGAAACCGCCGCGGCCCGCCCCCCGCGCCGCCGCGCCGGCTGATCGGGCGGATTGTCACGAACCCGCCCGGCGCCGCTAACCCTTCGCGAAGGAGTTGCGGGCAGGTTGTCCCCGCGGCCGCGGCCCGCCGCGCCGCAGAATTCAATCCTGCCTTCAGGAGGTTACGCCATGACGCGCCTGCCCTTCGCGGCACTTCTTGCCCTCGCCGCCGGCCTTGCCACACCCTCGGCCGCCGATGAATTCGCCCCCCGCCTGCGCGCGCTCTATCAGGAACGGGTGGCCGAGATCCTTGCCGACCCGGTGATCATCGCGGCGCTGCGCGCGGCCAACGCGGCCCATGCCGGCCTGTCCCAGGCCGAGATCGATTCGCTCGACCGCGCATGGCGGGACGAGGTGTCGGCGGCCCACCGGCCGACCATCGATCCGGTGCTTTCCAATCCCGCATCGGACCGGCTGCGCGCGGTGCGCGATGCGGCCGAAGGACTGTTCACCGAGATCTTCGTGATGGACAATCGCGGCCTCAATGTCGCCGCCTCGGATGTCACCTCCGACTACTGGCAGGGGGACGAGGCGAAATGGCAGCAGACCTTCGCCATCGGCCCGGGCAGCATCCACATCTCGGATGTCGAGCTGGACGAGAGCAGCCAGGCCTACCAGGCGCAGCTTTCGGTCACCATCACCGATCCCGACACCGGCGCGGCCATCGGCGCGGCCACCTTCGGGGTGAATGTCGAATATCTGGACTGACCGGCCCGGGGGCGCCCGCGCCCCCGCCTGATGGAGACCGGAACGATGTCGCTGCGCGCCAGGATCATCCTCATCGTCGCCCTCGGCCTGCTCGCCACGACCGGGCTCGTGCTCGGCCTGCAGGCAACCGACCGCCTCGCCGCCCAGGATCGCGAATTCCGCAGCAACGCCACCATGATCACCCGCCTTGCCGCGCAGGAGATGGGGGGGGCGCTGCGCTTCGCGAAGGCCGAACCGGTGCAGGCGGTGCTTTCCGACCTGCAGGCTTCCGCCGGCGAGGAGATCGCCGCGCTGGCCGCGATCACCGCCACCGGCCAGATCCTGGCCGGGCTGGGCACCGAGGGCACGGCCCCCGCGCTGGCCGCGCTGGCCGCCCGGGCGGTCGAGACCGCCGCCCCGGCCCGGGACGGCCTGACCATCGCCTGGCCGGTGACCTTCGGCAAGGACAACGCCACCGTCGGCGCGCTGGTCATCGCCTGGTCCGACGCCGCGATGCGCGCACAGGTGATGGGAGAGCTGCTGCAGGCGGGTCTGCAGACCCTCGCCCTCGCCCTGGCCATCGGCGCGGGGCTGTGGGTCCTGCTCGGCCGCATCCTGTTCGCCCCCCTCGCCCGGCTGGGCGCAGGGGTGCGGATGCTGGCCGAGGGGGGCAGCGTCGCGCTGCCCTATCGCGACCGGCGCGACGAGATCGGCGCCCTGGCCCGCGACATGGCCGCCGTCGATGCCCAGGCCCGCGCGGCGCGGCGCATCAAGACTGCGCTGGACAAGGCCCGCAGCGCGGTGATGATCACCGACGAGGCCGGGCAGATCCTCTATGTCAACGAGGCTCTTGCCGGGTTCTTCTCCCGCCATGCCGATCAGATCGCCCGCACCCTTTCCGGTTTCCGGCCCGAGGCGGTGGTCGGCATGACCCTGGCCGCCTTCGGGCTGGCGCCGCGCAGGGAGGCGGGGAAGACCATGCTTTCCCTCGGCGACCGTCGCATCGAGGTGCAGACCGGCCCGGTCACCGGCGAGGATGGCAGCCTTGCCGGCTGCCTGCTGCAGTGGAACGACCGCACCGAGGCGCTGGCCACCCAGGCCGCGGCCGAGGCGGCGGCGCGGGCGATCGCGGCGGGGGATTTCAGCCGCCGCATCGACGTCGTCCCCGAAGACCCCCTCGCCGCGGCGATCTGCTCCAGCTTCAACAGCCTCGCCGATGCCGTCGCCGCCGGGATCGATGGCGTCGTCGCCGTGGCCGAGGCGATGGCGGAGGGCGACCTGTCGCGCCGGATCGAGGGCTGCTTGGAGGGCCGCTTCGCCACCCTGCAGGGGGCGATCAATGACAGCTGCGCCCGCCTGTCGGAGCTGATCGCCGGAATCCAGTCCGGCATGGCCGAGATCGATGCGCGCATCCGGCGCATCGCCGGCGATGCGGGCGAGCTGGCCGACCGCGCCACCTCGCAGGCCGCCTCGCTGGAGGAGACCAACGCCACGCTGGAGCAGATCGCGCATTCCAACCGCCAGAGCGCCGAGACCGCCGAACGCGCCAGCGCCGCCGCCGCCACCGCTGCGAAGGGCGCGCGCGAGGGGGCGGCGGTGGTCGCCCAGGCGATCGATGCGATCAACCGGATCGAGAGCTCCTCGGCACGGATCGCCGAGATCGTGGGGGTGATCGATTCGATCTCGCTGCAGACCAATCTTCTGGCGCTGAATGCCGCGGTCGAGGCGGCGCGCGCGGGCGAGGCGGGCAAGGGCTTTGCCGTGGTGGCCAGCGAGGTGCGCACGCTCGCGCAGCGCTCCTCGGAAGCCGCGCGCGACATCCGCGACCTGATCGACGGATCGGCGGCCGAGATCGCCCAGGGGGTCGAGCTGGTGCGGCGCACGGGCAGCGTGCTCGATGGCCTGGTCTCGGCGATCGGCGCGGCGGAGGCGAGCTCGGCCGAGATCCGTGTCCAGAGCCGCGACCTCGCCGGGGCGATGCGCGAGGTGACCACGGCGCTCGGCCATCTCGACGGCATCACCCAGGCCAATACCGCGATGGCCGAGGAAACCGCCGCCGGGGCGCGGGCGCTGCACGAGACCGCCGAGCGGCTGGCCGGGATGGTGACCCGGTTCCGCATCGCCGAGGAACAGGCCCGGCTGCACGCCGCCTGAACCGGCGCCGGGGCCGGCGCGGCATCATTCGCCCTGCCATGCCCCCCCGCGGCGGGGCCGGCGCGGCGCGGCGGCCCCGCCGGGCGCCGCGCGCCAGATCCGGTAGCGCCGCTGGCCCGAGATCTCCTCCGCCAGCCCCGCCCGGGCAAGCGCCACCAGCGCCGCATTGGCCGCCTGCTGGCTGACCCCGGCGCGATCGCGCAGCAGATTGGCCGAGACCACCGGCTCGGCGGCCAGAAGCGCCACCGCCGCCCGCACCACCCGCCCCGGCGGAGCGGCCGCCGCCGCCCGCGCGGCCCAGTCGCGCCGGCGGCGGATGTCGGCGAGAATTCCCTGCACCCGCGCCAGCCCCGCCGCCAGGAAGGCGGTCAGCCAGGCCTCGGCCCCCGCCGCGGCGATGCCCGCGCGCGGCCCGGGCAGATCGCCCAGCGGCAGGAAGCGCGCGCCGCCCTGCCCCTCGGCCGCCACCCGCGCCGCCAGCACCGCACCATCCAGCCGCCAGCTGCCGCCCCCGGGCCCATGCCCCCGCCACAGGGCCAGCGCCGCCGCGCCCCGGGTCAGGGGATGCAGCCCGGCAAGCGCGGCGAGATCGGCCAGGAACCCCTCGGCCGCCCGCATCCAGTCCGGGCCGCTGGGCCGCTCGAGAAGCGGCACCAGAACGGGATCGGTGCGCAGCCCGGACAGGCCCAGGAACCGCCGCAACCCCGCCGCGTCGGCCAGCGCCGCCGCCGTCATTCCCGGGGGTGCCGCCAGCCGCCGCGCCGCCGCGGCCGCGGCGAGAAGGTCGCGCCGCGCCACCCGCCCCGCCGGCGCGCCATGGCGCCACAGCACCAGCGCCTCGAGCGGGGCGCGCAGCCCCGCCCCGCGGGCCAGCGCCGCCGCCTCCTCCAGCGCCAGCCGGGCCCATTCGGCCGCGGGATCGGGCCCGGTGGAGAGCCGTTCGTCCAGCCGCGCCAGCGCCGCGGCCAGATCGGCCAGCGGCCGGGCGCAGGCGCGCTCGGCCGCCACCCAGAGGGCGGGACCGGCCAGGTCCGCACTGCCGGCATCAGCCCGAAGGCGCATGGGCCCATGCTGTCCCGCCCGGCCGGCGAGGGCAAGGGCCCGCACGCCGTCCGGCCAGCCGCACCGCCCCGGGCGGGTCGCCAAGAAATCGCCCCAATTGCGTTTTTGACTGGACAATGCGGGGGATGATTCCGTACCTCGCGGACGGTCCGGCGCATGCGGTCTGGGGGTTTGACCGCAGGCGCCGATGATGGGGATCTCGGCGAAGAGGCACCCTGCGGGGTGACGGCATGTCCGATCTGCATCGGTCCGGGGCATCATCCCCGGGACGGGAGGGACGCGTGCACATGCCGCACCCCGGGGGGCCGTGCCGCCAGCCCGGATCGCCGCAGGCGTATGTCCGTCGCGCGCAGTATGTCGCGAACCTGAAGCCTGGGGAAAGACATGCCGACATCGACGATCCTCGTGTCCAGCGCCGCCGAACTGACCGCCGCGCTGGACCGTGCCACCGGCGGCGAGACGGTGATCCTGAAATCGGGGGCGTATGGGGACGTCTCGCTTTCGGACTACCGCTTCTCGGACACGGTGCGCATCATCTCCGAGACGGGACGGGAGGCACGTTTCAACACGCTGCGGCTGTCGGACAGCGCCAACATCGCCTTCGAGAAGATCACCATCGACTATCATGCCGCGCCCGGCGCCAAGACCGATACCCAGGCCTTCCGGATCGAGAATTCCGAGGACATCGAGATCCGCAACTCGGTCTTCGACGGCGATCTGGCCACCGGCCTTTCCGCGGCCGAGAACGGCTATGGCACCGGAATCGGCCTGTTCATCGATGGCGGCCGGGACATCAAGATCGTCGGCAACGACTTCTCGGACTGGCTGCGCGGATCGCTGACCCGGCAGAGCGAGAATGTCACCTTCCGCAACAACGAGATGCGCGGCATCCGTTCGGACGGGATGAACTTCTTCGAGGTCCGCAAGGTCCTGATCGAGGGCAACAGCTTCCGCGAATTCCGCCTGGCGCCGGAGTCGAACGACCATCCGGACATGATCCAGATCCACAGCGCCAATGCCACCCAGCCCACCCGCGACGTGACGATCCGGGGCAACTTCTTCAGCTCGGACGACTACCGGCTGCACGGGATCTGGATGCGCAACGAGACGGTCGGCGCCAATCCCGCGCGCACCGACCTCTATTACCGGAACATCGTGATCGAGGACAATGTCCTGTTCATGAACCATCCCCACGGCATCGCCATCGGCGAGACCGACGGGCTGACCATCCGCAACAACACGGTCCTGCACAGCGTGGTGAACCCGCTGGTGGGCTGGGGCGCGCCGCAGATCGACGTGAACCCGAAGGCCCGCAACGTCACCGTCACCGGCAATATCAGCGAGGCCTATGACCTTTCGCCCGAAGGCGGGGTGGCCGGCAGCTGGACGGTGGCCAACAACCTGACCGTGCAGAATTCCAACCCCCATGACCCGAACCATTATGCCGATCTGTTCGTCAACGCCCTGACGGTGAATCCGGATCCGGAGGACCTGCGCGCCCTTCCGGGCGGCGTGATCGAGGCGCTGGGGGTGGGCGCGTCGCTGACCCTGTTCGACCCCACCCCGGAGAAGCTGACCGCGCAGATCCTCAAGGCGCCGCGCAGCGCCAACACCTTCCTGTTCGACAGCAGCCTGAGCGCGGATTCGGGCGGCATCCTCCGCGATTCCGATGCGGTCTGGGAATGGGACTTCGGCAACGGCACCATGGCCAGGGGGCGCAACGTGCTGAAGACCTTCGACGAGCCGGGGCTGTACAAGGTCACCCTGAAGGTCACCCATGACGGGCGGACGGACACCAGCACCACCTGGGTCCGGGCCGCCGATCCCCTGCTGCTGCACATCGATGGCGAGGGCGGGGCGGTGATGGACAGCTCCCATTACCAGAGCCCGTTCATCGCCGGCGTCTCCTCGGTGGCGCTGGTCGAGGGGCCGGACGGCAAGGCGCTGCGCTTCACCGACAACACGCGGCTGCTGCTCGACAAGGACGAGGCGGGCCAGCTCTACAGCCTCGATGGCTTCACGGTGGATTTCGACCTGAAGCTGGATGGCGGGGCGGCCAGCGCGGGGCGCATCTTCACCCTGCATGGCAGCTGGTTCATCGAGGCCGAGGAATCGGGCGAGCTGACGCTGAACTTCACCAATGCCGCCAGCCAGACCTATCGGCTGACCACCAGCGGCGCCGGGCTGACCGACGGGAAATGGCACGACATAAGCGTCGTCTATGATTCCGATGCCGGCATGGGCCGGATCGTGATCGACGGCAAGGTCCTGGGACAGGCGGCGATGTCGGGGGTGACCAAGCCGCTCGAATACTGGGATCCCTCCTTCGGCTATCACTGGACGGAGGGATTCGCCGGGCTGATCGACAATTTCCGGATCACCAGCCCCAATCCGCCGATCCGGCTGGTGGATTATCGCCATGTCTATGAGACCGCCTCGCCGATGGTGGTGACCGGAAGGCTGGACGACACCATCCTGGGCTGGCGCAACGACGACGTGATCGATGCAGGCGATGGCAACAACATGGTCCGCGCCAGCTGGGGCGATGATGTCGTGACCGCCGGCAGCGGCAATGACGAGATCCTCGCCAGCCTGGGCGACGACACCGTATGGGGCCGGGGCGGAAACGACCGGCTGGTGGGGGCGGCGGGCAATGACC
>RFGB01000137.1 GCA_003697125.1 Alphaproteobacteria bacterium
CGGTGGCATAGAGCAGCTCGACGATGCAGGTCGCCCGCAGCCGGTCGCGGCGCCGGCGCGGGGTCTCGGCGCCGTCGGCCGCGGGCTGGCGCGCGGCCTGCAGCAGCCGGGCGACCTGTTCGCGGTCCAGCGCCCGGGGCAGGCGGCGGGGCCGGCCGGGGCCGCGCAGCAGGACCGCGGGGTCGTCGGGGCGCAGCCCCTCGCCCATGGCGAAGCGATGCAGCTGGCGCAGGCTGGCCAGCCGCCGCGCCCGGGTGGCGCGCGACAGCCCCCGCAGCTCCAGATCGGCCAGATAGGCCTCGATCCCGGCGGTGGTGACGGTCTGCGGCGACAGGCCGCGCGCGGCGAGGAAGGCGAGATAGTCGCGCAGGTCCCGGGCATAGGCCGAAATGGTGTTGGCCGCCGCGCCGCGTTCGGCCAGCATCGCCTCGAGGAACAGCGCGATCCAGTCCCGGGTCATCAGCCGCGCCGCTCGGCCAGAAGCGTCTCCACCGCGATGCGGCGCGCCGCGCTCTCCTGACCCAGGCGGCGCAGCACCGACAGCGCCGCGGCCAGGGCCACCGGGTCGACCCGGGTGCCGGCATCCAGATCGGCAAGCACGCGGATCAGCGCCTCGCCGGGCCGGCCGGTCTCGATCAGCCGCATCAGCCCGGCGGCATGTCCCCCCCCGGCCGGCCCGTCCGAGAAGGCCTGCGCGATCGCGTTGATCCGCGCATCGCCGCGGGGGAAGGGCTTGCCGCGCGCGGCGGCCAGCGCGGCGCGCAGCGTCAGCGTGTCGTCGGGCGCGACCAGGCGGTCGGCCAGCGGGCTGTCCCCGCCCAGCACCACCAGCTCGGCCAGCGGGCTGTCGCGCAGTGCCGGATCGGGGGGCAGCGCGACCAGCCGGGCATGGTATTCCTGGGCCAGCGCCACGCGCAGCCCCAGCGGCGAGAGCGCGGCATCGGCCGCATCCAGCGCGGCGGCGATGGCGGCGGGCGCGCCCTGATCCAGCGCCCGGTCCAGCGCCTGCACCGCGGCGGCGCGGCTCCATACCCCGCCCGAGGCCGCGGGCTTGGCCATGCGATAGGCGGCGAACAGCACCGGCCAGCCCAGCCCGCCCGCCGCGACCAGCCTTTCGGCGGCAAGGATCCGTGCGCGCGGCGGCGCCTGCGGCGACAGGTCGTGGTGGTAGAAGGCCGGGGGAAGCGGGGCGAGATCCGCCAGCGCCGCCGGGCCCGCCCCGATCGAGAGCAGCATGACATGGGCCAGCGGCGTAAGCGGGTCGGGCAGGGCGATCGCCTCGCCCGGCCGCGTCTCCACCAGCCCCAGGAAGCGGCGGGCGAGTTCGGCCTCGGCCGCGTTCAGCCCGCCCGCCGCCTCGGCCGCGCTCAGCGCCCCGGCCGCCCCGCGCCAGTCGCCGTCACGGGCCAGACAGAAGATGCGCGCAAGCGGCCGGGGCTCGGCGCCCGCGGCATCCCCCAGCGCCCGGCAGGCGGCCGCCTGGTCGCCGACCAGAAGCCCGGTGTCGAACAGCCGCGCCAGAACCTCGGGCGCGCGGTCATCGGCCGAGGCCAGGAGCTCGCGCGCCTCCTCCACCGCCCCCATCCGCAGCAGCATGTCGGCGCGGGCCAGCAGGAAGGCGGTGCCCGCCCCGCGCGGCTCGGTCAGCCGGGCCAGCATCAGCGTGCGCAGCATCTCCTGTGCCGCGGGAACGCCGGTGCCCCGGACCCGCCCGATCAGCAGCCGCAGCCGCAGCGCCGAGCTTTCGCCCCACAGTCCGGGCGCAAGCCCCGCGGCCGCCGCGTCGAGCAGCCCCGCCCCCAGCGGGCGCGGCGCGCCCAGCACGCTCACCTCGATCGGGCGCGGCCCGGGAACCGCCCGGGGCCGCGCCTCGGACGGGGGGCGGACGATCAGCGCATCCGACAGCCAGGGAATGGCGCTGCGCGGCTCGGCCGGGGCCGGGCCGGAGGCCGCCGCCAGCGCGGCCAGGCCGGCGGCCAGGCTAGCGGTCGGCGGGAAGCGGAACATCGACGGTCATCTCGCGCCGGGTCACCGACAGATCGGCCACAGCGGCATAGATCAGGAAGGCCACCAGGCCGAGCGCGACGAGAATGGCGACATACTTCACGATCCGTCCCATGCCCGCGCCCGCCTCCGTCCGGTTTGCGCCCGGATTCCGCCCGCCCCGGCGGCAAGGCGGCCGCCGGCGGCTTTTCCTGCCCGGTCGCGGGTGCTAGGAGAGCCCTGCGCGCCGCGCACCCGCCCGGGGACCGGCGCAGGCTACAGCTTTTGATGCGTCGCATCAATTCCCGCCTGTCCGGGGCCGCAGGCGGGCCAGGGGCGAGGGGAAATGCCGGCCGTGACCCGCCACAGCCAGCCGAGCGTGCCGGGCCGCCTGCTGCGGCCGGTGGTGCTGGTGGGAATCATGGGCGCGGGGAAGACCTCGGTGGGCCAGGTCCTCGCCGGGCTGTTGGGGGTGCCCTTCGTCGATTCGGATCACGAGATCGAGGCCGCCGCCGGGCTGGACATTCCCGAGATCTTCGCCCGATACGGCGAGAGCGCCTTCCGCGCCGGAGAGGCCCGGGTGATCGCGCGGCTCCTGTCGGGCGGGCCGCTGGTGCTGGCCACCGGGGGCGGGGCCTTCATCGAACCCGGCACGCGGGCGCTGATCCGCGCGCGCGCGGTCTCGGTCTGGCTGCGCGCCCCGGCCGATCTGGTCTGGCAGCGGGTGCGCGGCAGGCCGGGCCGGCCGCTCCTCGCGGTGCCCGATCCGCGCGCGCGGCTCGAGGCGCTGATCGCCGAGCGCTATCCCGTCTATGCCGAGGCGGATGTGACGGTGGATTCGCGCGCCGACGAGCTACATGAGGCCGCGGCGCGGCGGATCATCGCCGCGCTTGCCGCCCGCGATGCGCCGCTGCCGCCGGGCGAGAGGCTGTTCGGAGAGCCGCAATGACCGAGGTCGTGCATGTCGCGCTGGGCGCGCGGTCCTATGACATCCATGTCGGGCCGGGGCTGCTTGCCCGGGCCGGCGGGCTGATCGCGCCGCTTCTGGCCCGCAGACGGCTGGCGATCGTGACCGAGGAGCGGGTCGCGGCGCTGCACCTGCCGGCGCTGGCCGACGCGCTGGCCGCCGAGGGGATCGACAGCGTCGCCCTGACCCTGCCCCCCGGCGAGGCGACCAAGGGCTGGGACGGGCTGCGCCGGGCGGTGGAATGGCTGCTGGAACAGCGGGTGGAACGCCATGACCTGATCCTGGCGCTGGGCGGCGGGGTGATCGGGGACCTCGCCGGGTTCGCCGCCGCCATCCTGCGCCGCGGCGTCGGCTTCGTCCAGCTGCCCACCACCCTGCTGGCCCAGGTCGACAGCGCGGTGGGCGGCAAGACCGGGATCAACACCCCGCAGGGCAAGAACCTGGTCGGCGCCTTCCATCAGCCCCGGATGGTGATCGCCGATACCGCGCTTCTGGACACGCTGCCGCGGCGCGACCTTCTTGCAGGCTATGCCGAGGTGGTGAAATACGGGCTTCTGGGCGATGCCGGCTTCTTCGCCTGGCTGGAGGCCAGCGGCCCCGCCCTGGCCGCGGGCGACGCGGCGGCGCGCGCCCATGCGGTGCGCCGGTCATGCGAGATGAAGGCCGCGATCGTCATGCGCGACGAGACCGAGTCCGGCGAGCGGGCGCTGCTCAATCTCGGCCATACCTTCGGCCATGCGCTGGAGGCGGCCACCGGCTATTCCGACCGGCTGCTGCATGGCGAGGCGGTGGCGATCGGCTGCCAGCTCGCCCTTGACCTGTCGGCCCGCCTCGGCCTGTGCCCGCAGGAGGCGCCCGCGCGGCTCGCCGCCCATCTCGCCGCGATGGGCATGCGGCGGCGGCTGTCGGACATCCCCGGCCCGCTGCCCGATGCCGAGGGGATGGTGGCGCTGATGGCCCAGGACAAGAAGGTGCGCGACGGGCGCATCACGCTCGTGCTGATGCGCGACATCGGGCGGGCGTTCCTTAGCCGCGACGTGCCCGCCGCGGTGTTGCGCGACTTCCTGGCCGAGGCGCTTGCGGACCGGGCCGCGACCGGCTGACCGTGGCGGGCGGGGCGTTCAGACCGGCCCGGGCGGCGGCGGGCTGGCGCGCCGCCGGGCCGCGCCGGAGGCCAGCGCCACGCCGCAGGCGGTCAGCGCGATGCCGATCCCCTTGGCCGGCCCGATGGGTTCGCCCAGGAAGATCAGCCCCCCCAGCGCCGCGATCACCGGCACCAGCGCGGCGAAGGCCGCGGTGCGCGACGGGCCGATGGCGGTCAGGGCATAGCCATAGGTGAAGGCGGCGACGAACCCGGTCAGGACCCCCTGCGCCAGCGCCTGCAGGGCCAGGGTCGCCGGCGCAAGCGCGGGCAGCCGCGTGCCGGCCACCAGCGCCCAGGCGCCGAAGAACAGGCTGGCCCACAGCGCGATCATCGCCGCGGCCTCGAGCGCGCTGAGCTTCGACAGGCGATAGGCCACGGTATAGCTGGCCCAGACCGCCGAGGCGGCGAGCAGCATCAGATGCCCCCGCCAGGTGCCTTCCCCCGCCTGGGCGATCGCCTCCCAGCCGCCCACCGCCAGCGCGCCCACCAGGATCAGCGCGAAGCCGACCAGCCTGAGCCCGGTGAATCGTTCGCCCAGCAAGAGCGCCGAGAGGGCGGCCACGAACAGCGGCAGCATCGAGGGGGTGAACACCCCCGCATCGGCCACCGGGGCGATCGCCAGCCCCGCGGCCAGCAGGGTCATGAACCCCGCCCCGCCCAGGAACCCCACCGCGACCGCGTGGCGCCAGGCGATGCGCCGCGGCTTGAGCCCGAAGCGCATCCAGACCGGCGCGAACAGCAGCGCCGCGGGCAGATAGCGCACCAGCCCCAGATCCTGCGGGCCGAGATCCTGCCGCGCCATCGACCGCGCCAGCACCAGATAGCCGCCCCACATGGTGATGGTCACGCCGACCGCTCCCCAGGCCAGCAGGCCGGCGCGACGCTGGGCGCGGGCGATCACGGGCGCGCGGTCCCGACGGGTGCCGCCGAATGCGCGGGGGGCCTTCCGCCCGGCCCTGCGCCGCCGCGCTGCCCGTCGCCCCGGGAAGGCGCGTCGCCCCGGGAAGGCCCGTCATGCCGGAAGGGAAGGTCTGGAGCGGGTGAAGGGAATCGAACCCTCGTCTTAAGCTTGGGAAGCTTCTGCTCTACCATTGAGCTACACCCGCCACGGGGCGCAGAAATACATCCCCGCGCGGCCGGATTCAAGGGGGTGGACGCGCCGGCGCGCGGGCTTGCGCGCGCGGGGCCGCCGCGCTATAGCGGCGCCACCACAGACCGCAGGCGGGGTTCCGGGCCGGGCGGGGAGACATCCCGCGCGGTCCGCCGGTTGGGCGCGCGCCCTCTCCCCGCCGAGGCACAAACCGGAAAGGAACTCGCTCATGGCACTGCCGGAATTCTCCCTGCGCCAGCTGCTCGAGGCAGGCGTCCACTTCGGCCATCAGACCCATCGCTGGAACCCGCGCATGGCCCCCTACATCTATGGGGAACGCAACGGGATCCACATCTTCGACCTGACCCAGACCATGCCGCTGCTGGACGCGGCGTTGCAGGCGGTGCGCGACTGCGTCGCGCGCGGCGGGCGGCTCTTGTTCGTGGGCACCAAGCGCCAGGCCCAGCGCCCCGTGGCCGAGGCGGCCGAGCGCTGCGCCCAGTATTACATGAACCACCGCTGGCTGGGCGGCACGCTGACCAACTGGAAGACCGTCTCGAACTCGATCGCGCGGCTGCGCACGATCGAGGAACAGCTTCAGGGCGGCGCCCAGGGGCTGACCAAGAAGGAACGCCTGCACATGGAGCGCGAATACGCCAAGCTGAAGGCGTCCCTCGGCGGCATCCGCGAGATGGGCGGCGTGCCCGACATGCTGTTCGTGATCGACACCATCAAGGAGGCGCTGGCGGTCAAGGAGGCCAACAAGCTGGGCATCCCCGTCGTCGCCGTGCTCGACAGCAACTCCTCGCCCGACGGCATCGCCTATCCGATCCCGGGCAATGACGACGCGGCGCGCGCCATCGCGCTCTACTGCGATCTGGTCGCCCGCGCCGCGATCGACGGCATGGCCGCCCAGATGGGCGCGGCCGGCTTCGACATCGGCGAGCTGGAGGAGGTGCCGGTCGAGCCCGCGCTGGAGGCCGATGCGGCCGAGGATGCCCCGGCCGAGGCGGAGCCCGCCCCGCGCGAGACCCCGCAGGCCGGCTGACCGCCGCCGCCCCCGCGGCCGGGGGATGGCCAGTTCGATGC
>RFGB01000138.1 GCA_003697125.1 Alphaproteobacteria bacterium
CACGCATCCTCCCCCTCACCCGTCCTCCGTGTAGAGGAGGAGGGCGGACGCCGCGAGCGTTGCGGCCATCGGCGGCATCCAGGCCGCGATGGGTGTTGGAATCGCCCCCGACGCCCCCAGAGCTTGGCTGATGTCCGAGAGGAAGAACAAGGCAAATCCCGACAGCGCCGCGCCCAGCAGCATCAGCCCGACCCCGCCGGCGCGCAGATGGCGCATCGAGAAGGCGGCCCCCAGCAGGACCATCGCCGCAAACAGCAGCGGCTTGGCCAGCTCCTTCTGCAGATGCATCTCGTGCCGGCGGGCCGAGAAGCCCGAGGCGCGCAGCGTGGCGATGAATTCGGGCAGGTCCCAGATGCCGATCGCGTCGGGCGAGGCGAAGCTGTCGAGGATGCGGTCGCTGGTCAGCGTGGTGGGAACCTCCAGCTCCTCGGCCATGGTCAGCCCCGGGGGACGCAGCGCATTGTCGGGATCGAAGCTCCACAGCCGCGCGTCAGACAGCCGCCAGGCCCCGGGCATCAGCTCGGCCCTGGCCGCCTCGATCCGGCCGGCAAGCCGGTTGTCGGCGGTGAACTGGAAGAAGCTCGCCTCGTAAAGCCGCTCGCCATCGGGATCGGCCCGCTGGGCGCGGATGACGTAATAGCCCTGCGAATCGGCCTGGCGCAGCCACAGCCCCTCGCGCGAGATCGACAGCAGGCTCTCCTGCCCGCGCAGGAAACGCGCCTCCAGCGTCTCGAAACGCTGAAGCATCGCCGCCGAGATCGGGTTGATCACCGCGATGGCGACGAGGCCGAGCAGCACCGCCGTGATCACCGCCGGGGCGAGGATGCGCCAGGCGGAGACGCCGGCCGCGCGGGCGACCACCAGCTCGGAACTGCGCTCGAGCCGGCCGAAACAGGCCATCGCGGCCAGCATGAACACGAAGGGGAAGGTGACGCTGGCAAGCGGCAGCGTGTGCAGCAGCGCCAGGGTGACCACCGCGCCGAGCCCGGCCTGGCTGTCCGATGCGCGGCGCAGCTGTTCCACCAGGTCGACGAGGAAGACGAGCGCCAGCACCGCGAGGATCGCCGCGCCGAGCGTTTCGAGGAAGCGCCGCGCGAAGTAGAGCGAGAGCGTCGGGCTCATGCCGGAACCCTCCGCCAGCCCGATTGCAGCGCCGCGGCCAGCGCGAGCCCGGCCAGCGCCAGAAGCGGGGGCAGATACATTGCCGGCCACAGCGCCGCGATGTCGGTGGTCGCGGCCTTGGCGGCGACCCCGGCCAGCCGCACCGCCAGCGCGGTGCCGACCGCAAGCCACAGCTGGATCGCATAGCCCCGGCGCCTGAACCCCCCCAGCGCCACGAAGCCGAAGGCGATCAGCGGCAGCACCAGGCCATAGAGCGGGGCGGAGAGCTGCTCGTGCCCCTCGGCGACATAGTCGCCTAGATTGAACCGGGGCAGGGCGCGGATCTCGGCCGGCGGGTCCAGCAGCGTGGCGACGTAATGTTCCGACGGCTTGCGGCGCCGTTCGCCGTCACGGGCCATGAACGGGGTCAGGTCATAGGCGAAGGTCTCGAAGCGCAGCGTCGACAGCGCGCCGGCGGCGCGGTCGTAATGCTGCGCCGCGCCGTCGAACATGACCACCCGCGCGCCGTCGCCCTCGCGCACCAGCGCGGCGCGGTCGGCCGAATAGGTGACCGGCCGCGCCCGGTCGCGCTGGTCATGGATGAAGATGCCCCCCATCTCGCCGCGGCTGGAGGCATCGCGCACATAGACCGTCAGACCCGGGGCGGGGTGCACGAACTGCCCCTCGCGGATCAGCGCGGCGGCGATGTCGCCCGACACATCGGCCATGCGCGCACGCAGCATTCCCGCCGCCGTCGGCATCAGGTAGAGCGTCACCGCCGCCATCGCCGCCATCACCATCAGCCCGAAGGCCGCCACCGGCCGCGCCAGCGCCGCCGGGCTGCGCCCCGCCGCGATCATCACCACCAGCTCGCTGTCGCTCATCAGCCGGTGCATGGTGTAGAGCGTCGCCGCGAAGGCCGAGACCGGCAGCACGATCGACATCACCACCGGCAAGAGCAGCGCGGTGAACTCGGCGAACACCGCCGCCGACTGGCCGCTGTTCACCACCAGATCGATGATCCTGAGCGACTGGCTGAGCCAGATGATGCCGGTGAAGACCAGGGCGAAGAAGCCGAACGGCCCCAGGAGCTGGACGAAGATGTATCGGTCGAGCCGGGTCACCGCGCCCCCCACATGCCCCGTCGGGACTAGGCCAGCGGGCGCACTCTGGTCAAGGCCGGGCAAAGCGTCTAACCCTTCCGCTCACGCAGAGTTTCCGGAGCATGCCATGACCAGACCGCCCGAGATCTCGTTCGCCGAACCCGATTCCGCCGACATCGCCACGCGTCCGGGCGTGGTCGCGCTGACCGCCGAGGCCGATGGCCGGCTGGAGGCGGCGGGACGGCGCATCGACCGGCTGACCCGCGGGGCGATCGGGCGGGCCACCGCCGCGAAGGCGTGGCAGCGGCTGGAGGAGGGACAGGGCCTGGTGATCGACATGCCCCATGGGCTGGCCGCCGAGAAGCTGGTGCTGGTCCGGCTTGCGCGCAGGCCCGCCCCGCTGGACGCCCGCCGCGCCGGCGCCTTCGTCGCCAAGTCCGCCGGCGGGCGCGAGATCACCCTTCTGGCCAATGCCCGCAGCGCCGCGCCGATGGCGTTCGGCCTCGCGCTCAGGGCCTATGACTTCGACCTCTACCGCAGCCGCAAGGAGGACGACGAGCCGCCCGCGCGCAAGGCGCTGGTGCTGGTCGCGGGGGCCGAGGCGGTGGCGCGCGCCGCGCGCGACGATGCCGCCCGGGCCGAGGGGGTGTTCTTCACCCGCGATCTGGTCAACGAGCCGGCCAATGTGCTGACCACCACCGATTTCGCCGCCCGGCTGGGCGCGATGCAGGAGCTGGGGCTGGATGTCGAGATCCTGGAGGAGGACGACATCCGCGCGCTCGGCATGCGCGCGCTTCTGGGGGTGGCGCAGGGCTCGGCGAACCCGCCCCGGGTCGTGGTGATGAGCTGGAAGGGCGCGGGCGACGAGCCGCCGCTGGCGCTCATCGGCAAGGGGGTGGTGTTCGACACCGGAGGCATCTCGATCAAGCCCGCCCAGGGGATGGAGGAGATGACGATGGACATGGCCGGGGCGGGGGTGGTCGCCGGGGTGATGCGCACCCTGGCGCTGCGCCGCGCGCGGGCCGATGTGGTCGGCATCGTCGGGCTGGTCGAGAACATGCCGGACGGTCGCGCCCAGCGCCCGGGCGACATCGTGCGTTCGATGAAGGGCGACACGATCGAGGTGATCAACACCGATGCCGAGGGACGGCTCGTGCTGGCCGACCTGCTGTGGTATGCGCAGGAACGCTTCGCCCCCGCGGCGATGGTCGATCTGGCCACGCTGACCGGCGCGATGATCATCGCGCTGGGCCATCACCGGGCGGGCTATTTCGCCAATGACGACATCCTGGCCACCCAGCTGCAGCAGGCGGCCGATGCCGAGGGCGAGGGCGCCTGGCGCATGCCGCTGGGCCGGGAATACGACCGGCAGCTGAAGTCCCGTCTGGCCGACATGAAGAATGTCGGCGGCCGGCCCGCCGGCGCGGTCACCGCAGCGCAGTTCCTGGCGCGCTTCGTGAAGGACGGTGTGCCCTGGGCGCATATCGACATCGCCGGGGTGACGCTGCCGCCCGAGGAGACCGAGTTCGCCCCGAAGGGTCCGACCGGCTGGGGGGTGCTGACGCTCGACCGGCTGGTCAGCACCCGCGCGGGAGGCTGAACCGGGGGCGCGCGCCGTGGTCGAGGTGCTGTTCTATCACCTGACCCGGGGCAGCGTGGAATCGGTGCTGCCCGGGCTTCTGGAACGCAGCCTCGCCCGGGGCTGGCGCGCGGTGGTCCGCAGCACGCTTCCCGAACGGGTGGCGGCGCTGGATGCGCATCTGTGGACCTATGCCGATGCGTCCTTCCTGCCCCATGGCGCCCCCGGCGCGCCCTTTCCCGAACGCCAGCCCGTCTGGCTGACCGCGGGCGAGGAGATGCCCAACGCGCCCGACGTGCTGTTCCTGATCGATGGGGCGCCGGTCCGCCCCGCCGAGGTGGCGGGGCTGGCGCGGGCGGTGGTTATCTTCGACGGCGCCGACGCCGCGGCGGTGGCGCGGGCGCGCGAGGACTGGCGCGCGGTCTGCGACGCGGGGCTCACCGCCGTCTACTGGGCGCAGGAGGATGGCCGCTGGCGCGAGAAGGCGCGCGCGGGGGGCGCGCTCAGCCCCCGCGCAGAAGGGCGCGCAGATTGACCGTCGACCGCCGGCCCAGATCATCGGCATGCCGGTCGAGCCAGGCCCCCGCCGCCGCATGGCCCAGATCGTGCAGATGCTGCAGGAAGGCCCATTCGGCGTTCAGCTTCGACGAGGAGCCCAGCGGCGACATCGCGTCTTCGTCGGCGATCATGTGGATGCGCATCTTGCGATAGCGCTCGCGCGGCAGCGCGCCCGCATTGATCATCCGGCGGACGAAGTCGATGGCGCGCAGCTCGGCCAGAAGGCTGGCGTTGAAGGTGATCTCGTTGACCCTCTCCTGGATGTCATGGGCGGTCACCGGCACACCCCTGCGGGTGAAGGGCGTCACCTGCACGATCACGATGTCCTTGGTCTCGGGCACCTCGAACAGCGGAAACAGCGCGGGATTGCCGCTGTAGCCCCCGTCCCAGTAATGGCGGCCCTCCACCTCCACCGCCTGAAACAGCTGCGGCAGGCAGGCCGAGGCCATCACCATGTCGGCCGTCAGGCGATGGCGGTCGAACAGCGTGATCCGGCCGGTCTCGACATCGGTCGCGCTGATGAAGATGCGGATCTGCTCGCAGCGGCGCAGCGCGTCGAAATCGACATGGGCCTCGAGCAGCGTCTTCAGCGGGTTGATGTTGAGCGGATTGACCGCATAGGGCGACAGCGCCCGCGACAGCCCGTTGACCAGATGGAATCCGGGCGAGAAGTCGAGCGACCAGTTGCCAAGGAACATGTCGATCGGATTGCGCTGCACCGGGCTGAAACGGGCCGCGTCGCTGATCGCCCGCCAGAACCGCGCCAGCGCCGCGCACGCCCCTTCCGGCCCGCCCGCCATCAGCCCGCTGGCCGCCACCACCGCATTCATCGCTCCCGCCGAACAGCCCGAGATGGCGACGATGCGGATCCGTTCATCCATCAGCAGCCGGTCCAGCACGCCCCAGGTGAAGGCGCCATGCGCCCCGCCCCCCTGCAGGGCCAGCGAAACCGGTCGTGCGGCGGATTGCGTCATTTGCATTTCTTTCAGGCTTAAAATATCCTGCCGGGCGAGGCCGCGGCCCCTTGCCGCGGCGCAGCATAGCCGATCTGACCGGAGGGGACGACATGAATGCGCCGAGCCTGAAGCCCAAGGACCGCCCCGAGCTGGACCGGTTCGACTGGGCCGATCCCTTCCGCCTCGCCGATCAGCTGAGCGAGGAGGAACGCATGCTGGCCGAGGGGGCGCGCGCCTATGCCGAGGACCGGCTGCTGCCGCGGGTGGAGAAGGCCTATCTGGAGGAGCGGGTCGAGCCCGAGATCTTTGCCGAGATGGGGCAGATGGGGCTTCTGGGCGTCACCGTGCCCGAGGAATATGGCGGGCTGGGCGCGGGCTATGTGTCCTATGGCCTTGTCGCGCGCGAGATCGAGCGGGTCGATTCGGGCTACCGCTCGATGATGTCGGTGCAGTCCTCGCTGGTGATGTATCCGATCTATGCCTATGGCAGCGAGGAACAGCGGCGCAAATACCTGCCCAGGCTGGCGGCGGGCGAATGGATCGGCTGCTTCGGCCTGACCGAGCCGGATGCGGGATCGGACCCCGGCAGCATGAAGACCCATGCGCGCAGGATCGATGGCGGCTATGTGCTGAACGGGTCGAAGATGTGGATCTCGAACAGCCCCATCGCCGATGTCTTCGTCGTCTGGGCGAAGTCCGAGGCGCATGGCGGCAAGATCCGCGGCTTCGTGCTGGAGAAGGGGCTGAAGGGGCTGTCGGCCCCGAAGATCGGCGGCAAGCTGAGCCTGCGCACCAGCGTCACCGGCGAGATCGTGCTGCAGGATGTCGAGGTCGGCGAGGAGGCGCTGCTGCCCGGGGTCGAAGGGCTGAAGGGCCCGTTCGGCTGCCTCAACCGCGCCCGCTACGGCATCTCGTGGGGGGCGATGGGGGCGGCCGAGGCCTGCTGGCACGCCGCGCGTGCCTATGGGCTGGAGCGGCGGCAGTTCGGCCGGCCGCTGGCCTCCACCCAGCTCTACCAGAAGAAGCTGGCCGACATGCAGACCGAGATCGCGCTGGGCCTGCAGGCCAGCCTGCGGGTGGGGCGGCTGATGGATGAAGGCCGCGCCGCGCCCGAGATGATCAGCCTGGTCAAGCGCAACAATTGCGGCAAGGCGCTGGAGATTGCCCGCATGGCGCGCGACATGCACGGGGGCAACGGCATCATGGCCGAGTATCACGTCATGCGCCATGCCCAGAACCTGGAAACGGTGAACACCTATGAGGGCACGCATGACGTGCACGCCCTGATCCTGGGCCGGGCGCAGACCGGGATCCAGGCCTTCTTCTGACGGCCTCGCGACCCGCCCGCCCCGGGGGCGCCCGGTGGCGGGCGGTCAGTGGTCGCGGGGGCGGTTCTTCTCGAAGGCTGCCTTCTGCGCCGCGCTCGCCTCGGTCTGGAAGCGCGCCACCCATTCGGCATAGGGCATGCCATAGATGATCTCGCGCCCCTCATCCTTGCTCAGCGCGATGCCCCGTTCGGCCGCGGCCTCCTGATACCAGCGGGCCAGGCAGTTGCGGCAGAATCCGGCCAGGTTCATCAGGTCGATGTTCTGCACGTCGCTGCGCTGGCGCAGATGCGCCACCAGACGGCGGAAGGCCGCCGCCTCCAGCGCGGTGCGGGTCGCCTCGTCGATCTTCTCCATCACGTCCTCCTCAGTGCGGCGATCTCAGTGCGGCGATGGCATCGCGCAGCGGCCCCTCCAGCCGGGCCGCCCAGCGGCGTTCGCCCTCTGGCGTCGAGATGAGATCGTTGCGGATCTCGATCAAGGCATGGGCGAGCCCGCGCGACAGGCAGTGGCGCGCCATGCAGTCGCCTTCCAGCGCGCCGGAATAGGGCTGGTTGACGCCAACGCACAGATCGCCCTCGGCGCGCAGCCGCGCGATCAGCGGCGTGGCGAGGCGGGTATCGTGGGCGTGCAGCACGGCGACCTGCCAGGGCCGGGGCGGGCGGTCCTTCAGCCGGTCGGTCATGGAATGGATCGAGACCACCACCGGGTCATGGCCCGCGGCGATCGCCGCGTCCAGCCGGGCGGCGATGGCGTCGTGATAGGGTCGGTAGAAGCGGTCGATGCGGCGGCGGATCTCGGCCGGGGAAAGCCGCCGGTTGGCGGGGATCAGCGTGCCGTCATAGAGCTCCATCACCAGGGTGGGATCATCCTCGCCCCGGTTGGGGTCGATCACCAGCCGCGACACGGTGGACAGGATCGCCGGGGCGTCGAAGCGGCGCGCCAGTTCCAGCGTCACGCCCCGCGCGCCGATGTCGAAGGCGATGTGGCGCCGCATCTCTGAATCGGGAAGGCCCAGCGAGCCGATGCAGGGCGGCACCCTGTTCGACGCGTGGTCGCACAGGAACAGAAGCCCCGGCGTGCCTCCGGGGTTGAAGATCTCGACCGCATCCATGCCCCGGCGTTAGCCCGAGCGGCGGCGGCCGGCAAGCCCGGGCAAGCATCTGCCCCGCGGGTGGCGAAAAAAGACCGAAAACTTCGCCCGACAGGTCTTCGGCCCGGCGCCGGGGACGCTATAACGCGGACAGCGGACCAGCCAGCGGGCGGGAAGACAGATGCGACGCAGACGCAATGTGAAGATCGTGGCCACTCTCGGGCCGGCCTCGGACAGCCGCGAGATGATCCGGGCGCTGTTCCTGGCCGGGGCGGACGTGTTCCGCCTGAACATGAGCCACGGCAGCCATGACGAGCTGCGCGAGCGCCACCGGCTGATCCGCGAGATCGAGCTGGAGACCGGCCGGCCCATCGGCATCATCGCCGACCTGCAGGGGCCCAAGCTGCGGCTGGGCAGCTTCGCTGACGGGCGCGCCGTGCTGAAGGCGGGCCAGCGCTTCCGCTTCGACATGCAGGATGCGCCGGGCGATGCCACCCGGGTGCGCCTGCCCCATCCCGAGATCTTCGCCGCCCTGCGCGAGGGGGCGACATTGCTGATCGATGACGGCAAGCTGCGCTTCCGCGTGCTCTCGGTGGGCGAACAGGTGGCCGAGGCCGAGGTGGTGGTCGGGGGCGAGGTCTCGGACCGCAAGGGCGTCAACCTGCCCGATGTCATCCTGCCCCTGCGTGCGCTGTCCGAGAAGGACCGCAACGATCTGGAATTCGCCTGCCGCCTGGGCGTGGACTGGATCGCGCTGTCCTTCGTCCAGCGCCCCGAGGATGTCGCCGAGGCGCGCGAGCTGGTCGACGGCCGCGCCCGGATCATCGCCAAGATCGAGAAGCCCGCCGCGGTGCAGAAGTTCGAGGCGATCCTGGCCGAGGCGGACGCGATCATGGTCGCGCGCGGCGATCTGGGGGTGGAACTGCCGGTCCAGTCGGTGCCCACCATCCAGAAGCGGCTGATCCGCCATTGCCGCGCGGTGGGCAAGCCGGTGATCGTCGCCACCCAGATGCTGGAAAGCATGATCGCCGCGCCGGTTCCCACCCGGGCCGAGGTCTCGGACGTGGCCACCGCGATCTACGAGGGCGCCGATGCGGTGATGCTTTCGGGCGAATCGGCGGCGGGCAAGTATCCGGTCGAGGCGGTGACCACGATGAATGCGGTGGCCGAGGCGGTGGAGGAGGACGGGACCTGGCGCGAGCTGATCGAGGCCTCGCGCAGCCCCGCCCAGCACGGGGTGCGCGATGCCATCGTCGTCGCCGCCCGCGCCATCGCCGAGACGACCGATGTGCGCGCCATCGCCTGCTTCACCCATTCCGGTTCCACCGCCCAGCTGGTCAGCCGCGAGAAGCCCCAGGTCCCGATCCTCGCCCTGACCCCCAAGCGGTCCACCGCCCGGCGGCTGACCCTGGTCTGGGGCGTGCATTGCGTCGTGGTCGAGGAGGTCGAGCGCTTCAAGCATGCCGTGATCTCGGCGGTGCGCGTCGCCCTGCGCGAGGAGTTCGCCACCGAGGCCGACCGCATCATCGTGATCGCCGGCATTCCGTTCAACGTCTCGGGATCGACCAACATCCTGCGCATCGCCCCGATGCAGGAAAGGCTGATCTTCGAGGGCGAACCGGGCTGACCCGCGACCGCCGCCCGGCACGGGGGCTTGCGGGGCGGTGGCGGCGGGTGTAGAAGCCTGCCCTCGTCAACCGGGGCGGCCGGCCGGACGGGCTGCCGTGCCGCCCCCTGTCGCCCCCGGCGGGGGCTCCGCACGGACGGAGAGCGAAATGCCCAAGCTGAAGACGAAATCGAGCGTGAAGAAGCGCTTCAAGGTGACGGCCAGCGGTCTGATCAAGGTGCAGCAGGCCGGCAAGCGGCACGGGATGATCAAGCGCACGCCGAAGTTCATCCGCAATGCGCGCGGAACCACGGTGCTGAGCGAGGCGGACGCGAAGATCGTCCGCAAGTTCATGCCCTATGATCGCTGAGGAGGCCCTGCCATGGCACGCGTGAAACGGGGCGTCACCGCCCATGCCCGCCACAAGAAGGTCATCGCCCAGGCCAAGGGCCATTCCGGCCGGCGCAAGAATGTCTTCCGGGTCGCCAAGCAGTCGGTGGACCGCGCGCTGCAATACGCCACGCGCGACCGCAAGACCCGCAAGCGCAACTTCCGCGCCCTGTGGATCCAGCGGATCAATGCCGCCGTCCGTGCGCATGATGCGAGCCTGAGCTATTCGCGCTTCATGGGCGGGCTGGCCCGCACCGGCATCGAGGTGGACCGCAAGGTTCTGGCCGATCTGGCGGTGCGCGAGCCCGATGCCTTCGCCGCCATCGTCGAGAAGGCCAAGGCCGCGCTGGCCTCCTGATCCGGCGAACCGCCTTCCCGCACCGGGCCCGGGCCGCCACGCCCGGGCCCTTTCGCATCGCCCCCGGCGTGACCGCCCGCACATCGCCCCGCGCGCTGAGCTGGCGTGATGCCGCCATGGTGAACCCCGGACCGGGGTCCGTGTTGGCGTAAGGTGCATTGGAGTGTCGAGATGCCGGGAAGCGAGTCGGTGCCTCGCCCCGCGACGGGGCCCGAGGTGGTTCGGATGGCGCAGGATTTCGCCTTCGAGGACAACCCGCAGGCCGGTTCTCCCCATGATGGGGCGGGGGCTGGCGCCTGGGACCGGCTGGGCGAGGGGCTGTTCCTCGCCGCGGTGCTGAACAGCACCGCCCTCCTGATCGCGCTGTTGCTCTGATCGGGGCGCGGCGCGCGTCCGGCCGCGGTCCGGGCCGGCCTCAGACGGTCAGGTCGCGCACATAGACCGGCAGGGCGAAGGCCGCGTGATGCAGTTCGGGCGTGTAGTAGCGCGTCTTCAGCCCCGCGGCGGCGAAGCGCGCCGACAGCGTGGCCGGATCGGTGCGGCGCGCTTCGCCATCCGTGCCCCATCCCAGCGCCATCGGCCCGCCCGCATAGGTGGGGACATGCGCCAGATAGCAGGTCGCGTCCCGGAACAGGGCGCGGAAGGCGCGCATGGTGTTGCGCAGCTCCTCCGGCTGCAGGAAGGGCACCCCGTTCTGGGTGACGAGGATTCCGCCGGGCGCCAGGCAGCGCTTCGCCCTGCCGTAGAAGGTCTCGGTGAACAGCACCTCGCCCGGGCCGATGGGGTCGGTGGAATCGACGATGATGACATCGAAGCGCCGGTCGGTCCGGGCGACGAACTCCGCCCCGTCGGCGATCACCAGATCGAGCCTGGGGTCGTCGAACACGCCCTGGCTGATGCCCGGCATGTGTTCGCGGCACAGATCGACCACCCCGCGGTCGATCTCGACCATCGTGCAGCGCGCGACCGATGCGTGGCGCAGCACCTCGCGCGCCATGCCCCCATCGCCGCCGCCGATCACCAGAACCTCGCGCGCCGCGCCATGGGCCAGGATCGGCACATGGGCCATCATCTCGTGATAGACGAACTCGTCGCCCTCGGTGACCTGCACCACGCCGTCAAGCGTCATCACCCGGCCGAAGCGCGCATTCTCGAAGATCCGGATGCGCTGATGCGCGGTCTTGCTGTCATAGAGCATCCGGTCGATGCGCAGCGCCTGGCGATACCAGGGGTGCAGCGTCTCGACCGACCAGCCGGCCTTGTCCTCGCTCACGGGTGCGCCTCCTTGGCGGTTGCGGGGCAGGGGGCGCGGCGGGGCACGGCGATCGCGCGACCGCCCCGACCGCGCCGGCCCGGCGGCGGTCAGTCCGCCGCCTCGATCAGCCCTTCGCCGCGCAGCAGTTCCTTCACGCGGATCTCGCGCGCATCGAAGGCCCGGCGCAGCACGTCGATGGCCTTCCAGGGTTCGGCATCGCCGCACATGAACACGTCGAAGGCACCATAGCCGATCTCGGGCCAGGTATGGACCGAGATGTGGCTTTCCGAGAGCACGGCCACCCCCGACACGCCCTGGGGCGAGAACTTGTGGGTGTGGATGTGCAGCAGCGTCGCGCCGCAGGCCTCGACACAGTCGCGGAAGGCCTTCTGGATCCGCGCCTCGCTGTCCAGCCCGTCGCCGCCGATCACCTCGATGATCAGATGGGTGCCCGCATAGACCCTGCCGTTGCGGCGGATGAAGTGGTCCTTGCGCTCCTCGGCCAGGACATCGGCGCCGCCCCCGGCCGCCCCGGTCCCCCTGGCCGCGGTGTTGGTGATCAGCGCAAGACGCGCGCGGGTGTTGCCTTCCTCGTGGGTGGCGCCTGTCTCCAGGTCCATCCCCAGTTGGAAGAGGTGTGCGTTGTCCATGACACGCCTCCCCAAGCCAGCAGATGAGAAACCCAGCGGTCCCTTAGCGCCCCCCCGAAGGCACGGGGTTGGGATCGGTGACCCTGAACGAGCGCGGGAGCTAAGGGATTCGCCGCCCTGTTTCAACCCCAAATTCGGCGCGGGATGGCCGGGCGGGCCCGATGGCCGGGGGGCGCGTCTGTGGTATCCAGGCACCCCATGGCGAACTTCCTGCCGTGGCAGGCGTTTTCCGGGCGCATGGCGCTTGACATTGCCCTGCCGTGGCGTAGAAGCCACCCGATCGGGGCATCCCCGCGGGGGGATGCGCAACGGCGGGATGCCATGGCATCCGCGGGAGAGCACTGGACATGAAGACCTATTCCGCCAAGTCCGGCGAGATCGAGAAGAAGTGGGTCGTGATCGACGCCGAGGGCGTCGTTCTCGGCCGGCTCGCCTCGATCATCGCCAACCGTCTGCGCGGCAAGCACAAGCCGACCTACACCCCCCACATGGATGACGGCGACCATGTCATCGTGGTCAATGTGGACAAGGTGCAGATGACCGGCCGCAAGCGCAGCGACAAGGTCTATCACTGGCATACCGGCTATCCGGGCGGCATCAAGTCTCGCACGGCGGCGCAGATCCTCGAGGGCCGGTTCCCCGAGCGCGTGCTGTTCAAGGCGGTGCAGCGCATGATGCCGGGCGGGCCGCTTTCGCGTCGGCAGCTGACGCATCTGAAGCTCTATGCCGGCCCCGAGCATCCGCATGCGGCACAGAAGCCCGAGCCGCTGGATGTGCGGTCGATGAATCCCAAGAACAGCCGGAGCGCCTGACCATGGCTGAGATTCGTTCGCTGGATGCGCTGAAGGAAGCGGTCAACGAGGTCGCCGCCGAGATCATGGGCGAGGAGCCCGCGCCGAAGCCCGAGCCCAAGCGCGACCAGTGGGGCCGGGCCTATGCCACCGGCAAGCGCAAGGATGCCGTCGCCCGGGTCTGGGTGAAGCCGGGAACCGGCAAGGTCACCGTGAACGGCCGGGATGTGGCGGAATACTTCGCCCGGCCCGTGCTGCAGATGATCCTGCGCCAGCCCTTCCAGGTGGCCAATGTCGCCGGCCAGTTCGACGTGATGTGCACCGTCCGGGGCGGTGGCCTGTCGGGTCAGGCGGGCGCGGTGAAGCACGGCATCTCGAAGGCGCTCACCCTCTATGATCCCGAGCTGCGCGCGCCGCTGAAGGCGGCGGGTTTCCTGACCCGCGACAGCCGCGTGGTCGAGCGCAAGAAGTATGGCCGGCGCAAGGCGCGGCGCAGCTTCCAGTTCTCGAAGCGCTGAGGCGCGTGGCCCCGCCGCAGGGGCCGGTTGCGCGAAAAAGGGGGCAGGCATGGTGGCGCAAGTCGCGATTCTGGGTGCCAGCGGCTATACCGGGGCCGAGCTGGTCCGCCTGCTCGCCACCCATGGCGGGATGCGCGTCGTGGCGCTGACCGCGAATGCCAAGGCGGGACAGGGCATGGCGGAGGTGTTCCCGCATCTGCGCCATCTCGACCTGCCGCGCCTGACCGACATCGGCGCCTTCGATCCCGAGGGCGTCGATCTGGTGTTCTGCGCCCTTCCCCACGCCACCACCCAGCAGGTGGTGGCCGGGCTGCCCGAGGCGGTGAAGGTGGTGGATCTGTCCGCCGATTTCCGGCTGGAGGATCCCGCCGCCTATCGCGACTGGTATGGCCATGACCATGCCGCCCCGGCGCTGCAGGCGACGGCCGTCTACGGGCTGCCGGAATTCTACCGCGACCGGATCCGCGGCGCGCGGCTGGTCGCCAACACGGGCTGCTATGTCGCGGCATCGCTGCTGCCGGTCCTGCCGCTGCTGCAGGCCGGCGCGATCGATCCAGATGAAATCGTGATCGACGCGGCCTCCGGCGTGTCCGGCGCGGGGCGCGCGGCGAAGGAAGGCATGCTGCATGCCGAGGTGTCGGAGGGATTCCGGGCCTATGGCGTCGGGCGGCACCGGCACATGGCCGAGCTCGATCAGGAATTCTCCAAGGCCGCCGGCCGTCCGGTCACCTGCAGCTTCACCCCGCATCTTGCGCCGCACAACCGCGGGATCCTGGCGACGATCCATCTGCGCGGCGATGCCCGGCAGGTCCATGAGGTCCTTGCCCGCCGCTATGCCGCCGAACCCTTCATCGTCGTCCTGCCCATGGGCGAGACGCCCGCGACCCAGCATGTGCGCGGGTCGAACTTCTGCCATATCGGCGTGGTGGCCGATCGCCGGGCGGGGCGCGTGATCGTCGTCTCGGCACTCGACAATCTGGTCAAGGGTGCCTCGGGGCAGGCGATCCAGAACGCCAACCTGATGCTGGGGCTGCCCGAGACCCAGGGTCTGGAGGCGCCCCCCCTGTTTCCGTGACCCGCGCCTGGCGGCTCGTCCGGCGGATCGCACGCCGCTTCATGGCCCATGACGGCAGCGCGCTGGCGGGCTACATCGCCTTTGCCATGCTGCTGGCGCTGTTTCCCTTCGCCGTCGTCGCGGTGATGCTGGCCAGCCTGATCATCGGTCGGCGCGACAGCATCGCCGCGGTCCAGGCGCTGGTCGAGCTTCTGCCCGCCGAGCTGGTATCCTCCATCGAACCGGTGCTGCTGCAGGTGATCTCGGTCGATCGCGGATCGACACTGACCCTGTGGGCGGTGGTGGCGCTGTGGTCGTCGTCGAGCGGGGTGGAGGCCTTCCGCACCGCCTTCGATCGCGCCTACGAGGTCGCCGAGCCGCGGCCGTGGTGGCTGAACCGGCTGCAGTCGCTGGCGATCGTGCTGCTGGGGGTGGCCACATTCCTGGTCGTCGGCGTCGCCATCGTGGCCGGGCCGCTGCTGATCGCGGCGATAGAACGCTACACCGGCCTGCGCGTGCCCGGAATCGTGGATGCGCTGCGCTATGCGATCGGCATCGGCGTCTTCTGGGCGTTCCTCTACGTGCTGCACCGGCTGCTGCCGCCGCGCAGGCCGCGGGCGATCCTGCCCGGAATCCTCGCCAGCACGGTGCTGTTCATGGCGATGGCCACGGGATTCGCCTATTACCTCGCCCTCGCGCCGGGCTATGCCGTGACATATGGCGCACTGGCCGGGGTGGTGGTGGCCATGCTGTTCTTCTATCTGACGGGAGCGGTGATCATCCTCGGCGCCGAGATCAATGCGGCGCTGATGCGCGAGAAGGTTGTCTGATGGCGGGACTGCGCAAGAGGCGCCGGGTGCGGCTGATCGTGGCGGGGCTTGTGCTGCTGGCCGCGGCGGCGGCACTTGTCGGCTATGCGATGCGTGACGGGATCGAGTTCTTCCGCTCGCCCAGCCAGGTGGTCGAGGCGCCGCCCCCGCCCGGCGAGCGGTTCCGGCTGGGCGGGCTGGTCGAGGAGGGCAGCGTGGTGCGCGGCCAGGGCGAGACGGTCAGCTTCCGCATCACCGACGGCGCCAACAGCATTGCCGTGACCCATGTCGGGGTGCTGCCCGACCTGTTCGCCGAGGGGCAGGGCGTGATCGTCACCGGCCATCTGCGCGCGGGCGTGTTCGAGGCGACCGAGGTCCTTGCCAAGCATGACGAGAAATACATGCCCCGCGAGGTGGCCGACGCCCTGAAGGAGCAGGGGGTCTACCGGGGCGACTAGTCCCGGTCATGGTTGACGGTTCCTTTAGCCTTTCCTCAAGCCGTCCGTGGTAAAGCCCCGGCAGTGCGGCGCGTCCGTGCCGCAGCATTCTGCCGGAGATCATTAATGCAAGCGGTTGAGGAGATCGCCCGCGCGATCGTCGCGCGCGAGGGCGGATTCGTGAATGACCCCGACGACCCCGGGGGTGCGACGAAGCACGGGGTCACCCTGGACTGCATGCGCGCGCTGGGGATCGATCTCGATGGCGACGGCGATGTTGATGTCGCCGATCTGCGGGCACTCGATCCCGACCGCGCCGCAGAGATCTTCGTCGAGCATTACTTCCGCCGCCCCGGCATCGATCGCCTGCCCCCGGCGCTGCATGCCAGCGTCTTCGACATGCAGGTGAATGCCGGCGCGAACGCGGTCCGCCTGCTGCAGAAGGTGCTGAACCAGGCCGGATTCGGCCCGCTGGCCGAGGATGGCGTCATCGGCCCCAGGACCGCCGCGGCCGCCTGGCGCGCCCATCACGCGATGGGATCGCTGCTGGTCGATGCCTACGGGATCGAGCGGCGGGAATACTACTACCGCATCGCCGACCGCCGCCCGGCAAGCCGCAAGTTCGCCCGCCGGAAGGATGGCGGCAAGGGGGGGTGGATCCTGCGCGCCGAGGAATTCATCTCGCCCCGCTTCCATCTGAGCGAGGCCGAGCACCGGGCGAGGACCGCGGCATGGGGATGATCGGGCGTCTGTTCTCCGCCCTGTTCGGGGGCGGGATCGCGGCCATCTCGGGCGGGGTGCGCGAGGTGGCCGAGATCTTCACGCCGAATGCCGAGGCCGAGGCACAGCGCGAGCATGCCGAATATGCCGCCGCGCTGGCCCAGTATGCGCGCGAGTTCCGCGGCCAGCCAGGGGTGCTGAACCAGCTGGTCGACTTCATCAACCGCCTGCCGCGGCCGGCGATGGCGATGGGGACGCTGTATCTGTTCGTCGAGGCGCTGCGCGATCCGCTGGGATTCGCCGAATCGATGCAGGGGCTGCAGGCGGTGCCCGAGCCGCTGTGGTGGCTTCTGGGGGCGATCGTCAGCTTCTATTTCGGCGCGCGCGAGCTGCAGAAGTTCCGCGAGGCGCGCCCGCCCAGCGCGGCCGAGGCGCGGGCGATCGTCGATTCGATCCGCGCCATCCGTTCGCTGCGCAGCGCCGGGACCCAGCCCGGCCCC
>RFGB01000139.1 GCA_003697125.1 Alphaproteobacteria bacterium
CGAGAAGGCATCGGTGTCGAAGATGTCCATGGTGGGCATCGCGTGTTCCTTTCAGTGTTGGGGGTGTCAGCGCACCAGGATGCCGGCGGCGGCGAGCGCGGCATGGGCGGCATCGATCTCGGGCTGGGTCGGCGTGCCGGTGAACACCAGATCGTTGGCGTTGACGATGGCCGGACCGCGCAGCAGCACCACCGCGTTCACATCGGCGGTGGTGGCATCGGCCTTGCCCCAGAGGACGGCTACGGCAGTCTCGGTGCCATCGGTGGCGGCCGGATCATGGGCGGCGTATTTGCCGCTTGCCGTGATCTTGCCCAGCACGGTGCCGGGCTGCAGGACCGTGTTTGCACCGCCGGTGGCGATGGTGACGACCTCGCGGGTGTAGTCGCGGAAGGCTTCCCAGACGAGAAAGCCGCCAGCGTGGGTGGTTTCGGTGAGCGTGGTCATGGTTGGTTATCCTTTGCGCTTGAAGGTTCGGGCGATCACATCACCCCACGGTTTGGCCTGAGGCGCGGGCCCCGGTTGCGGATGCGTGGCGGAGATGTCGGGGTCGGCCGCGGCGCGGGCGTCGATCAGCGCCTTGCGGACATCCTCGAGGCTGGTTTCCGCCTCGAGAAAGCCCGCCGCCATTTGCGGCTGCCCGGCGAGGCGGCAGAGATCGACGACGGTTTTGGCGTAGGCCATGGCTTCCGTGCGGATGGTTGCGGGATCAGGTTCCGGGCCGGCTTTGGATCCGACAGCAGGTTTCGGAGCCGGTTCCGGTTCGACCGTGACGGGGTCGGCCTTCGCCTTCATCGTCGCCACAATCGCTTCCGGCGTATTCCTGAACCCGCTCATATCAAACCGCGCGGCCATCTTGACCGGCGCGGCCAGGGTGTCGGCGAGCCCCATGTCGATCGCCTCGGACGCATCGAACCAGGTTTCCGCCGCCATCAGCTTGGCAATCTCGTCCTCCGCCTTGCCGGACTTGGCGGCATAACCCTTGATGAGCGAGGCCCCGACCTTGTCGAGTGCCTCCGCCATCGACCGCATATCGGCCGCCGTGCCCATCACCAGCCCGGACGGATCATGGATCATCAGAAAGGCGTTTTCCGGCATGATGATTTCATCGCCCGCCATGGCGATGTAGGAGGCGGCCGAGGCGGCAATGCCGTCGATGGTGACAGTGACATTGCCGGCATGGCGCCCGAGCGCGTTGTAGATCGCCACCGCATCGAACACCGAGCCGCCGGGGCTGTTGAGCCTGAGCGTCAAGGGAGCCGCATCCGGCAGCTTGCCGAGATCGGCCAGGAACGACTTGGCGCTGACGCCATAGGCGCCGATTTCGTCATAGATGGAGATTTCCGCGCCTTCATCGAGCGCGCAGATCGAATACCAGGTTTTCATGGATCACTTTCCCTTGTCTGGATCAGCCTGCTTTTGCGGCGTGGCGCGCGGCCCCTGCGCCTCGCCGGGGCTCGTGGAATAGCGAAGGCCAAGACCAGAGGCCCGCGCCGCATCCGCCGCGTTCTCGCGGTCGATTTCCTCGATGTCGTAGCCCGTCGCCTCGACCGCCTTCCTGCGCGACATGAGCCCCGCGTTGATGCCCAGAAGCTGCGCCTGGATGTCCTTCAGCGGATCGACCCAATCCCAGCGCGGCGGGATCCAGTGCACCGCCCGGGCCACCTTGATATCCGGCAGATCGAGCGCGCCCGAGAGCGCCGCCGTCTCGAGCCAGCGCTGCCAGACCGGCCGGCAGAACTGATGCGCCATCACCCCATGCTGCAACTGGCCGATCCGACGGCGGAACTCGACCAGTTCGGCCCTGAGGCTCGAATAGTTCGCTTGGCGCACATCGCCGGTGACCAGATGATACGGCAGCCCCAGCGAGGCGGAGATCGCCAGAAGCGTGCGATACTGGAACGCCTCATAGCCGCCGCCCACATCGGCGGGGCTCGAGAACTTGATGTCTTCGCCCGGCAACAGCACCTGCAAGGTGCCGGGTTCCAGCGACGCGATGCCAATGCCGGTGCCCTCGTCCTCGATCTCGCCCATCAGCTGTTCCTCGGGCGCGGCCTTGGTGATGAAGCCCGCAAACATCGCCGCGGTCTTCTTGCGATCAAGTTCGGCATCGTCGTACTGGTCGAGCAGGAACAGCCGCACCATGGCCGGGGCCACATGCGGCAGGCCGCGGATCTGGCCGGCGTCGAGCGGGCGGTAGATATGCAGCACGTCTTCGGCGGGCACGCGCACCGTCTCCGGGATCACCGCCCCCTGATCGGTGCTGTCGCCCGGATGGCGATGACGGAAGTGATAGGCTACGCGGCGACCGATCCGGTCGAACTCGATACCGCAGCGGATCGCGTTGCCGTTGGCCGCCGTCTCGGTCTTGTCGAAGGGCAGCATCTCGGACTGGAGAAGCTGCAGCTGGAGCGGCACCCGCAACCCGTCCTTGGCCCGACGCGGGCGCAGCCGCACGAAGCATTCGCCGGCCACGAACATCTCCCGCGCAATCATCGCCTGCAGCCCGTAGAAATCCGTCAGCCCGTCAGCGTCCGCCTGATCGGTCCAAGCCAGCCACAGGCGCTGCACCTTGTCCCGCAATTTCCCGTCTTCAATGAGCGACGACGGCTTGATCCCGTCGCCGACCAGATTGGCCGCATAAGCCTCGCAGGCATTGGCGGCATAGCCGTTGGTCACCACCAGTTCGCGCGAGCGCGCCAGCAGACGCGGCCCGCCTGCGGCCACCAGCGCATTGATATTCTCCAAGGGCGGGTTCCAGCCGCGCAGGCGACGGCGCGACATCGCCCCTTCCAGACGGGCGCGCACGGCAGAAGGGCCGCCGGATTTCTGGCGGCGGAAGGCATCAAAGAGGCCCATCACAACCCCTTGGTCGTGCTCACGCGGACCTGCCGGATCACGCTGCGACCCTCGAGCGTGGCAATCTCGCGGTCGAGCACGTCGATGGCGCGGTCGATCTCGGCGAGGCTGCGGTA
>RFGB01000140.1 GCA_003697125.1 Alphaproteobacteria bacterium
ACGCCCCCCACCAGCCCCGCCGACTCGTAGCCCTGCGCCGCGGCCATGGCGAGGACGCGCGCGCATTCCCCCCCGATCGAGAAACCCGGACACCGTTACCGCGGTCAACATCGCCCGACCCCTTCCGCGCGGGCGATCTGGCGCGGGCCGCGGCCCGCGTCAAGGGGGCGGGCGGGGCGCCCGGTTGACTTCCCCGGGGCGCTTGTGCATGCGTTTCGGGCCCGGTCCGCGCCCGCGGACCGGCCCCGCGTGCGCGCCCTGGGCGCCGCGTTGCCAAGAGGAGGCCCAGCCGGTGATCAGCCCCGTCCTGCCCACCTATGCGCGGGCCCCACTTGCCTTCGAGCGGGGCGAGGGTTCCTGGCTGGTGACCGAGAGCGGCGAGCGCTATCTCGACCTGGGCGCGGGCATCGCGGTGACCGTGCTGGGCCATGCCCATCCCGCGCTGGTCGCCGCGCTGGAGGCGCAGGCGCGCAAGCTGTGGCACACCTCGAACCTCTACCGCATTCCCAATCAGGAGGCGCTGGCGGCCCGGCTGGTGGACCTGACCTTCGCCGACACGGTGTTCTTCACCAATTCCGGCACCGAGGCGATCGAATGCGCGATCAAGATGGCGCGCAAGCATTTCAGCCATGCGGGCCAGCCCGAGCGCCATCGGATCATCACCTTCCAGGGCGCGTTCCACGGCCGGACGATCGCCGCGATCTCGGCGGCGGGTTCGCCCAAGATGACCGACGGCTTCGGGCCGATGCTGCCCGGATTCGACACCGTGCCCTTCGGCGATTTCGACGCGGTGAGCGCGGCGATCGGCCCCGAGACGGCGGCGGTCATGGTCGAGCCGATCCAGGGCGAGGGCGGCATCCGCCCGCTGGGCAGCGACAGGCTGCGCGCGCTGCGCGAGATCTGCGACCGGCACGGGCTGCTCCTGATCCTCGACGAGGTGCAGTGCGGGATGGGCCGCACCGGGCGGCTGTTCGCCCATGAATGGGCCGGGATCGCGCCCGACATCATGGCGGTGGCCAAGGGGATCGGCGGCGGCTTCCCGCTGGGCGCCTGCCTTGCCACCGAGCGTGCGGCGGCCGGCATGACGGTGGGCAGCCACGGCTCGACCTATGGCGGCAACCCGCTGGGCTGCGCGGTGGGGCTGGCGGTGATCGCCGAACTCACCCGCCCGGGCTTCCTCGACCGGGTCAGCCGCGCCGCGGGCAGGCTGCGGCAGGGGCTGGAAGGGCTGGTGGCGGCGCATCCGGGCGTGTTCTCGGGCGTGCGCGGCGAAGGGCTGATGCTGGGGCTTGCCTGCGTGCCGCCGGTGGCCGACGTGGTGCGCGCGGGCTATGACGCGCGGGTGATCACCGTTCCGGCGGGGGACAATGTCGCGCGGCTCCTGCCCCCGCTCAACATCACCGACGAGGAGATCGACGAGGGGCTCCGCCGGCTCGATGCGGCGGCCAGGGCGGTGGCGGACGGCGGGGGGCGGGCATGATCCGGCATTTCCTCGACCTGGATCGCGTCGACGCGCCCGCGCTCGCCGGCATCATCGCGCAGGCCAGGCGCATGAAGGCGGCGCGCGCCGGCCGGCCGCGCGGCGCGCCCGACCCCGAGCAGCCGCTTGCCGGGCGCGTGGTGGCGCTGATCTTCGAGAAGCCCTCGACCCGCACCCGGGTCAGCTTCGATGTCGGCATCCGCCAGATGGGCGGCGAGGTGCTGGTGCTGTCGGGGGGCGAGATGCAGCTGGGCCAGGGCGAGAGCATCGCCGACACCGCCCGGGTGATGTCGCGCTTCGTCGATGCCATCATGATCCGCACCTTCGCCCCCGCCACCCTGCACGAGATGGCCGCCCATGCCGCCGTGCCGGTCGTCAACGGGCTGACCGATGCCAGCCACCCCTGCCAGATCATGGCCGACGTGATGACCTATGAGGAACATCGCGGCCCGATCGCCGGGCGCAGGGTGGTCTGGCTGGGCGACGGCAACAATGTCTTCGCCAGCTTCGCCCATGCCGCGGCCCGTTTCGGCTTCGATCTGACCTTCTGCGGCCCCGCGGCGCTGGACCCCGATCCGGGGCCGGTGGAATGGGCCCGCGCCGAGGGCGCGCGCATCGCCATCGAGCGCGACCCGGCGAAGGCCGCGGCGGGCGCCGACCTGATCGTCACCGATGCCTGGCTGTCGATGCATGACGATCCGGCCAGCCGCGCCGAGCGTCACGCGCTGTTGCGCCCCTATCAGGTCAACGAGGCGCTGATGGCCCGCGCCGCGCCCGACGCGCTGTTCATGCACTGCCTGCCCGCCCATCGCGGCGAGGAGGTCACCGATGCGGTGATGGACGGGCCGCATTCGGTCGTCTTCGACGAGGCCGAGAACCGCCTGCACGTGCAGAAGGCGATCCTGCGCTGGTGCCTCGGGCTGTGAACGGCTGGGCGCCGGGATGGTGCTGGGCCTAATCCGCCGCCGCGCCGCCCCCGCCCGGCGCATCTGCGTGCTGCATGCGGGCCTGCCCAAGACCGGAAGCTCGGCGCTGCAGGCCCATCTTGCCCGCAACGCCCCGGCGCTGGCGAAGGCCGGCATCCTCTATCCCGCGGCCGGGCGCCGCCGGGGTGGCGTCGAGCATGGCGACCTGATGCGCGAGATGGCCGGCCGTCCGATCTTCCGCGGCGGCTCGGGCATGCTGGCCGCGCTGGAGCGCGAGATCGCCCGCCGCGATCACGAGGTGCTGCTGATCTCGAGCGAGTTTCTCCACGCGCCGCTCTATCTGCTGCGGGCGCCCCGGATCCGCGACTGGATGGCCGCGCGCGGCTATGCGCTGCATGTGGTGGTCTATCTGCGCGACCAGCCGGCGCTCCTCAACTCGGTCTATGCCCAGCAGGTGAAGACCCTGCGCGAGCATCGCCCCTTCGATGCCGTGCTGGACGAGCGGCTGAGCCCCGACGCCCCCCCGGGCCGGATGTTCCGCATGGAGAACTTCCTGCGCGCGGCGGGCGGCTGGGCCACGCATCATTTCGAGGCCTATGACGAGGCCGTGCGCAGGAGCGGGGTCGAGCCGCATTTCGTCGCCCTGCTGCGGCGGATCTGCGCCGGAGAGGGGGTGGCGGCGGGCTTCGACGCCGCGGCCGCGGCGCGGCTGGCCCCGGTCGGGCGGGTCAACGAGGTCTGCGGCCCGGTGCAGCTGGCCGCCTCGCGCATCCTCGCCGCCGAGATCGCCGACCGCTTCGACCGCCGCGCCCGTGCCCGGGCCACGGTCGGGGTGTTCGAACTGGTCGCGGCCGAGATCGCCGCCGCCGGGTTGTCGGAACCGGCCTATTGCGGGCTGACGCCCGCGCGGCTGCGGCGGATCCGCGCGGCGCTGTCGGCCGGAAACGACCGGTTCGCCCGGGCGGTCTGGGGCTGTTCCTGGGC
>RFGB01000141.1 GCA_003697125.1 Alphaproteobacteria bacterium
CCGCGTCACGCGACCCACGCTTCTTTGCTGTCGATGATTGTCCCATGGGATCGTCCTCCTTTCCCTGTATCGCACGGAAAGAAGGTTAAGTGAACAGATTATGTCCGCCTTGGCGGGCGACTGGCTCTGGCACGCAGAGGCGTGGAGTTCGACAGCGCAATGCCGGGTTTCGAAGGTCAGCTGGACGAGCGGCAGATCCGGGCGATCCTGTCCTACATCAAGTCGACCTGGCCCCGGCGGCTGCAGGAGGTTCAGACCGAACGCACGCTTGCCGAGCAGGGCGGAAACTGACCCCCATCGGCGCCGATCGGACAGTCGGCTGTGGCTGACGGATCCGTCAATGCTCGGTCCGGCAAGATGCGGCCAGTCCGGAGCATCGTATTGCACCGAGGCGCGATCCGAGGCGGGGAAGGTTCGCACCCGGCCCCATCTCCTCCGCCACAACGCCCAGGAAACGCGGGGATCTGGCGATACCTGGATGGGGCCTTGGAGATCGCTCCCCCGGTCCTTGGCGAAATGCCCGCGTCGGGCCGGGGTTCGGGGGCGCCTGATCGGCACGGCCCCGAGCGATGCTGCCCGAACGATGGCGACGGTCATGGGGTTGGCGGCCTCCCTCGCGTCGAGGCCCCCTGGCGGCGCCTCGCCACGCCGGCGGATGGAGAGCATCTCCGCCGCGGTCTTCGCGGCCGGCGCGGTCGCGGCATCGCCGGGAACCGCCATGTGCGACGGGCCGAGATCGCCGGCCCAAGCGCGGATGGATGCCCCCGCCCAGCGGTGCCGGCCCGCCGGTCGCGGGCTTCCTTGCCCGGCTCCGCCCGGCCCCGGTCGGCAGGCACGGCGCCAGCCGGAGGGACGCGTGGCGCCGGCCCGCTGCCGACAGGGCATCGTGCCAACATGGATTGTCGCGGGGGTTGTCGTGGTGCCCAGGGGCGGATTCGAACCACCGACACGCGGATTTTCAGTCCGCTGCTCTACCAACTGAGCTACCTGGGCGCGGAGGGCGCTCGCCTCACGGAGCGTGGGGATAGACCAGCGGCGGCGGCTTGTCCAGCGTATTTTCCGGCGCCGGCCGCCCCTTCAGTGGCGGGTGGGCCCGCGCGCGGGCTCGTCGCGGGAACCGGCGTCATCCTCCGCCTCGGCGCCGTCCTCCTCGGCCACCGGAATCGCATAGGCTCCCGACAGCCAGCGCCCGAGATCGATCTGCTGGCAGCGCCGGGAACAGAACGGGCGGTGGCGCGCTTCGGTCGGCTTTCCGCATATCGGACAGGTCACGGCAGCGCCTCCCTTGGCAGGGTCTCGGACAGGGGCCGGCGCTCGCGCTTGCGGTTGAGCTCGATATGGCCGAGCGCGCTCCAGCCGGCGAAGCTCGTCTCGATCGGGCAGCGCTTCAGCGCCGCCTTCAGGCTCTCCTCGACCGTGCGCCGATCCCGGCGGGCGAGTGCGGCGGGATCGATCACGATCTTGCCGCCCAGCCCGCGCAGGCGCAGCTGGCGGGGCAGTTCGCGCATCGCGGCCAGCGTCGCCTTCAGCCCCGCGGCGGGCGAGAAATCGCCGCCGGTGTTGACATCGACGGTGACGCAGGCGCGGGTCGGCTCGACATACATGAAGGCCTCGCCCGGCAGATCGACCCGCGGGGCGAGAAGGCGGGCGATCTCCTCCCACAGCTCGAGGCGGGCGAAGGGATCGCCCCCGGCATCCTCCAGCCGCGCCTCCAACGCGGGATCGGCGAAGAACAGCCGCCGCAGGTCGGCGCCGCGCAGGCGGCGGCACAGCTCCGGGCCGGCCAGGATCGCATCGGGCGGCGGGTCAGTCCATTCGCGCAGGGCGAGTTCGTGGGGCGAGACCGGCGCCACCTCCTGCGGCCCCGCGCCGTCCGGGCCCAGTGCCCGCGCCAGTTCGGCCAGAAGCAGTCGGCGTTCGGCCTCGAGCTCGGCCTCGGCGGCGCCGGCGGCGGCGGACCGCAGGATCACCCCGGTTCCGTCATCGGGCGCGGCGACGGCCGCGGCCAGCCGCGCGCGTTCGGCCGGATCGCGGATCTGGCGCGAGACATTGACCCCCGGCGCGCCCGGGGTCAGGATCAGCCGCCGCCCCTTGATCAGGATGCGCGGCGAGACCGGCACCGCCTTTCCCGGCTCGGCCGTGGCGACCACCTGCACCGGCCGCCGCTGTCCGGGGCGCAGGCCTTCGCGTTCGCGCAGATGGCCCGTCCGCCCCTCGCCCAGGCTGGCGAAGGCGCCGGCGACCCCCTTGGGCATGCGGTCGATCCGGGCGGGCCAGATCTCTCCGGGCATCGGCGGACGATCCGCCCCCGAAGGCGGATCGATCAGGAGATCCTCGAGCCGCCCGCCCACCACCAGCGCGGCGCGGGGCGGATCATCGGCCAGCACGATGATGCGGCGCCTCATCGCGGCGCCCTCAGGCCCGCGGCGCACAGCAGCCCCGCCGTCTCGCACAGCGGCAGGCCGACCACGTTGGAATAGCTGCCATGGACCGCCGGGATGAAGGCGGCGGCGCGGCCCTGGATGGCGTAGCCGCCCGCCTTGCCCTGCCATTCGCCGCTGTCAAGATAGCGGGCGATCTCCTCCTCGGACAGCCGCTTCATCCGCACCGCGGTGCGCACGCTGCGCATCCACAGCCGCCGGCCCACCACCGCGACGGCGGTCATCACGCTGTGGCGCCGCCCCGACATCAGGCGCAGGAAGGCCTCGGCCTCGGCACGGTCCGCGGGCTTGCCGAGGATCCGGCGCCCGACGGCCACGGTCGTGTCGGCGGTCAGCACGATCTCGTCATCGGCGCGCGGAATCGCCCCGGCCTTGATTCGGGCGATGCGTTCGACATAGGCGCGGGGCAGCTCGCCCTTCAGGGGGGTCTCGTCGATGTCGGCCGGGCGGACCGCGTCGGGAACCACCCCGATCTGGGCCAGAAGCTCCAGCCGCCGCGGCGATGCGGATCCCAGGATCAGGCGCACTACTTGAAGCGATAGGTGATGCGGCCCTTGGTCAGGTCATAGGGGGTCATCTCGACCTGCACCTTGTCGCCCGCAAGCACGCGGATGCGGTTCTTGCGCATCTTGCCGGCGGTGTGGGCGATGATCTCATGGCCATTGTCGAGCTTCACGCGGAAGGTCGCGTTGGGCAGCAGTTCGACCACCACCCCGGGAAACTCGAGCATCTCTTCCTTGGCCATGTCCTCTCCCGGTCCCGCCGCGCCGGACTCCTCGTCGCGGCGGGAAAATGTGTGAACGGCGCGCGAATTGCAAGGTGTTAATCGCAGCGTCCGCGCAACGGGGCGCGGATCGCGCGGCCGCAGCCCCCTGCCCGGTCAGGCGACCAGCAGGTCGCAGGGCGGATCGCGCAGCAGTTCCTCGGCCACGCTGCCCAGGATGGCGTGCAGCAGCCCCGGCCGCCCGTGGCGGCCGACCGCGATCAGATCCGGCTTCACCTCGGCGCGGGCGCGATGCAGCACCGAGAGGACCCCGCCCTCGGCGACGATCGGGGGATTCGGCTCCGGCCCGACCGATTCGAGGAAGGCGGCCATCTCGCGGCGCGCCTCGGCATCGGCGGCCCGGCCCTCGGGGCTGGCGATCACCGCCCCCGGATCCGCCCCCACGGCGATATAGCCCCGGAACGGCACGGTATAGGCATGGACCAGCCAGCGTTCGGCCGCGGGTGCCAGGCGGCGGACCGCCTGCAGCGCCCGGCGCGAGGCATCCGAGAAGTCGACCGCCACCAGCGCGCGCTGATAGGGCCGGTCGGGATGATCGCGCACCAGCAGCACCGGCCAGACCCCGCCGCGGGCGACCCGCGCCACCGTTGTGCCGCGAAACAGGTCCAGAAGCCCGTTCTCGCGGTGCATGCCCATCACGATCAGTTCGGGGTTGCACTGCGCGGCCTGCGCCAGGATCTCGCGATAGGGCTTGCCCAGCGCCACCTCGACGCGGTGTGGCACGCCATGGGCGACCGCGAGCGATGCGACATGCGAGGTCAGCCGGTCCCGCGTCGCCTTGGTGACGTCGGCGCCCAGGCGCTCGGCCAGCGCCTCCTCCAGCACGGTCAGCACCACCACCTCCGCGCCATGCTCGCTGCCCAGAAGGAAGGCGCGTTCGATGGCGCGGTCGGCGCGCTCGCTCAGATCGGTTGCCACCAGGATCGGTTTCACATCACGCTCCCATGCAGGTTCCGGCGCAGGATGCCCCGCCCCGGGGCGGCCGCGCCTTGATCGGGGTCAACGGGATCAGCGCCGGTCGAAGCGCACCTTCACATAGCTGCCCGGCGCATCCTCGATCGGGGTCAGCACCCGGCCGGGCGCGCGGGCCGGCACCCGCCCGCGCGAATGCGCGGCAAGCCAGGCGTCCCAGTCCGGCCACCACGAGCCGGGATGCTCGGTCGCGCCGGCAAGCCATTCCTCCAGCGTCGCGGGGTCGAGATCGGGCCGCGTCCAGAACTGATACTTGCCCGCGGCGGGGGGATTGACCACGCCGGCGATATGGCCCGATCCGGCGAGGACGAAGCGGGCGCGGGCGCGCTTCATCTGCCGGGCGCCGAGATAGACGCTGGGCGCGGGGGCGATGTGATCCTCCTTCGTGGCCAGGTGATAGACCGGCAGGGTGATGCGGCCCAGATCCAGCCGCACGCCGCCCAGCTCGACCTCTCCGGCCACCAGGGCGTTGCGGTTGTAGAAGGTGTCCAGATAGAAGTGATGCACCTTCGCCGGCATGGCGGTGCTGTCGGAATTCCAGTAGAGCAGGTCGAAGGGGAATGGTTCGCGGCCCAGAAGATAGTTGTTGACCACATAGCCCCAGATCAGGTCCGAGGCGCGCAGCATGTTGAAGGCGGTGGCCATGGCCTCGGCCGGCAGATAGCCCTTCTCCATCTGCTCGTCCATCGCCTCCAGGGTCTTCTCGTCCACGAAGACCTGAAGTTCGCCGGCATCGGCGAAGTCCAGCAGCGTGGTCAGGAAGGTTGCCGATTTCACGCGCCGGTCGCGCCGCGCCGCCATCCAGGCCAGAAGCGTCGCGGTCAGGGTGCCGCCGATGCAGTAGGAGGCGATGTTCACCTGCTTCTCGCCGGTCTCCTCCAGCACCTTGTCGATCGCCGTGGACGGGCCCTTGAGCATGTAGCTCTCCCAGGTCTCGTCCTTCTGGCGTTCATCGGGATTGACCCAGGAGATCATGAAGACGGTGTGGCCCTGATCGACCAGCCAGCGCACCATCGACTTCTCGGGATTGAGGTCGAGGACGTAGTACTTGTTGATCCAGGGGGGAACGAACAGCAGCGGCAGCCTGTGCACCGTCTCGGTGGTCGGCGCATACTGGATCAGCTGCATGATCTCGTTCTGGAAGATCACCTTGCCCGGGGTGACGGCCATGTTCCGCCCGACCTCGAAGCGTTCCATGTCGGTCTGACGGATCAGCAGCCGGCCCTTACCGCGCTGCAGGTCCTCCAGCATCATCTGCAGCCCGCGCACCAGATTCTCGCCCTTCTCCTCGACGGTGGTGCGCAGCACCTCGGGATTGAGCGCGAAGAAGTTCGACGGGCTCAGCGCCTCGATGAACTGGCGGGTGAAGAAGGCGACCTTCTTGCGGTCGCGGGGGTCGAGCTCGTCATCGCCCGCATCCACCAGCTTCTGGATGGTGCCCGCGGCCAGAAGATAGGACTGCTTGAGATAGTCGAACAGGACGTTCTGCGACCAGTCGGGATGGCGGAACCGCTTGTCGCCCGGGGCGGGCTCGGCCACGGGCCCCTCATCGGCCACCCCCAGCGCCTTCATCGTCATCCGGCGCCACAGCTCGGCCTGGCGCGTCCAGTAGTCGAGCGCGACCTCGGCCACCCGCTCGGGATGGGTCGCCAGCGACTGCGCAAGCTCGGTGAAGGCGGGCGCAAGGTTCAGAGGATCCCCCTGCAGGGGCTGGTCCCCCTTCATCTGGCCTTCGAGGAAGGCGGCCCAGATCTGCTGGCTCTGCTCCAGCACCCGCGCCATGTTGGCCGCGAACTGCTGCGCAGCCTCGGCCTGGGCCGCAAGCTCCTCAACCGGCAGATCGTCTGGCTCGCTCCGCGCCCCCATGAATCCTCCCCCTGCCCGGCCCCTTGCCGCGCGCCCGCGCTCTGCTAGGCTTGGCGCGACTATGCCACAGCGCCGGGGCCACAGGAAGCCCGGCCGGGGAGAGCGCAGCATGACCAGCCGCCGGGCCGCGCCGGCCGCATTCCTCGCCACCGCCCTCGTCGCGGGCTGCGGCGACTCGCCCGCCTTCGCCCCCGACATCGCCGCCCTGCCCGTCGACCGCGCCGCGGCCGCGGCGCCATGGCCGCGGCTGGTGGACATGCCCGACATCGCCGCGCCGGCCCCACGGGATCCCCCCGATCCCGAGACGGGCGCGGCGGTGGTGGAGGCGCTGCGGGCCGAGGCGGCGCGGATGCGCGCCCGGGCCGAGGCGCTGGCCGCCCCGGTGCTGACTCCGGCGGACCGGCGGCGGCTTTATCCCGCGCGGCGCTGAGCGCCCGTTGCGCCGCTGCCGCGCGGGGTGTATCCCGCCCGCAGGATCCCGACGTGATGGCGGTGACGATGGCCGAGCCCACCCACGAACAGTTCTACCGCATCAAGCGCCTGCCCCCCTATGTCTTCGCCGAGGTCAACCGGATGAAGGCCGAGATGCGTGCCCGGGGGCGGGACATCATCGATTTCGGCATGGGCAATCCCGACATGGACACGCCCGCGCACATCGTCGAGAAGCTGATCGAGACCGTGCGCAAGCCCCGCACCCACCGCTATTCGGCATCGCGGGGCATCCCGGGGCTGCGCCGCGCCCAGGCGGGCTATTACGCGCGCCGCTTCGGGGTCGAGCTCGACCCCGAGACCGAGGTGATCGCCACGCTGGGCTCGAAGGAGGGGCTGGCCAATCTCGCCATGGCGATCACCGCCCCGGGGGATGTGGTGCTGGTGCCCAACCCCTCCTATCCCATCCACCCCTACGGCTTCATGATCGCCGGGGGCACGCTGCGCCATGTGCCGATGCTGAACGAGTCGGGGCACTTCGATCCCGAAGCCTACATGCGCGGGCTGGACCGGGCGGTCCGCCATTCGGTGCCGGCCCCGGTGGCGGTGGTGGTCAACTTCCCCTCGAACCCCACCGCGCAGGTCTGCGACCTCGACTTCTATGCCGAACTGGTCGCCTTCGCCCGGCGCCACGGGCTGTGGGTGCTGTCGGATCTCGCCTATGCCGAGATCTATTTCGACGGGCCGCCGCCGCCGTCGATCCTGCAGGTGCCCGGCGCGCGCGAGGTGGCGGTGGAATTCACCTCGCTGTCCAAGACCTATTCCATGCCCGGCTGGCGGATGGGCTTCGCGGTGGGCAACCGCCGGCTGATCGAGGCGCTGGCGCGCATCAAGTCCTATCTGGACTATGGCGCCTTCACCCCCATCCAGGTCGCGGCCGCGGCGGCGCTGAACGGGCCCGACGACTGCATCGCCGCCATCCGCGCGACCTACCGCGCCCGGCGCGACGTGCTGATCGAGGCGATGGGCCGCGCGGGCTGGGCGATCCCCGCGCCGCCGGCCACCATGTTCGCCTGGGCGCCGGTGCCCGCCCCCTTCGACCGGCTGGGCTCGATGGCCTTCGCCAAGATCCTGCTGACCGAGGCCGGGGTCGCCGTCTCGCCCGGGGTGGGCTTCGGCGAATATGGCGAGGGCCATGTCCGGCTGGGCCTGGTCGAGAACGAGCACCGCATCCGCCAGGCCGCGCGCAATGTGCGGCGGGTGCTGCAGAATGCCGAGGCGATCCTCGCCCGCCACCGCGACGCGATGGGGGATGCGGCATGAAGGGCGCGACCCCGGCCTGGGACTTCGACGGACAGCGCCGCGACAGCGCCGAGATCTTCCGCGAGCTTCAGCGCGAGTCGGGCCTCGCGCCGGGCACGCCGATCACGCTCGATCTGCATTTCGTCCCCGGCGAGGAGGATGCCGACGAGGCGGGATTCGTCGCGGCGCTGGAGCGGGCCGGCTTCGATGTGGTGGTGCTGCCCGAGGACGGCACCGTCGAGGCCTCGGTTCCCGGCGTTCCCTTCGAGGCCGACGCGATCTGGCGGCACGAGGAACGCGCCACCCGGATCGCGCTGTCGCGCGGCTACGACCCCGATGGCTGGGGTTTCTATGACCCCCATGGCGAGGAGGCGGGGGCGGAGGATCCGAACCCCTAGCGCGGGCAGCCGGGGGCGCCGGTCCCGCCCCGCGGCGGGGGCGCGCGGCGCGGGGGTCAGCCGCGGGCGGCGAAATCCTGCACCAGCCGGCGCGCCTCGGCGAACCGGGCGATCCACTCCGCCGGCTGCGCGCGCGGCTCCACCCGGCGGCCCGCCGGCGGCCGCCCGATCGCCAGGCTCGCGCCCTCGGCGGCCAGGATCGCCGTGCCCAGCGCGGTCAGCTCGGGCTGGTCCGAGACCAGCACCGTCCGACCCAGGCAGTCGGCGAGGAACTGGCAGAACCACCGGTTGCGCGTCATCCCGCCATCGATCGGGATGCAGGCCGAGACCGGGGTGATCGCATCCATGGCGCCGACCACCTCGGCGGTGCGCAGGGCGATCCCCTCCAGCACCGCCTGCATCAGGTCGCGCCGATCGTCCGCCAGGCCCAGCCCGAGCCAGGCCCCCCTCGCCCGCCGGTCCCAGTGCGGGCATGCCAGCCCGGCGAGCGCGGGGACGAACACCACCCCGCGCGCGATGGCCGGCGGGCGGTCGAAGCCGTCGATCTCGGCAAAGCTGTCGAACAGGCCCAGCCCGCGGGCCCAGTTCACCGCGGCGGCCGCGGCATAGACGCCCCCATCCAGCGCATAGACCGTCCCGCCCCCGGGGCCGGTCCAGGCGACGGTGGGCAGCGGCCCCCGCCCCGCGGCGGGGCAGTCCGGCCCGGCCACCGCCAGGACGAAGGCGCCGGTGCCGAAGGTGATCTTGGCGTCACCCGGCGCGCGGCAGCCATGGCCGCGAAGCGCGGCCTGCTGATCGACGATGCTGGCGGTCAGCGGCAGGCCCCCGGGCGCGGTCTCGCCCAGCGCGCCGGCCGTCGGCGTGATCGCCGGCAGCGCCTCGGCCGGCACGCCGAACAGCGCGCACAGCTCCTCGTCCCAGCGGCAGCGGGCCAGATCCATCAGCGCGGTGCGCGACGCCGTGGCGACATCGGTCTCGAACCGCCCGGTCAGACGGTGGCGGAAGAAGGCATCGGTGGTGCCCAGGCACAGCCGCCCGGCCCGCGCCGCGGCCGCCACCTCGGGCAGGTTCTCGAGCATCCAGCCCAGCTTCGAGGCCGAGAAATAGGGATCGAGCGGCAGGCCCGCCCGCGCCAGCGTCAGCGCCTCGGCCCCCGCGGCGCGCAGGCGCTCGGTCGCATCGAGGGTGCGCTCGTCCTGCCAGACGATCACCGGGCCCAGCGGCCGCCCGCTGATCCGGTCCCAGGCCAGGCAGCTTTCGCCCTGATTGGCGATCCCCACCGCCGCCGCCCGTCCCGCCCCGGCGGCAAGCGCCGCCGAGACATGGGCGAGCAGTTCCTCGGGGTCATGCTCCACCCAGCCCGGGCGGGGCCGGATCTGGCGATGCGCGGCGCTGTGCACCAGCTCCATCCCCCCGGCCATGTCCACCAGGAAGGCCCGGGTGCTGGTGGTGCCCTGATCGATGGCGAGAAGCTTCACGGCCCTGCCTCCTCGGCGGCGATGACGGTCGCCCCGGCCCGGTCCGGCACGGGCAGAAGCAGGCGGCGTTCGGGCAGCGAATCGACCCTGCGCCGGGCGACCACCCGCCCGCCGGCGGTCACCGTCAGCGTGCCCCGGAACGGCCGGCCCAGCCGCAGCTGGAAATGGCGGAAGGCGGTCTCTCCGCCCGCGCCCACACGCTGCGGCAGGACATAGCGGATGGCATCTCCCGCCACGGCGATGCGCTCGGCCGTCCGCGCCGGCCCGCCGCCGCGCAGATCGGCGGCGATGGCGCGCGCCACCGCCCGCCCCTCGGCCCAGCACCAGCCGGCGGTCTCGACCGGGCGCAGCCCGTTGCCCGCGGCGAAGAAGGCGGGGTCCGAACAGCGCCCGCACTCGTCGATCTCGGGCCCGCCGGTCGCCCGGTCATGGACGAGATGGCTGGCCCGCACCAGGCTTGCCTCGGGCCGGAAACGGCCGGTGACCACCAGCCCGTCGGCGGGAAGGCTGCGCGCGCCCCCCGGCCCGCGCAGCGCCACCGCCTCGACCCGGTCGCGCCCCAGCACCGCCTCGACATCGGTCCCGGTCAGAAGCGCGATGCCCAGAAGCCGGGGCAGCAGCGCGGCGGGGGCGCGCGCGGTGATCCGGGATCCGGGTTCGACCATCGCCACCGGGCGGATGCCGCCATGCCGGCAGGTCAGCACCGCCGAGAAGGAGACGAGTTCGGTGCCCAGGATCACCGGCCGCCGGAAGGGGCGCTGCCCGGCGCCGTAGACCAGCGCCTGCAGCGCGCCGGTGGTCAGCACGCCCGCGGGCCTGGTGCCGCCGATCAGGCGCTCGGCGCGGCTGGATTCGCGCGCGCCGGTGGCCAGCAGCACCGCGCGCGCCGCGATCTCGCCCGTTCCGTCCGGGGTGGACAGCTGCAGCCGCGGCCCGGGCAGCAGCGCGGTGACGGTGACGCGGGTGAACAGCCGCGCCCCCGCCGCGACCGCCCGCGCGGCCAGCGCCCGGGCATAGGCGGGGCCGAACATCGGCCGGCGGAACTCGCGCAGGCCGAAGGGCGAATGGCCGCAATGGCGCGGCACCCCGCCCGCGACCGGCTCGCGTTCCAGCACCACCACCCCTCGGATGCCGCGCGCGCCGAGCTCGGCCGCCGCCGACAGCCCGGCCGGGCCCGCCCCGACGATCACCACCTCGGCCCGATCGGGAAGCTCAGCCATCGTCGGGCACCTCGGCGATCGGGCAGGCGAGCCGGCCGCGGGTGATTTCGGCCAGCGCAGCGGTGCAGTAGAAGCCCTGGCAGCGTCCCATGGTCACGCGGGTGCGCCGCTTCAGCCCGGCGAGGCTGCGCGCGGCAAGCGGCCCGTCCAGCGCCGCCTCGATCTCGCGCCGGGTCACCCGCTCGCAATGGCAGACGATGCCGCCATTGCCCGGCAGCTGCCAGTCGCGCGGGGCGGTCTCGCTGATGTTCGGCACGCGCGGCCACCGGATCGTTTCCGGCGCCGTCCAGGCCAGGCCGCCGCCCTGCACCAGCCGCAGGACATGCCCGGCGATGCCCAGCGCCGCGCTGAGCCCGGTGGACCGGATCCCCCCCACCGAGACATAGCGGCGGGCGGCATCGAAGCGGATGCGATAGTCCTTGTGCTCGGTGGCCGGGCGCAGCCCGGCATAGATCGCGGTGACATCATGGCCGGCCAGCGCGGGCAGGATCTCCTCGCCCCGGCGGCGCAGCGCGACCAGGGTCGCGCGATCGAGCGGCGCGACCTCGCGATCCTGCTGATCCTCGGCGGTCGGGCCGACCAGAAGATTGCCGAAGGCGGTGCGGCACAGCACCACGCCCTTCGAGACCGCGGTCGGCACCGGCAGGATGATGTGGCCGACCAGCCCGGCGGCGGTCTTGTCGAAGACCACGAACTGGCCCTTGCGCGGACGGATGGTGAAATCGGCCCCGCCGACAAGCTGCCGGTCGACCAGATCGCCGTGAAGCCCCGCCGCGGCGATGACCAGCCCCGCGCGCAGCGGGCCCTGGGAGGTGCGCAGCTGCCAGGCCGCGCCGTCGAAATCGCCCCCCAGCAGGGCGGTGCCGCGGCGCAGTTCGGCCCCATGCGCGATCGCCTGGGACAGATAGGCCAGCGGCGCCGACCAGGGGTCGATCACATGCTCGCGCGGGATGCGGAACCCCGCGCGCAGGGCGGGCGACAGCTGCGGCTCCAGCGCCAGGATCTCGGCGCGCGACAGCGGCGCGACATCATCCACGCCATTGGCCCGCGCCCGCGCGATCAGCCCGGGCAGCGCCGCCTCCTCATCCTCGGTCCAGGCGATCACCAGCGCCCCGGTCTCGACCAGGGGCAGGCCCAGCCGCGCGCGGATCGCGAGATATTCGCGGTAGCCCTCGGCGATGCAGGCGGCCTCGAGCGAGCCGGGCGGGGCATCGAATCCGGTATGCAGGATGGCGGAATTTCCCTTCGACGCGCCGTCGAGGATGTCGGCGGCCTTCTCGAGGATGACGACCCGCGCCCCCTCCAGCGCGAAGCGCCGGGCGATCGCGCAGCCGACCACACCCGCGCCGATCACCGCGACATCATGCATACCGCCCCGGACGCTGCCCTGCCCCATCACCCCATCTCCATCCGGGCACCATCGGCCGGCCGTGCGACGGTTGCGCCGAGACTGGCATGACGCGCCCGAACAGTCAATTTCCCGCTTGCAGCCCTTCCGTATCCGGCATGTCGCAGTGCGATAGATGTTGACACGGTCATGCCCGGCGCGGTTTCCTGCCGGTCGGGACAAGGGGGGGGGCAGGATGCGGCCGAGCGATCGCCGGGCGCGGATTCTGGAGATGGTCGCGCGCGACGGCGAGGCCTCGACCGAGGCGCTGGCCGCGACCTTCGGCGTCTCGCGGGAAACCATCCGGCGCGATCTGTTCGCGCTGGCCAGCACCGGCGCGCTGCAGCGGCTGAAGGGCGGGGCGCGGCGGCTGCGGCTGCATGCCGAGGGCAGCTTTCGCGAACGCATGGCCGAACATGCCGCCGCCAAGGCCGAGATCGCGCGGCGCCTGCCGGGGCTGATCGCGCCGGGCGACACGCTGTTCCTGGACACCGGCACCACCACGCTGGCCTGCGCCGCGGCGCTGCGCAATCTCGACCGGCTGACGGTGATCACCAATTCGCTGGGCATCGCGCGGACCCTGTCGGGCGACGGGCGGCGCGTGTTCCTGCTGGGCGGGCTTCACATGCCCGGCAATGACCAGACCGTCGGCCCCCTGGCCATCGAGCAGATCGGCCGCTTCCAGGCCGATCATGCCGTGCTGACCGTGGCGGCGCTGGATGCGGCGGGGGCGATGGATGCGGATTTCGACGAGGCCCAGATCGCGCGGGCGATGATCGCCCATGCCCGCAACGTGATCGTCGTCGCCCCTTCGGCCAAGTTCGGGCGCCGCGCGGCATTCGCTGTCTGTCGACTCGACGAAATCGATGTGCTTGTTTCGGAGCGGGAACCGGACGCGCCACTCGCCGCCGCGCTCGCCGTCGCGAAGGTCGAGGTCAGATGAGCGCCGCCGGCAAGCGACGGAACGACGGGAGGTGCGGCTGACCATGCCGAAGGCTATCAGGATCTATGTGCGCGTGATGGACCGGGCCGCCGGACTGGTCGGCCTTCTGGCGATGTATCTGATCTTCGTGATGGTCGGCGTGCTGCTTCTGGACGCGGTCACCCGCAACGTGATCAACATCCCGCTGCACTGGTGCGTGGAATTCGCGCAGTTCACCCTGGCGGCCTATTACTTCATGGGCGGGGCGATGACGCTGCGCGACGATTCCCACGTGCGGATGGACCTGTTCTATTCCGGCCTCAGCCGGCGCGGGAAGGCGCGGATGGATCTGCTGACCATCGGCTGCCTGATCTTCTATCTGGCGGTGCTGCTGGTGGGATCGATCTCCTCGCTGGAATACGCCATCCAGACCAACGAGCGGCGCTTCTCGATGTGGAACCCCTCGATGATACCCATCAAGGCGCTGATGGTGGGCTGCATCGTGCTGATGCTGATGCAGTCGGTGGCACTGCTGTTCAAGCACATCGCCACCCTGCGCGGGGAGGCGCTGGAATGAGCCACGAGGCGATCGCCCTTCTGATGTTCGCGTCGATGATGCTGCTGCTGATGACCGGGCAGCGCGTCTTCGCCGCCATCGGCTTCGTCGCCTCGGCCGCGGTGCTCCTGCTCTATGGCACCGGCGGGGTCGAGCTTCCGTTCAGCCAGGCGTTCAAGCTGTTCAACTGGTTCCCCATGCTGACGCTGCCGATGTTCGTCTACATGGGCTACATCCTGTCGGAATCGGGCATCGCCGAGGACCTGTACCGGATGCTGCATGTCTGGTTCGGGCGCCTGCGCGGGGGGCTGGCGATCGGCACCATCCTGCTGATGGTGATCATCTCGGCCATGAACGGGCTGTCGGTGGCGGGCATGGCCATCGGGGCCACCATCGCCCTGCCCGAGATGCTGCGCCGCGGCTATGACAAGGTGCTGATCACCGGCGTGGTGCAGGGGGGATCCTCGCTGGGCATCCTGGTGCCGCCCTCGGTGGTGCTGGTGCTCTACGGCATGATCGCCCGCCAGCCGGTCAGCCAGCTGTGGCTTGCCGGCGTGTTCCCGGGCCTGCTGATGGCGGCGATGTTCCTCGTCTATGTCTGGGTGCGCTGCCGGGTCAATCCGGCGCTGGCGCCCACGGTATCGGAGGAGGAGCTGCGCATGCCGCTGGGCGAGAAGCTGAAGCTTCTGCGCGCGGGCATCGCGCCCTTCGCCATCTTCTTCTTCATGACCGGGCTGTTCGTGATGGGGGTGACGAGCCTTGTCGAGAGCTCGGCGGTGGGCGCGGCGGCGGCCACGCTGGCGGCGCTGGCCAAGCGGCGGCTGACGCTGCGCGTTCTGCATGACACCGCGCGCAAGACGCTGGCCATCTCCTGCATGTTCCTGTGGCTGATCCTGGCCGCGCTGGCCTTCGGCACCGTCTTCGACGGGCTGGGCGCGGTGCGCGCGATCGAATCGCTGTTCATCACCCGCTGGGAGCTGTCGCCCTGGACGATCATCATCATGATGCAGCTCAGCTTCATCCTGATGGGGATGTTCCTGGACGATACCGCGATGCTGGTGATCGTCGCGCCGCTCTATGTGCCGCTGGTGCGCGCGCTGGATCTGGGCATCGACAATGCGCTGATCTGGTTCGGCGTGCTGTACACCATGACCTGCCAGATCGCCTACATCACCCCGCCCTTCGGCTACAACCTGTTCCTGATGCGCTCACTGGCGCCGCCCGAGATCCGGCTGATCGACATCTACCGCTCGATCTGGCCCTTCGCGCTGATGATGGCGCTGACCATCGCGCTGGTGATGGTCTTCCCCGAGATCGCGCTGTGGCTGCCGCAGAACGCCAATGTGAGGTGAAACCGCCCCGGCGCCCGGCCGGTGACGGCCGCAACCGTCCAGCAGAGGAGAGACGACATGTCGGACAGCACCAAGACCCCCTCCCCCTCCGAACGCATCCTAGCGACGCGCCGCGCCTTCCTGCAGCGGGCCGGCCTCGGCACCGCGGCGGCCGCGGGCGCGACGCTCGCCGCGCCGGCCATCGTCAGGGCGCAGGCGCCGATCCGCTGGCGGCTGCAGACCTATTCGGGCGCGCCGCTCGGCGCCCATGTCATCAAGCCGCAGATCGACGCCTTCAATGCCGCAGCCAATGGCGAGATGGAGATCGAGCTCTATTACGCCGACCAGCTGGTGCCGACGGCCGAACTGTTCCGCGCCCTGCAGAACGGCACCCTGGATGCGGTGCAGTCGGACGAGGCGACGATGGCCTCGCCCGTGGACATCGCGGTGTTCGGCGGCTACTTCCCCTTCGCCACCCGCTACAGTCTCGATGTGGGGGCGATGTTCATGTATTACGGCCTCGACGAGATCTGGCGCGAGGCCTATTCCGAGGTCGACAACGTCACCTGGCTGTCGACCGGCGCCTGGGACCCGCTGCACATCTTCACCGTGGACAAGCCGATCCGCTCGCTCGCGGACATGAACGGCCTGCGGGTGTTCGGCGTGCCCACCGCGGGGCGCTTCCTGTCGCGCTACGGCCTGATCCCGGTCACCGTGCCCTGGGACGATGTCGAGGTTGCGATGCGCACCGGCGAGCTTGACGGCGTGGCCTGGTGCGGCTTCACCGAGGCCTATGAGGTCGGCTGGGCGGATGTGTGCAACTATGCCCTCACCAACTCGGTCACCGGCGCGTGGTTCGGTTCCTACTTCGTCAACACCGAGAGCTGGAAGAAGGTGCCCCCGCATCTTCAGGAACTGTTCAGGGTCACCATCGACCAGTCCCACTATTACCGCAACATCTGGTACTGGGGCGGCGAGGCCAAGCTTCGCGTCGAGGGCGAGAAGATGGAGCTGACCTCGATCCCGCCCGAGGAATGGGCCCGGGTGGTGGCCGACGCGGCCCAGTTCTGGGACGAGGTCGCGGCCTCCAGCCCGCGCGCGGCGAAGGTGGTGCAGATCTTCAAGGACTACGCCGCCACGATGGAGAAGGCGGGCTATCCCTATCGCTGATGGGATGCCCCGCCGCGACCGGGGGGCGGCGCGCCCCGCCCCCCGGCCCGGGGGCGGGGCTCACTCGGCCGCGGCCCTTTCCTCGGGCCGGCGGGCCAGCGCGCACCAGGCGTCATACTGCGACAGGAACACCCGGCCGTTCAGCTCCGAGAGGAAGCGGGTGGTCTTCAGCCGGTCCATCACCGGGCCCTTGACCTCGGACAGGTGCAGGCCGACCCCCATGTCCTTCAGCCGGTGATTGATCGCCTCGAGGCTTTCCAGCGCCGAGAAGTCCACCTCGTTCACCGCCGAGAACATCAGCACCACGTTGCGGATCGCGCAGCCCTCGGTGACACGCTCCTGAACCAGATCCTCCAGGAAGCGGGCATTCACGAAATACAGACTCTCGTCCACGCGCAGCGTCAGCAGCGTGGGGTCGGTCAGCACCCGGTGGCGCAGGACGTTGCGGAAATGCTGCGTGCCGGGGACAAGCCCGACCTCGGCCACATGCGGCCGCGAGGTCTTGTAGAGATGCAGCAGGATCGAGATCGCCACCCCGCTGGCCACCCCCGTCTCGACCCCCATCAGCAGCGTGAGCAGGATCGTCGCGGCCACGGCGGCGAAGTCGGCGCGGGAATAGGCCCAGGTCCGGCGCAGGATCGACAGGTCGACAAGGCTCAGCACCGCCACGATGATCGTGGCCGCGAGCGTCGCCTTCGGCAGGTAGTGGACCAGCGGCGTCAGGAACAGCGAGGCGAACAGCAGCCCCAGCGCGGTGAAGGCGCCCGCGGCCGGGGTCTCGGCGCCCGCGTCGAAATTGACCACCGAGCGCGCGAAACCGCCGGTGACCGGATAGCCGCCGGTGAAGGCCGCGCCCAGATTGGCCGCGCCCAGGCCGATCAGCTCCTGATCGGGGTCCACGCGCTGGCGCCTGCGGGCCGCCAGCGTCTGCGCGACCGAGATCGATTCCACGAAGCCGATGATCGAGATCAGGATCGCCGGCAGCAGCAGCGCGCCCAGAAGATCGGGGGCGAATGAGGGCAGCGTCAGGGGCGGCAGACCCTGCGGCACATCGCCCACGATCGCGACCCCGTGCCGATCCAGCCCCAGCCCCCACACCGCCGCCGTGGTCACCACCACCGCCGCGACCGGCCCCGACTTGGTCAGCACATCGGCGAGGAAGGCCGACAGCCCCGCCCGGCGCAGCAGCGGCTTCAGCCCCCGGCGCACCCAGAACAGGAAGGCGGTCGCGGCAGCGCCGATCACCAGCGTGACCGGGTTGGTCTGGCCGAGATTGCCGATCAGCGCGCCGACCATCTCGGGCAGCGAATGGCCGCCGGCCGGCACCCCCAGCACATGCTTCAGCTGGCTGGTCGCGATCAGGATGCCCGAGGCGGTGATGAAGCCCGCGATCACCGGATGGCTGAGGAAATTCGCCAGAAAGCCCAGCCGGAACACCCCCAGAGCCACCAGGAACCCGCCCGAGAGCATGGCCAGCGTCAGCGCCGCGACCGCATAGCCCGCCGTGCCCTGCTGGGCCACCTGCCCCACCGCGGCCGCGGTCATCAGCGAGACCACCGCCACCGGCCCCACCGCCAGCGCCCGGCTGGTTCCGAAGATCGCATAGAGGATGATCGGCGCGATCGAGGCATAGATCCCCGCCTGCGCCGGCAGACCGGCCAGAAGCGCATAGGCCAGCGATTGCGGGATCAGCATGATCGTGACGATCACCGCCGCGATCAGGTCGCTTGACAATGTCCGGCGGTCATAGCTGCGGCCCCAGTCGAGGACCGGAAGATGTCGGCGCAACGCTTTCATCGGTCGGGGTCTTTCCTGTCAGGCGGGTCCGGGCGGGCGATGGCGGCGCGCTCAGCCCGCCGCGGCGGTGACGGCTTCGGGGCGGGCGAGCCATTCGCGCCCCTTCAGCATCGCCTGCCAGTAGACCGGCGGCAGGATGCGTTCCTTCAGCAGCCAGGCAAGCCGCGACGGGCGGGTGCCGTCGATCAGCCATTTCGGGAAGGACGGCTTGAGCACGCCGCCATAGCCGAACTCGGCCAGCACGATCTTGCCGCGTTCCACCGTCAGCGGGCAGGAGCCGTAGCCGTCATAGGCGGCCGCCGGGCTGCGGCCCTCGATATCGGCGACGATGTTCTCGGCCACGACCGGCGCCTGCTTGCGCGCGGCCGCCGCGGTCTTGGCGTTGGGCGCGTTCATCACGTCGCCGAGGCTCCAGATGTTCTGATGGGTCTTGTGGCGCAGGGTCGCCGGATCGACATCGACCCAGCCGGCCGCATCGGCCAGCGGCGAGACGCGGATGAAGTCTGGGGCGACCTGCGGCGGCACCACATGGATCATGTCGAAATCGACCGTGACCTCGGCGGGCTCGGCATCGGGCTTGGCGACCCTGAAGGTCGCCTTCTTCGCCTCCCCGTCAATCGCCACGAGATTGTGGAAGAAGTTCAGCGCCACGCCGTATTTCTCGACATATCTCATCAGCGCCGGCACATACTCCCTGACCCCGAACAGCACCCCGCCGGCGTTCATGAACTGGATGTCGATGTCCTTCAGCACCCCGCCGCGGGACCAGGCGTCACCCGAGAGATACATCGCCTTCTGCGGGGCGCCCGCGCATTTGATCGGCATCGGCGGCTGGGTGAACAGCGCGCGGCCCTGCCGCATCTCCTGCACCAGCTGCCAGGTATAGGGCGCGAGGTCGAACCGGTAGTTCGAGGTCACCCCGTTGCGGCCCAGCGTCTCGGGCAGGCCCTCGATGGCGCCCCAGTCCAGCTTCAGCCCCGGCGCGACGACCAGCCGGTCGTATCTGACCACCCGGCAGCCATCCAGGATGACGGCGTCGTTCTGCGGCTCGAAGGCGGCGACGGCGGCCTTGATCCATTTCACGCCCGCCGGGATCAGCGCGGCCATGGTGCGGGCGGTCTCGGCCGGGGCGAAGACGCCGGCGCCGACCAGCGTCCAGCCCGGCTGGTAGTAATGCACATCGGCCGGGTCGATGATGGCGATGGAAAGATCGGGCTTGCGGCGCTGCAGGCTTGCGGCCGTGGCGATGCCCCCCGCGCCGCCGCCGACGATGACCACGTCGAATCTTGCGTCAGCCCGATCGGTGGGCGTCCTGCCGCCATTGGCGATGCGCCGGGCCACGCCGCTCATGTCATAGCCTGCTGCCTTCGTGGCGGCGAGGATCTCGGGCAGCGGGCGCCTCTTCGCCTCGTGCAGCGACCACAGCGTGACCGAGCGGGTGCCGCTCCGGCAATAGGCCAGCACCGGGCGCGGCAGATCGGCCAGCGCCCTGCCGAAGGCCGCGACGTCCTCGTCGCGCACCTTGCCCGACTGGACCGGCACATAGGCCGCCTCGAGCCCGGCCTTCCTCGCCGCCGCCTCGATCTCCTCGAAGGTGGGCTGGTCGGCGCCCTCGCCGTCGGGGCGGTTGCAGATGACGGCGCGGAAACCCAGCCGGGCCAGGGCGGGCAGATCCGCCACGGCGATCTGCGGCGACACGGAAAGCTCGTCGGTGATCTTCCTGACGTCCATGGCGGATCCTTCCCCTTCCTACAGCTTGTTGACCGGCACCTTCAGCATCTGGTTGCCGTCCTTGTCGGTGGGGATGCGGCCCGCGCGGATGTTGACCTGGATCGAGGGGATGATCAGCGTCGGCATCTTCAGCGTCCTGTCGCGCTCGGTGCGGATGCGGATGAATTCCTCGCGCGACTTGCCGGCGATGTGGATGTTCGACGCCTTCTCCTCGGCCACGGTGGTTTCCCACCTGGGCTCGCGCCCATTGGGGCAGTAGTCGTGGCACATGAACAGCCGCATCCCGTCGGGCAGGCTCAGCACCTTCATGATCGAGTCATAGAGCGTGCCGGCATCGCCGCCGGGGAAGTCCGCCCGCGCGGTGCCGCCATCGGGCATGAAGAGCGTGTCGCCGACGAAGGCCGCATCGCCGATCACATGGGTCATGCAGGCCGGCGTGTGGCCCGGCGTGTGCATGGCGAAGGCGGTCATGTTGCCGATCCTGTAGGTCATGCCATCGGAGAAGAGCGCGTCGAACTGCGAGCCGTCGCGCTGGAACTCGGTGCCTTCGTTGAAGATCTTGCCGAAGACGTCCTGCACGATGCGGATGTTCTCGCCGATGCCGATCTTGCCGCCCAGCTTCTGCTGGATGTAGGGCGCGGCCGAGAGGTGGTCGGCATGGGCATGGGTCTCGATGATCCATTCGAGCCTCAGGCCCCGCCGGCGGATCTCCTCGATCAGCATGTCGGCGTGATCGAAGGTGATGCGCCCGGCCGCATAGTCGATGTCCATCACGCTGTCGATGATCGCCGCCGCATCCGAGGTCGGATCCTTGACGATGTAGCTGATCGTGGCGGTGGCCTCGTCATAGAAGCCGTGCACCTCGGGCTTCACGCTCATGTCGACGGGATAGTTGGCGATCGGCGTGGCGATGGCCTCGGCCATCTTGCGATCATGCGCGTCCATCTGCTGCTGACGGTTCATGTCCGGATCTCCTTTGGTTCGATGCGGGCGGTCAGGCCCGGGCGGAGCGGGGGAGCAGCGGCTCTCCGCGCAGGATGCGGGCAAGCGCCAGGCCCACCACGACGGCGGCAAGGAACGGCGCCACCTCCCAGCGGCCGGTGCCCAGCGCCGGGATGGCCGCTCCGGGGCAGAAGCCGGCGATCCCCCAGCCCACGCCGAACAGCGCCGAGCCGCCGATCAGCCGGGCGTCGATCGCGGTTGCGGTGGGCAGCTGGAAGCGCCCCCCGAACAGCGGCGCGGCGCGGCGCCAGGCCAGGCGGTAGCCGATGGCGGTGACGATCAGCGCGCCGCCCATCACGAAGGCCAGGCTCGGATCCCAGATACCCGCAATGTCGAAGAAGTTCAGCACCTTGGCCGGGTTCATCATCCCCGAGATGGCAATGCCCGCGCCGAAGATCAGGCCGGTGACCAGAGCGAATGCGAGTTTCATGGTCTCAGGCTCCCAGAACGTGGCGGATGACGAAGACGGTGATTGCGGCGGTGGCCATGAAGGTGGGCACCGCGACCAGCGAGCGCCGCGACAGCCGCGACAGGCCGCACACCCCGTGGCCCGAGGTGCAGCCCGAGCCGAGGCTGGCGCCGAGCCCCACGATCACCCCGCCCACGGCGATCATCAGCGGGCTCACCGGCACATCCAGCGCCGGCCAGGCGCCGGTCACGAGGAAGATCAGGCCCGGCGCCAGCACCATCCCCACCACCAGGGCGGCGCGCCAGGCGAACTCGCCGCGGCTTTCGGGGAAGACCAGCCCGGCGACGATCCCGGTGGCGCCGAAGATGCGGCCCAGGCCGAGCATCAGGAGCACCGCGGCCAGCCCGATCAGCAGGCCGCCGCCGAACGAGGCGATTGGCGTGAATGCGGTTTCCATGTCAGCACTCCCTGCAGGTGCGGATGCCCAGAAGCGAATAGAGCGGGCAGATGCGGATCGCGGCGGTGACCAGCATCACCAGGCCGACCAGCGCGGCGCCATATTTCCACAGCGGCTGGGCAAGCGCCGGCAGGCCGCTGAAGAAGGCGAGATACAGAAGCACCACGCCCAGCGCGGCGCGCAGGATGCGGTCGATCATGCCCATGTTGGCGGTCATCGGTGGTCCTCCGGTTTTCGGTCCCGCATCACAGATAGGGACCCCGCCCGCGCGCTTCAGTGACAAAGTCACCCATCGCGCGCGGATCGCGCCGGGGCTCAGCCGCTCTCGGCCAGGCGCCGCAGACCGCCGGCATCCGCGATGCGGATGCGCCCGCGGGCGGGTTCGATCAGCCCGCGCTTGTGGAAATCGTTCAGGATGCGCGAGACCACCTCGCGCGCCGTGCCCAGCTCGGCGGCCAGCTGCTGATGGGTGGCCTGAACCTCGGCCCCATCCCCGGCCATCGCCAGCAGCCGTTCGGCAAGGCGCATGTCCATCCGCCCGAAGGCGACGTCGTCCACCACCCTCAGCAGGTCGATCAGCCGGCGCGAATAGGCGGCGAAGACGAAGGCGCGGAACTCGGGCTCCTCGGCGACCAGCTGGTCGAATGCCAGCTTCGGCAGGCTGACAATGGTCACGTCGGTCTCGGCGATGCCCTCGGCGTTGTATGCCTCCTCGGCCAGCATGCAGGCGGTGGTCAGCACGCAGCTCTCGCCCGCCTCGACGCGATAGAGCACGATCTCGCGGCCGCTCTCGGACCGCTGCAGCACCCGGATCGTTCCGTCATGGAGGAACAAGAGCGAATCGGGCACATTGGCCGGGCCGAATACCTGCTCGCCCCTGCAAACGCGCCGGACATGGGCGATCTGCAGCAGCCGGTCGCGCACCCGGCGGGGCAAGCCGCGGGTGCCCGTGAACCGTTCGGTCCAGTCTCCGATCGCCATCGCACCCTCCGGCCCGGCGCAGGCGCCGCGGCCATTCTGTGCCACGCGACGCCTCGCCGCAATACGGCGCCCGGAGCATCCCCCGCGCCCCCTCCCGGGCCGCGGGGGCGGCACGAGGCCCCGCCGGCGGCGCGCCGCTCAGCCGGTCCTCAGGCCGTGCCAGGCCGCGAGCGCGCGCTCGCGCGAGGCGGCGAGGTCGACGATTGGCCGCGGATAGTCGTGCCCCAGCCGCAGGCCTGCCCGCGCCAGAACGGTTTCGGGAGCCGTCCAGGGCGCGCCGATCCAGCGGTCGGGCA
>RFGB01000016.1 GCA_003697125.1 Alphaproteobacteria bacterium
AGGAACAGCAGCACCAGCGCGAGGAATGCGGCCCCGATGGCGCGGCCCAGCCAGTCCCGCCGCACCGGCGCAGGGGGCGGCGCGCCGGGGCCTGCCCCGGGCGCGGGGTCATCGGGGACGGGCGGCGCGCTGTCCGGCCCGGGCGCGGGGGTCTCCAGCGCCGGTCCGCCCTCGATCAGCACCGGGCCGCGCCGGGCCGGCCCCGGCCGCCCCTCGCCGGGGGTCTCGACCACCACGGGCCCGCGGCGCCGATCGGGGGGTGGGTCGCTCACAGCCGGTCTCCGATGAGGAATTCCAGCGCCCGGTCAAGGCGGATATGGGGCAGCCCGCGGCCATGGCGGACGGCCAGCATCGGCGGGGCGAATTCGACGGAATGATAGTCGCCCTCGGGCCATTGCGCCAGCCCGGCACGGCTGGCCCCCAGCACCGCGGCCGGATCCTCGGGCAGATCGCCGGGGTGCAACGCCACCTCGCGCCCGTCGGGCAGCCGGCCGCGCACCATGCCGATGCGCGCGCCGCCATGGGGAAGCTCCTGCTCGACCGTGGCGCGCAGGCTGGCCACCGCCATCGCCGCGGTCTCGGCGCCGCGGAAGCGCGCGCCCTGCTCGGCCTCGGCCACCAGCGCACGGGCGATCGCCGCCAGCCTGTCATGCTGGGAATGGTGCAGATGGTCGGCCTTGGTGGCGCAGAACAGCAGCCGCTCGATCCGCGCCCCGGTCAGGAACGCGAACAGGCCGTTCTGCCCGGCGCGGAAGCAGGCAAGGATCGCGGTCATGGCCCGGCGCAGATCCGCGACCGCCCGCGGGCCGCGGGCCAGCGCGTCCAGCACGTCGATCAGCACCACCTGCCGGTGCAGCCTGGCGAAATGGTTGCGGAAGAACGGCTCCACCAGATTTCGCCGATAGGCGTCATAGCGCCTCTCGAAGGCGCGCCACAGCGAGCCGCGCCGCGCACCCTCGGTCCGGGGCAGGGGGCAGAAGGTCAGCATGGGCGAGCCTTCGTGGTCGCCGGGCATCAGGTAGCGGCCGGGCGCGAGATGCGACAGCCCCGCCCTGTTCGCCGCGCGCAGATAGTCGCGGAAGGCGTCGGCCAGCCGCTGGGCCGCCGGCTCGTCCAGCGGCGCGGCGGGATCGGTGGCGGCAAGCTGCGACAGCCAGGCCGCGGCGAGCGGCGCGCGGGCGGGTTCCCGCGCCGCGGCCAGCGCCTCGGCGGACCAGCTGGCGAAGCTCAGCGACATCAGCGGCAGGTCCAGCAGCCATTCCCCGGGATAGTCGACGATGTCGAGATGCACCGTCCTGAGGCCCGCGAGCCTGCGCAGCCGGCTTTCCGGGCGCAGGCGCAGCGACAGCCGCAGCTGGCTGATCGCCCGGGTGGATTCCGGCCAGCGCGGCGGGTCGCCGGTCAGCGCGGCAAGGTGGCCTTCGAAGTCGAAGCGCGGCACGGTGGTGTCGGGGTGAGGCTGCAGATAGGCCTGCAGCAGGCGCCCCTGCCGCACCGCGCCGAGCTGGGGCATGCGGGCGAGGTCGATCAGGTTGGCGACCAGCGAGGTGATGAAGACCGTCTTGCCCGCGCGCGACGGGCCGGTGACGCCCAGCCGGATCACCGGCTCGGTCGCGGCGGCGACCTGCTCCTCGATCCATTCGACCGGGCGCAGCAGGCCGTCGGCAATGTCGGCGATCCCGCTGGTCAGGATGTCCCCCCTTGCGCTGTCCGCCTTCCTATAGTCATCGCCCGGCCCGGGGGGAAGGGCGCCCGGCAGGCTGCCCGCTTGGCAAGCTGCCGGCGACCGGCTAGGCGGTGGCCATGCCCCGTTTCGCGCTCGTCATCGAATATCACGGCGGCCCCTTTGCCGGCTGGCAGCGGCAGAGGGACCGGCCCACGGTGCAGGCGGCGGTCGAGGCGGCGCTGGGCCGGCTTGATCCGGCGGTGCCGTCGATCGTCGCCGCCGGACGCACCGATGCCGGGGTGCACGCCACCGGGCAGGTAACGCATTGCGACCTGGCGCGGCCATGGGATCCCTTCCGGCTGGCCGAGGCGGTGAACCACCATCTGCGCCCCGCCCCGGTCGCCGTGCTGCGCGCGGCGATGGTGGCGGGGGATTTCTCGGCCCGGTTCGACGCGGTGGCGCGGCATTACCGCTACCGCATCGTCGAACGGCGCGCGCCGCTCGCGCTCGACCGGGGCCTTGCCTGGCAGCTGCGCCGGGAGCTGGACATCGAGGCGATGCGCGCGGGCGCGGCGCATCTGCTGGGCCGGCACGACTTCACCACCTTCCGCGCCAGCCTGTGCCAGGCGAAGAGCCCGGTGAAGACCCTCGACGCCATCACCATCGAGGCCAGAGAGACCCCCGGCGGCCGCGAGGTCACGCTGCGCTTCCGCGCCCGGTCCTTCCTGCATTCCCAGGTGCGCAGCATGGTGGGCACGCTGGTGCAGGTGGGACTGGGGGCCTGGCCGCCGGAGCGGGTCGCCCGGGCGCTGGCCGCGCGCGACCGCGCCGCCTGTGGCCCGGTGGCCCCGCCCGAGGGGCTGTGCCTGACCGGGGTGGATTATCCGCCCGGGCGTGGCCCCTGAGATGCGGCCCCCGGGCGCGGCCATTGCCCCCGGCGCGGCGGGCAGGCAGGATGGGGGCGTTGCGCCGCGCAGTGATCCGATGCGCGCGGGGCGGCGTAAGCCCATCGGGGCCGCCCGACTTTGGGCGCCCAGAGGATGCAGGGGAAAGCCGCATGCCGCTCGACACCATCCCCCCGGCGTCGGGGCAGATCTCGCGCCGCGCCGCGGCCGAGGAATATCTCGACGCCGACACCGAACAGGCGCTGGCCCGCAGCTGGCGCGACCGGGGCGACGAGCGGGCGATGCACCGGCTGGTGCGCGCGCATATGCGCCTCGCCATCGCCATGGCCGCCCGCTACCGCCGCCATGGCGCCGACATGGCCGACCTGATGCAGGAGGCGGCGCTGGGCCTGACCCGCGCCGCGGCGCGCTTCGATCCCGACCGGGGGGTGCGCTTCTCGACCTATGCCGCATGGTGGATCCGGGCCGCGATCCAGGAACATGTCATGCGCGACTGGTCGCTGGTGCGCACCGGCACCACCGCCGCCCAGAAGACGCTGTTCTTCAATCTGCGCCGGCTGCGCAACCGGATGGAGCAGCAGCGGGGCGGGGTCGCCGACGGGGCCGATGCCCGCGCGCGCAGCGCCGCGATCGCCGCCGAGCTGGGCCTGCCACTGGAGGTGGTGGAGGCGATGGAGGCGCGGCTTTCCGGCGGGGATCTGTCGCTCGACGTCCCGCAGGCGGGCGAGGGCGGGCGCGACTGGGTCGAGACGCTGGCCGATGACGGGCCGGCCACCGACGAGCTGGCCGCCCGCAGGGCCGACAATCACCGGCTGCGCCGCTGGCTGGCCGCAGCGCTGGCCGAGCTGAGCCCGCGCGAGCGGCTGATCATCGCCTCGCGCCGGCTGTCGGATGCGCCGCGCACGCTGGAATCGCTGGGCGAGGAGCTGGGCCTGTCCAAGGAGCGGGTGCGCCAGATCGAGGCGCAGGCGCTGGATCGGCTGCGCCGGCTTCTGGAGGAGCGCGTCGGCCCGGCGGCGGCGGCGCTGGCGCGGGGCTGAGATGCGCGCGGCGCTGGCGCTTGTCCTGCTCGCCGCATGCGCGGGGCCCGCGGCGCCGCCGGGGCTGGGCCCCGCCGATCGGGCCGCGATCGCCGGCGCCGAGGTGGTCTTCGCCGGCGAGGTGCACGACAACCCCGATCATCACCGCCTGCAGGCCGAACTGGCGCGCTGGCTGAAGCCGGCGGCGATCGTCTTCGAGATGCTGCCCCCCGACCGCGAGGCCGAGATCGCCCGGCTGCGCGCGGCGGGCGCGGGGCGCGCGGCGCTGGAAGCGGCGCTGGACTGGGCGCGATCGGGCTGGCCCGATTTCGGCTTCTATGCCGCGATCATGGAGGCCGCCCCCCGCGCGCGCATCTATGGCGCCGAGGTCCCGCGCGCCGATCTGGTCCGGGCGATGCGGGAGGGTGCGGCCGCGGTCCTGCCCGGGGCGGCGGATTTCGGGCTCGACCGCCCCTTGCCGCCCGAGGAGCTGGCCGCAAGGATCGCCGAGCAGGCCGAGGCCCATTGCCATGCCCTGCCCGGGGCGATGCTTCCCGGCATGGTCGAGGCCCAGCGGCTGCGCGACGGCGCGCTGGCCGCCGCGGCGCTGCGCGCGCTGCGCGACACCGGCGGCCCGGTGCTGGTGATCACCGGAACCGGCCATGCCCGCACCGATCGCGGGGCCCCGGCGCTCCTGACCCGCGCCGCGCCCGGAATTCGAGTCTTCGCGCTGGGCCAGGGCGAGGCCGATCCCGGCCCCGGCGCCCCCTTCGACGCCTATCGCGTCGCCCCGGCGCCCCCGCGCCCCGATCCCTGCGCCGCCCTGCGCCGCTGAGGCCGGCCTTGCCGCCGGCCGGGGGGGAAACTACAGTCCGCCGCGGAAGGTCCGGACGGGACTGGACGGCGGAGCGAGATGACCCCGGGGCGGCGCATCCTTCTGATCGTCGGTGGCGGCATCGCCGCCTGCAAGCTGCCCGAGCTGGTGCGGCTGATCGTGCGCGCGGGCGGCGGCGTCACCTGCGTGCTGACCCGGGCGGGGGCCGAGTTCGTGACCCCGCTGACCCTGGCGGCGCTGTCGGGCAACAAGGTGCATACCGAGCTGTTCGACCTGACCGAGGAGGTCGAGATGGGCCATATCCGCCTGTCGCGGGCGGCCGATCTGGTGGTGGTGGCCCCCTGCACCGCGGATCTGATGGCGAAGATGGCGGGGGGGCATGCCGACGACCTCGCCTCGACCCTGCTTCTGGCCACCGACAAGCCGGTGCTGATCGCCCCGGCGATGAATGTGCGCATGTGGGAGCATCCCGCCACCCGGCGCAATCTGGATCGGCTGCGCGCCGACGGGGTGCGGGTGGTGGGCCCCGCGCATGGCGAGATGGCCTGCGGCGAATTCGGTCCCGGCCGCATGGCCGAACCGGCCGAGATCCTGGCCGCGATCGAGGCGGCGCTGGGCGAAGGACCGCTTGCGGGGCGGCGCATCCTGGTCACCTCGGGCCCCACGCATGAGCCGATCGACCCGGTGCGCTATCTGGCCAACCGCTCCTCGGGCCGGCAGGGGACGGCGATCGCCGAGGCGCTGGCGCGCCTGGGGGCCGAGGTGATCTTCGTCACCGGCCCGGCCAGCGCGCCGCGTCCCCGGGGCGTGCGGGTGGTCGAGGTCGAGACCGCGCGCGAGATGCGCGACGCCGCGCTGGCCGCCCTGCCGGTGGATGCGGCGGTGATGGCCGCCGCGGTGGCCGACTGGCGCGTCGAGGCGGCCGAGCGGAAGATCAAGAAGGATGGCTCGGGCCGCCCGCCGGCGCTGCGCCTGATCGAGAATCCCGACATCCTGCAAGAGATCTCGAACCACCCGATGCGGCCCCGTCTGGTGGTGGGCTTCGCGGCGGAGACCCACGCGCTGGAGGCCAATGCACGCGCCAAGCTGGCGCGCAAGGGCTGCGACTGGATCGTGGCCAATGACGTCGGGCCGGGCACCGGGATCATGGGGGGCGAGGAGAATGCCGTCACCCTGATCACCGCCGAGGGGGCCGAGCCCTGGCCGCGCCTGTCCAAGGCCGAGACCGCGGCGCGGCTGGCGCGTCGCATCGCCGAGGCGCTGGCATGAGCGTGTTGGTCCGCCTGCGGCGCGTGCGCGCCCATGACCTGCCGCCGCCGGCCTATCGCACCGATGGCGCCGCGGGCATGGACCTGCAGGCCTGTCTCGATGCGCCGATGGTGCTGGAACCCGGCCAGCGCGCGGCGGTGCCCACCGGTTTCGCCTTCGCCATCCCGGCGGGATGGGAGATGCAGCTGCGCGCCCGATCCGGGCTGGCGCTGCGCCACGGCATCGCGCTGGCCAACGGGACCGGAACCATCGACAGTGACTATCGCGGCGAATGCGCGGTGCTGCTGGTCAATCTCGGCGCACGCCCCTTCACCATCCGCCATGGCGACCGCATCGCCCAGGCGGTGCTGGCGCCGGTCGGGCGCTGCCTCTGGCAGGAGGTGGACGCGCTCGACGACACGCCGCGCGGGGCGGGCGGCTTCGGATCGACCGGGGTGGCGGGATGCTGAGGCTGTCGCCCAAGACCCTGCTGGCGATCGAGGCGGTGCTCGACATCGCCTACAATGCCCGGCCCGAGCCGGTTCAGGCGCGCGACATCACCCGGCGGCAGGGAATCCCCGCGCGCCATCTGGAACAGGTGTTCCAGCAGCTGGTGCGCAATGGCGTGCTGAAGGGGGTGCGCGGCCCGCGCGGCGGCTATACCCTTGCCCGGGAGAGACGGCGGATCAGCGTGGGCGAGATCGTCCGCCTGGTCGGCGCGCTGGAGGGGGCGCCGGACGCCCCCGCCTCGCGCGCCGAACTGGGCGCGCGGGTGGTGGCGCCCCTGTGGGAGGAGGTTCAGGGCGCCGTCCTGGCGCGGCTCGACCGGATCACCATCGAGGATCTGTGCCGCCGCGCGGAACGGGCCGGGGTGACGCGGGCGGTTCCGGCCGATCCCGACTTTTCCATCTGAGGACTTGGACGATGGCACGAGCACGGGGCTGCATCTTCGACGATGTCACCAGGGCGGTCGGCGGCACGCCGCTGGTGCGGCTGTCGCGGATCGCCCGCGCGGCGGGGGCCGGCGCCGAGATCCTCGGCAAGCTCGAATTCCTCAACCCGCTGGGCAGCGTGAAGGACCGCATCGGCGTCGCGATGATCGACGCGCTGGAGGCGGAGGGCCGGCTGAAGCCCGGCGGCGTGCTGGTGGAGCCGACCTCGGGCAATACCGGGATCGCGCTGGCCTTCGTCGCCGCGGCGCGGGGCTACCGGCTGATCCTGGTGATGCCCGAGAGCATGTCGGTGGAGCGGCGCCGGATGCTGGCCCTGCTGGGCGCCGAGCTGGAGCTGACCGATGCCGCGGCCGGCATGCGCGGTGCGGTCGAGCGCGCGCGGGCGCTGGTGGAGGAGATTCCGGGCGCGGTGATGCCGCAGCAGTTCGAGAACCCCGCCAACCCGGCGATCCACAGCGAGACCACCGCCGAGGAGATCTGGGCCGATACCGGCGGCCGGGTCGATGTCCTCGTCGCCGGGGTGGGCACCGGCGGCACGCTGACCGGCGTGGGGCGGGTGCTGAAGGCGCGCAACCCGGCGGTGCGCATCGTCGCGGTGGAACCCGAGGACAGCCCGGTCCTGTCGGGCGGCCGGCCCGGTCCGCACAAGATCCAGGGAATCGGCGCCGGCTTCATCCCGGTGGTTCTGGACCGCAGCCTGATCGACGAGGTGCTGACCGTCGCGAACGAGACCGCATTCGGGACTGCCCGCCGGCTGGCCCGGCTTGAGGGGATCGCCGGCGGGATCTCCTCGGGCGCGGCGGTGGCGGCGGCGCTGGAGCTTGCCCAGCGCCCGGAGATGGCCGGCCGGCGCATCGTCACCGTGCTGCCCAGCCCGGCCGAGCGCTATCTGTCGACACCGCTCTTCGACGGGCTGTAGGGGGCTGGCGGCGCGATGACCCTGACCCCGGACGAGCTGTCGCGCTATGCCCGCCACATCGTCCTGCGCGAGCTGGGCGGGCCGGGGCAGGCGCGGCTGAAGGCCGCACGCATCTTGGTGGTCGGCGCGGGCGGTCTGGGGGCGCCGGCGCTCCTCTATCTCGCCGCGGCGGGGGTGGGGCGGATCGCGGTGGTCGATGACGACACGGTCGCCCTGTCCAACCTGCAGCGCCAGGTGCTGTTCGCCACCGCCGATATCGGCCGGCCGAAGGTGGCGGTGGCGGCCGAGCGGCTGGCGGCGCTGAATCCCCATGTGGCGGTGGAACCCGTCGCGCTGCGGCTGG
>RFGB01000142.1 GCA_003697125.1 Alphaproteobacteria bacterium
CGGCCGGGGCATCGGCCCCCTCGTCGGTCACCGGCAGCGCCGCGCCGCGGCGCCGGCGGGCGGGTGATCCGGCCGGCGTCCCGGGCCGGGCCGCGGGCGGCGCATCGGACGCGCGCCGGGGCGCCAGGGCCGCCTGGCCGCCAAGGCGCAGCGCGGCAATCCCGCCGCGGGCGAGCGCGCGCAGAAGCCAGACGAGCGCGGCGAGGGCGGTGCGCAGGCCGGTGGCGCAGAAACGCGCGAGGCCGCGCGCCTCGGCTCCGCTCATCCCGAGCCCGAGCCCCGACAGCGCCAGCACCGCCGGGGCCAGGGCGAGCGTGGCAATGTCGAGCCCTTCGACCGGCGGCATCGGCAGCGCCCGCAGCACCGCGGCAAGCAGCCCGTCGCCCACCATGCCGCCCAGCCCGAAGCGTTCCTGCCAGCCGGATCCCGGCACATGGGCGGACAGGAAGGCCGCCAGCGCCAGGATGGCGACGATCAGCACCGGAACCCGGGTCAGGGCCCGCTCCTCGCCCCGATGCAGGACGAGCCGCACCCCCCATGCCGTCAGCCCCGCCGGCAGCGCCGCCGCCGCCCAGCCCAGGGCGAAGACCAGGGCGCCCGCGACATGGGCGCCCACCAGGCCCAGCATGTTCGCCGGCGGGTTGCCGGTGGCGTTGAACGGGCTGGGGTCGGCGGGGCTGTAGCTGGCCAGCATCGCCGCCATCGCCCCGCCCAGCCCGATCAGCGCCAGCCCCAGCGCCTCGACCCCGCGCCGGCGCAGCGCGCGGCGCATGCCCTCGCTGACCAGCCGGTTGCCGGAAGCCTGTTGCGCGGCAAGCGTCATGAGACCGGGTCCCTCCGTTTCAGCCCTGCATCAGACAGTCGCGGATCGCGGTCAGGCCGCGGGCGACCTCCTCGGCCGGGGCGACGAGGGCGATCCGAAGATGCCCCGCCCCCGGATTGCCGCCGCCCAGCCTGGGGTGGCTGTCGCGCGACAGGAAGGATCCGGGCAGCACCCTGACCCCTTTCTCGGCCCACAGCCGGCGGGTGGCGGCAATGTCGTCACCGACATGAAGCCACAGGAAGAAGCCGCCCCCGGGCGGGTGGTAGCCGGCAAACCCGCCCAGGATCGAGTCGGCGATGCGGTATTTCTCCTGATAGAGCGCGCGCGAGGCCTCTACATGCGCCTCATCCGCCCAGCAGGCCGCCGAGGCGTGCTGTATCGGCAGCGGCAGCGGCGCGCCGCCATAGGCGCGCAGCCTGCGCAGCGCGGCGATGGTCCTGCGCCCCCCCGCGGCGAAACCCGAGCGCAGCCCCGGCAGGCTGGAGCGCTTCGACAGGGAATGGAAGGCCAGCACACGCTCGGGATCGGCCTGCGCCTGCAGCGCGCCGGGGGGCGGCGCGTCGCGCCAGATCTCGGAATAGCATTCGTCGGCGAAGATGCGGAAATCGTGCCGCTCGGCCAGATCGGCCAGCCGCTGCCACCATGCCGCGTCCGCGACCGCCCCCTGCGGATTGGCGGGCGAGCAGACATAGACCGCCGCGGTGCGTTCGAGGATGTCTTGGGGCAGGGCGGCGAAATCGGGCAGGAACCCGGTTTCGGCGGTGGCGGGGACATGCACCGGTTCGGCCCCCGCCGCCAGCGCCGCCGCGGCATAGACCTGGTAGAATGGATTGGGCATCAGCACCGCGGGGCGGCGGCCGTTCACGGATTCGGGCACCAGCGCCAGGGCGGCGGCGAACAGCCCCTCGCGCGAGCCGTTGAGCGGGAACACCTCGTCGGGATCGCGGCGGACGCCATAGCGCCGCGCCAGCCAGGCGCAGATCGCCTCCAGCAGCGCGGGGTGCCCCTCATTGGGCGGATAGCGGCCATGCTCGGCGACATGACGGGCCAGCACCTCGGCCAGGAAGGGGGGCGGGGGGTGGCGCGGCTCGCCCAGAGACATCGCGATCGGCTCGCAGCCCGGCGCGATCCCGTCGAGGAGCGCGCGCAGACGCGGAAAGGGATATTCGGGCAGGTCGCGGAACCGCTCCGGCAACTGCATTGGGGATCACTGCCTCACAATTCAGGCATCTGGCGCGCCTTGTTGCCATGAAATGTAGCCCGTGCGCAGCCCCCCGGTCCAGCACCGGCCCCGCGCCGCCCCCTGCCGGGGCGCCGCTGTGGCCGCGGCGACACAGGCCGGGCGGGCTCAGCCGCCTCCGATCAGCACCCCCGCGGCCAGCACCAGCGCGCCACCCAGCACCACCTGGAAGACGGCGCGCAGCATCGGTGTCTGCATGTAGCGGTTCTGGATCCAGGCGATCGCCCACAGCTCGACGAACACCAGCGCCACGGCGATTCCGGTCGCGGTCCAGAAATCGGGGATCAGATAGGGCAGGGCGTGGCCCAACCCGCCCAGGGCGGTCATCACCCCCGAGGCGATGCCGCGCTTCCACGGCGCGCCGCGGCCGGAGATGACGCCGTCGTCGTGGACGGCCTCGGTGAATCCCATGGAGATGCCCGCCCCGACCGAGGCGGCCAGGCCCACCAGGAAGGTGGTCCAGGTGTCCTGGGTGGCGAAGGCGGTGGCGAAGATCGGCGCCAGGGTGGAGACCGAGCCGTCCATCAGCCCGGCCAGGCCCGGCTGCACCCAGGTCAGCACGAACTGCCGATGCGCCAGATCGACCTCGCGCGCGCCGGCATCGCTCTCCTCCAGCGCCTCCGCCGCGCCCCGCGCCCTGTTCACATGGCCGATCTCGGCCGCGGCCAGATCGCCCAGGAGCTTGCGCGTCTCGGGATCCGAGGTGCGCTGCGCGGCGGCGATGTAGAAGTCGTGCGCGGTCTTCTCCATCCGCGCCGCCTCCTCGCGGATGCGCTCCAGCGGCAGGTTCTCGATCAGCCAGACCGGGTTGCGGGTGTAGAAGCCGGCCACATGCTCGCGCCGGATCAGCGGAATGACCTTGCCGAAGCGCTTGCGGAAGATCTCGATCAGCCGCCGGCGGTGCTCGTGCTCCTCCTCGGCCATGCGGTCGAACATCGCCGCGGTGGCCGGATAATCCGCCCGCAGCCGTTCGGCATAGGTGGCATAGATGCGCGCGTCATCCTCCTCGGCCGAGATGGCGAGGGCGAGGATCTCCTTCTCGTCGAGCTCGTCGAAATGCTTCCTGCTGGACAGAACCTGGAACATGCCCCCTCCGGGAATTTAGAATCGTTCCAAGCATGACGGCAAAGCGCGCGCCGTCAAGCCGCGGCGCGGGCTTGACGCCCCCGGCCGGGTGTCGGAAACCGGACCGAGCCGCGATCAGTCCGGGAAGGCCCATGTCCGAGAAGGAGACCGCCGGGGTCACCCCGGTCATGGCGCAATACCTCGAAATCAAGGCCCAGCACCCCGATGCCCTGCTGTTCTACCGCATGGGCGACTTCTACGAGCTGTTCTTCGAGGATGCCGAGAAGGCGGCGGAGGCGCTGGGCATCGCGCTGACCCGGCGCGGCAAGCATCTGGGCCGCGACATCCCGATGTGCGGGGTGCCGGTGCATTCGGCCGAGAGCTATCTGCACACGCTGATCCGGCAGGGCTTCCACGTCGCCATCGTCGAGCAGATGGAGGACCCCGCCGAGGCGCGCAAGCGCGGTTCCAAGGCGGTGCTGCGGCGCGAGACGGTGCGCACCGTGACCCCCGGCACGCTGACCGAGGACGGGCTTCTGGAGCGGGGGCGCAACAACCATCTCGCCGCGCTCTGTCCGGTGCGGGGGGATCTGGCACTGGCCTGGGTCGACATCTCGACCGGCGCGCTGGCGGTCTCGCCGACCGATGCGGACGGGCTGGGCGCGCTGATCGCCCGGGTCCAGCCGGCCGAGACGCTGGTGCCCGAGGGCTTCGCCCATCCCGCGCTGGCCGAGGCGGGCAGCCTGACCCGGTTGCCGGCCACCGCCTTCGACAGCGGCGCGGCCGAGCGGCGGCTGCGCGCGCTCTACCGCGTCGCCACCCTCGATGCCTATGGCAGCTTCGGCCGCGCCGAGCTGGGGGCGCTGGGGGCGCTGGTCGGCTATGTCGAACTGACCCAGCGCGGCCGGCTGCCCAGCCTGCGCCCGCCGCTGCGCGAGGCTCCGGGCAGCGTGATGGAGATCGACGCCGCAACGCGGCGCAATCTCGAGATCACCCGCGCCCTGTCGGGCGGGCGGGAGGGGTCGCTGATCGCGGCGATCGACCGCACCGTGACCGGCGCGGGCGCAAGGCTGCTGGAGGCGCGGCTCAACAGCCCGGCGACCGGGATCGGCGTCATCCGCGACCGCCATGACGCGGTGGAATGGCTGGCCGGCGATGCCGCGCTGGCCGAGAGGCTGGGCGGCATGCTGCGCCGGGTCCCCGACATGGAGCGGGCGCTGACCCGCCTCAGCCTCGAGCGGGGCGGCCCGCGCGATCTGGCCGCGATCCGCGACGGGCTGGCGCAGGCCGGCGCCATCGCCGCGACCCTGCCCGAGGATGCGCCGGCGCTGCTGGCCGCGGCGCGCGCGGCGCTGACGGGCCATGATGCGCTGGCCGCGGCGCTGGAGGCGGCGCTGGTCGACGAGCCGCCGCTTCTGCTGCGCGATGGCGGCTTCGTCGCGCCGGGCCATCATGCCGGGCTGGACGAGGCGCGCCGGCTGCGCGACGAGGGGCGCGGCGTCATCGCCGCGCTGGAGCGACGCTATCGCGAGGAGACCGGCATCCCCTCGCTGAAGATCCGCCACAACAACGTGCTGGGCTATTTCGTCGAGACCACCGCAACCCATGCCCGGCGCATGATGGCCCCGCCGCTGTCGGACAGCTTCATCCACCGCCAGACCACCGCCAATCAGGTCCGCTTCACCACGGTGGAGCTGTCCGAGCTCGAGACGCGGATCCTCAATGCCGGCGCGCGCGCGCTGGAGATCGAGGCCCAGATCTTCGCCGGCCTGGTCGCCGAGGTGCGCGCGGCCGCCCCCGCCATCGCCGGCGCGGCCGCGGCGCTGGCCGAGATCGACCTTGCGCTGGCCTTCGCGAGGCTGGCGCGCGAGGAAGGCTGGGTCCGGCCGCGGATGGAGGAGAGCCGCCGCTTCCATGTCACCGGCGGACGGCATCCGGTGGTGGAACAGGCGCTGCGCCGAACGGGCGGCAGCTTCGTCGCCAACGATCTCGCGCTCGACCCCGACGGCAAGCGGATCTGGCTGGTCACCGGGCCCAACATGGCCGGCAAGTCCACCTTCCTGCGGCAGAACGCGCTGATCGCGGTGCTGGCGCAGGCGGGGGCCTTCGTGCCGGCCGAATCGGCACGGCTGGGCATCGTGCGGCAGCTGTTCAGCCGGGTCGGCGCGGCCGACGACCTGGCGCGCGGGCGGTCCACCTTCATGGTCGAGATGGTCGAGACCGCCGCGATCCTGAACCGCGCCGGGCCGGATGCGCTGGTGATCCTGGACGAGATCGGCCGCGGCACCGCCACCTTCGACGGGTTGTCCATCGCCTGGGCGGTGCTGGAGCATCTGCACGAGGTCAACCGCTGCCGGGCGCTGTTCGCGACCCATTATCACGAGCTGACCGCGCTGGCGGCGCGCCTCGACGGGCTGGCCAATGCCACCGTTGCGGTGCGCGAGTGGGAGGGCGAGGTGATCTTCCTTCACCAGCTGCGCCCCGGCGTGGCCGACCGGTCCTATGGCGTGCAGGTGGCGCGGCTGGCCGGGCTGCCGCCTGCGGTGGTCGAGCGCGCCCGGGTGGTGCTGGAGGCGCTGGAGCGTGGCGAACGCGCGGGGGGCCGCGCCGCCGCCACCCTGATCGACGATCTGCCGCTGTTCTCGGCCGCCCGGACCGCGCCGCCCGCGCCGGCGCCGTCGCCCCGCCTCGCGGCGCTGGAAGCGGCGCTGCGCGAGGTTCTGCCCGACCAGATGACCCCGCGCGAGGCGCTGGATCTGGTCTACCGGCTGAAGGAGATGCTCGAGAACCCCTGATCGCGGGCCGCGCGGGCTGCCGAATACCCGGCGCGCCGCCGCCGGGGAAGGAAGCGGCGGCGCGCCCTGCGGGCATCCGGCCATTCCGCGGAACGCGACACAAGAGGGGGGATCCGCGGAAACGCACGCCACGCGCCGGATCGGAGCGTCCGATCTGCCCGCCCCGGCCGCCAGCGTGCCCGTGACTGGCTCCCGGGGCGGGCTTTCGCTCGTCTCACCCGGGCAGTATCGGCGATCGCGCGCGGCCGCGCTGTGCGCCAGAACACTTTCCCGGCCGGCTCGCGGCGCGCGCCGTCACAGGGTGATGCGCATGCCGTCGCGGGCAAAGCCGATTCGGCCCCGGCCGGCGCCCAGCTCCGCCTCGGCCCGCGACAGGTCGGCATCCGTTCGGGTGGGGCTGTGGTGCACGATCAGCGTCCGGGCGACCCCCGCCGCCACGGCCAGCCCGCAGGCCTCGCGCCAGCTCGAATGCCCCCACCCGACCCGGCGGCGGTATTCCTCGGCGGACCATGGCGCGTCATAGAGCATCAGGTCCGCACCGGCCACCGCCCGCGCAAGCCGGGCATCGATCTCGGGGGCGCCATGCTCGTGATCGGTGATGATGCACAGGCTGCGGCCGGCCGCCTCGATCCGGAAACCCGTGGCGCCGCCGGGATGGTTCAGCGGCACGGCCGAGACCAGGAACGGCCCGAAACCGGCAGGGCCGGCGGGCAGGGCGCGCACCGGCACCGCATAGTCGCCCGGAATCCGCACCGGCCACAACGGCGGGGAATAGAGCCGCCCGAGCGCGTCTTCCACCTGTTCCACCGGCAATGCGGTCCACAGCGTCACCGCCGTGCGGCGCGCGATCAGCGGGGCGAAGAAGCCCAGGCCGATCAGATGGTCGAAATGCGGATGGGTCAGCAGCACGTCGAGCGCGTCCGGCGGCCCTTCGCGCATCAGCCTGTCGCCCAGCTCCCGCATGCCCGACCCGCAGTCGACCACCAGTGACCGCCCCGCGGCCGAGAGCTCGTAGCAGCTCGTGTCGCCGCCGAATCCGGCGGTCGCCGCGCCCGGCGCCGGGATCGAGCCGCGGCATCCCCACACGGTCAGGCTGAGCGAGGCATCCGTCATCCGCCTGCCCGCATCTCCTCGAGCTCGGCGCGCGTGCGGGCCAGTTCCTGCGTCGTGCGTTCGAGCCGCACCGTCATCACCTTCAGCAGCTCCAGCGCCATGCAGGGAAATTCCTGCAGGCAGCGCATCAGGGTGGCGCGGTCCAGGCGCAGCGCCCGCAGGGTGCCGCAGGCGCGGACGGTGGCGCTTCGCGGGGTCTCGGTCAGCAGCGCCATCTCGCCCACGATGTCGCGCGGGCCAAGCCGGGCGACGGGGGTGTCATGCCCGCCCACCCGCACCAGCACCTCGGCCTCGCCCTCGAGGATCACATAGGCCGAATCACCCTCCTCTCCCTGCACCATCAGGGTCTCTCCCTCGTGGAAGGTGCGCGATTCGGCCATCAGGGCCATCAGCTTCAGCTGCCCCCTGTCGACCCGGCAGAACAGCGGCGATTCGGCCAGGATCTCGGTCTCGTTCGATATCTTCATGGCTCGACCTCCCCCTCGACTGCGTCTTCGGCGCGCCCGGGCGCGCCATCTTCCGCGGCTTCGTCGGCCGCCTCGATCCGCCCGCCGGCGATGCGCACGACCCGGTCGACGTCGTCCGCGATGGCATCATGGTCGGTGGCGTGCACGATCGCCGCATCGGGCAGCATGCGGCGGATGTCGCGGCGCAGGGCGACCTGATCCTCGGTGATGCCGTCGAGGACGCCATCGAGGATCAAGAGCGCCGGACGGCAGGCAAGCGCCCGCGCGAGGCCCAGCGCGCGGCGCTGGGATGTCGACAGCGAGTTGCCGCCGGTTCCGACCTGGGTGCCGAGCCCCGCGCGCAGCACGAAACCCTCCATGTCGTGGTCGTCCAGAACCCGCTCCAGCCGCGCCTCGATCGGGGGCGAGGCATCGCGCCGGTCCAGGCGCGGCCGGCCGCGCAGGATGTTTTCGACCAGCGGGCATCCCGGAACATATCCGCCGCTGTAGAAGCGGGTGAAGGGGCGGGCGGGACGGAAGGCGCGGGCGATGCGCTGGCGCGCCGCGACGATTCGCTGACGGCGCGCGGGGTCGTCGAGCACGCCCAGCCGGTGGCGCAGCGGCACCAGGCGGAAGGCGAGGCGGGCCAGGTCCAGGCGGTCGGCGCGGCCCAGCCGCCCGATGCCCCGCCGGGCGCGCAGCAGGATCGCCGCATAGTCGTCGCGCTCGGACGGCTCGATCAGACCGATGCGGTCGAGCAGGGCGGAATCCGGCCCCAGCGAGCCGGTCAGTTCCTGAAGCGTGCGCGCTGCCTCCAGCCCGATCTGCACCACTTCCTCGGCGATGCCGGCGGTCTCCAGCGCCGCGCGCACCGCCGGATCCTCGCAGAAGCATTCCAGATCCGCCGGATCGTCGGGGGCGCCGAAGAACAGGTTCTCCCCAAGGCTGTAATTCTCGAGGAACCTGTCGGGGTCCCAGTGCTCGATCATCGCCTCCAGCCCGGCATCCCCGGTCTCGGCGGCCAGCGCCGCCCGGGCCGCCAGGGCCGCCTCGACCAGAACCGGTTCCCGGCGCGGATCGATCACCACGCCAAGACCGCGCCGGAAGAGATCCTCGCGCAGCCCCACCAGAGACAGGATCCCGATCGCGAAGCTGTCGAATTCCTCGCGCCCCTCGACCCCGGCGCGGGCATAGTCCACCCAGTCCATTTCGGGGCTGTCGGGCGGCGCGCCGGTGATGCGGGCCTCGCGCTCGCGCCGCTCCCAGTCTTCGGGGCGGGGACCCGAACCGCGATCGGCCAGCACGAAATAGGCCACCGCATCGCGCAGCGTGCCGCGCATCACATGCGGCGCGCGATGGGCGATGGCGATGTCGCGGACCGCCCGCACGAGCAGATCCCGCCCCTGCTGGTCGCCCACCCGGATGCTGCCCGATTCCGGCATGTCCAGCCCCGCGAGGATGCGCACCAGCGCGCCGCGGCCGGCCTCCTCCTCGCCGAGCACCAGGACCGACTGCCCGGGCTTCAGGGTGAGCGAGGCGCCGCTGAGCCCGGCATGGCCCGGGAGGGAGACGTCGGAGAGGGCGATCTCGCGATCGCGCAGCGACACGGGCTCGGCGGGCGGCGGCAGCGGCTCGCCGCCATAGGTGGCGACCACGGCATCGTAGCGGGCGGAGATGTCGGAATAGGTCTGGTAGAAGTTCAGAAGCTCGCGCCAGGGGGCGGCGATGTCCTTGTAGGCGGCGAGGATGGCGACCAGAGCGCCGAGATTCATCTGACCCTTGATGACCAGATAGCCGCCAAAGGAATAGAAAAAGAACGGCGTGACGTTGTTGATGACGTTGTTGGCGAATTTTATCGCGTATTTCAGCAGAAAGATACGATAGCGTATCCTGAAGTTGTGATACAGCCGGTCGGACACCTTGGCCAGATGCCAGTTTCTGGCGCCGGCGACCCGCATGTCGTCGATGCCGGTGATGGTTTCCGAGATCTCGGCCGTCATCTTGCGGATGTTCCGGATCCGCGCCTGGACGAGGCGCACCACGATGCGCTGCACCTTGGGCACGACATAGGCCTGCACCGGAAACAGGATGATCGCCGCCAGGCCAAGCACCGGATCCTGGGCGATGATGAAGCCCAGATAGACGATCAGCTGGCCGCCCTGATAGACCGGCGTGGCGACGATCTCGCCGGCGAAGCCGCCGATCGGCTCCACCTCGGCGGTGATGATCTGCACGACCTCGCCCGGGCTGGTCAGACGCAGCCGGCGCGGCGGCAGCCGTGTCACGCGGTCGAAGACCCCGTGGCGCAGCCGGCGCAGGATCCGCTCTCCGGTCAGGCCCTTGGTGACGTTGATGTAGTATTTCACCCCGTTGTTGAGGAAGATCATCGCGAGCAGCAGGCCGCACAGCGCGACGAGATACTGCAGCTGTTCAAGCTCCAGCCCCAGGACGACCTTGGGAAAGGCGGTCCCGCGCAGGGCACCGTTGACGATTTCCTTGGGGATGTAGAGCGCGGCGAGGATCAGCGGGAAGGACAGGAAGGAACCCAGCACGATCAGCAGCTGCCAGCGCCAGGAATGCGCCCAGACGAACCGAAGCAGCGTGCGCTCCACGACCCGAGGATCCTCCTTGTGCCGAAAGGCGGATGACTCTAGCCCGCCCCGGGCGCGGCCCGCAATGCGTCAGGCGCCTACAGGCCGGGCCCGTCGGGCCCCGGGCGCAGATCCTCGGCAAAGCACAGGATGTTGCCGTCGGGGTCGGTCCAGAGCACCTCGCGGCAGCCCCATGGCCGGTCCTCGGGTCCGTCGACGATGCCGCCCTGGGCGCGGGCGAGTTCGGCCAGCGCCGCGGCGTCATCGACGAAGAGATAGGCCGCCCAGCCTTCCTGGGGCGAGACGCTGGCGGCGCGGCGCAGCGCCAGCGTGACCGCGCCCAGGCGGAGGATGCCGAAGGTTTCCGCCCCGTTCGCGTCGCGCCAGAATCCGGCGGCGGTGAAGCCGAACAGCCGCCCGAGCCGCGCCGCCGTATCGGCGGGATCGGTGCAGGGCAGGCAGGGCATCGCGCGCAGACCGGTGGGCATGGGTCAGATCCCGGCCCGGTGCCCGCCCGCCCCGCGCCCGGCCCGCCCGGCGGTCATCGGCCTTCCGCGGCGCCGTCCGGCTCCGATCTCCCTGCGGTGCCCGCCGGCTCGGCGGGGGCCTTCGCGGCCACGCCGACCTGGGCGGCGCGCAGCAGCCGGCCGGCGATGGTGAAGCCTTCGGCGATCACCTGGATGATGGTCCCGGGCTCGGCCCCCTGGACGGGCGCCTCGAACATCGCCTGGTGCAGGTTGGGGTCGAAGCGGTCGCCGATGGCGGGGCGGATCGCCTCGATGCGGTGCTTGGCGAAGGCCGAGAGCAGTTCGCGCTGGGTCAGCTCGATGCCCTCGATGAACGCCCCGAAGGCGGCGCGATGCTGATCCTCGACCATGGCAAGCGCGCGGGCAAGGTTGTCATGGACCGGCAGCAGGTCCCGCGCCAGACGGGCCCCGCCAAAGGCCTCGGCGTCGCGGCGGTCACGCTCGGCGCGCTTGCGGGTATTCTCGGCCTCGGCCAGCGCGCGCAGCAGCCTTTCGCGCAGCTCGTCACGCTCGGCGGTCAGGGTCATGATCTCGCTCTCGCGCGGGTCGGGCCCGCCATCCTGCGCGGCCGTGGCCGGCCCGGCGGCCGCCGCGGCATCGGCGGCGGCCGCGGCCGCCGCGTCCGGTGCGGCCGCTTCGGCGGGGCTGCCGGCGGGGTCCGCCTCGGGGCTGACCGCGGGCTGTTCCTTGTCCGTCTTCTTCGGCTTCATCCTGCTCATCTTCCCACTCGCGGACGCTCGGACACCAGGCGCCCGACCAGTCGGGCGGTGTAATCGACGATGGGCACGATGCGGCCATAGTTCAGCCGCGTCGGCCCGATGACGCCGAGCGCGCCGATGATTCTCCGCTCGGCGTTCATATAGGGAGAAATGACCAGAGAGGAACCGGAAAGCGAGAAGAGCTTGTTTTCCGAGCCGATGAAGATGCGCACGCCTTCGCCTCCCTCAGTGAGGTCGAGCAGCTGGGCGATGTCCTGCTTGCGTTCCAGATCGTCGAAGAGCTGGCGGATGCGGTCGAGATCCTCGCCGGACACGCCCTCGAGCAGATTGGCGCGGCCGCGCACGATCAGCCTTGCGGGCAGCGAGTCCTGCCCGCCTTCCCAGATCGCGACGCCCTGATCGACCAGGGTCTGGGCCAGCTCGTCGAGCTCGCGGCGCCGCTCGGCGATCTCGCGCTGCATGACGTCGCGCAGCTGGCCGAGCGTGCGCCCGCGCAGCAATGCGTTGAGGAAGTTCGACGCGGTCTGCATGGCCGAGGGGGTCATGCCCGGCGGCGGCGCGAACAGGCGGTTCTCGACATGCCCGTCCTCGGTCACGAGGATCGCCAGCGCGTTCTCGGGCGAGAGGGGCACGAACTCGATATGCCGGATCGGCGCCTCATGCTTGGGCGACAGCACGAGGCTTGCGCCATGGGTCAGGCCCGACAGCATTTCGCCGGCGCGGTCCAGCACATCGGCGATGTCGGGATCGGGCTGGCCCAGCCGCGCCTCGATCTCGCGCCGCTCCTCCTCGGAAAGATCGCCGATCTCCAGCAGACCGTCCACGAACAGCCGCAGGCCGAATTCGGTGGGAACCCGCCCGGCGGACACATGGGGGCTGCCCAGAAGCCCCATCTCCTCCAGATCCTGCATCACGTTGCGGATCGTGGCGGGGGACAGCTTCTCGGGGCTTGAGCGCGACAGCGTGCGGGAGCCGACCGGTTCGCCGGTCTCCAGATAGGTCTCGACGAGCTGCCGGAATATGGTCCGGCTGCGCTCGTTGAGCTGCGAGAGAACCGAGATGTCCGTCATGGCCTTGACCGGGAATGCATCGCGGGCGCAGTATCGCTTGATTGCAATCAACATAGTGGGGCGCGCCGCGCGGTCAATCGCCGCGATGGCCCCGGCGGACTGCGTCGGCGGGCGCCTCGCCGGCCTCGATCCGCGCGATCATTGCGTCATAGCGCGGATCGACCGTGCCCATCATCCGGTCCCATAGCGAGGTGAAGTTGCCGTAATTCACCGTGAACCGCGCATGGTGCAGGTCGTGGAAGGTGGTGGCGATCAGCGGCGAGGGGGCGCGGCTCGCCCGTCCCGCGAAATGTTCGAAACCCGAATGGCCGATCATGCCGGTGACCTGATCGAAGATGCGCAGCGCGATCACCGACGCGGGCGGCACCGGCAGGACGAACCACACCACCAGATAGAAGCCGTGCTCGATCAGGGTGTCCACCGCGGTCGATGCGTCGTTCGACCATGGCGTGGGCGCAACGGCGCGGTGATGCAGCGCGTGGAAGCGATAGAACGCCGGGAGATGCAGGAGCCGATGCCCCCAGTAGAACCAGGCATCGAACAGCACGAACAGCACCGCGAAGAAGGCCGGGACCGACCACCAGCCGGCGGCGACCGGGGCGGGCGTCCAGCCCTGGCGCTGCGCCCACCATCCGGTTGCGAGCAGCGCGGCCGAGACCGCGAGCGCCTTCAGCGAGGCCGCCACATCGGCGCGCAGCCGGCGCGTCCCGTCCCGACCGGACTGGATGCGCCGTTCGGGGTGGCGGCGGTTCAGCCAAGTCAGCAGCACCCCGGTGGCCAGATAGAGCGCCACGCTCGCCCCGTAGACGAGGAGGAAGAGAACCGCGAGATCCTGCACCATGGCGGCAGCCTACCGCGCGGCAGGGCGCGGTCAATGGCGTCCTGCCGCGCGCTTTACGCCGGTCATGACCGGGTGATAAGGGAGCGGGGAACAACAGCACGGACATCATCATGCGCCCCTCCGGACGATCTGCCGACGCCCTGCGCCCCGTGACCATCGAGCCGGGCGTGTCGCGCCATGCCGAGGGGTCATGCCTGATCCGGATGGGTGACACGCATGTGCTGTGCACCGCCACCGTAGAGGAGAAGGTGCCCTCGTTCCTGCGCAACACCGGCCTTGGCTGGGTCACCGCGGAATACGGCATGCTGCCGCGGGCAACCACCAGCCGCAGCCCCCGCGAGGCGAAGAAGGGCCAGACCGGGCGCAGCCACGAGATCCAGCGCCTGATCGGCCGGGCGCTGCGCGCGGGGCTGGACCGGGCGGCGCTGGGCGAGCGGCAAATCGTGATCGACTGCGACGTGCTGCAGGCCGATGGCGGCACGCGCTGCGCGGCGATCACCGGCGGCTGGGTCGCGCTGCGCCTTGCCGTCGACCGGCTGATGGCGGCTGGCCTGGTGAAGATCGATCCGCTGACCGCGCAGGTCGCGGCGGTCAGCTGCGGCATCGTCGGCGGGGAGGTGGTGCTGGACCTGGACTATGTCGAGGACAGCCAGGCGGGGACGGACGCCAATTTCGTGATGACCGGCGACGGGCGGCTGGTCGAGGTGCAGGCCTCGGCGGAGGGCACCACCTTCGGCCAGGAACAGCTGGCTCGGATGATGGCGCTGGCCGAGCAGGGCTGCCGCGCCCTGATGGCGGCACAGCGCGCGGCCCTGGAACGCTAAGGCGGAGGCGGCGGGGGGCGGCGTGGACGAGGGGATGCAGGATGCGGCCTTCCGTTGCGAGATCCTGCTTGCCCATGCGCGCGCCCCGTCCTGGCCGCGCATCGGCGACCTTCTGACGACCGGCCAGCCGAAGCTGGCGCCCAGCCCGCGCATCGAGCCCCAGCGCGGCGGTCATGCAAGGCTGTGGCTGGAGGATACCGCGATCGAGGCCACCTTTGTCGGCTTTCCGTCGCCCTCGGCGCGCGGGGTCGAGCACGGCGCCCATGTCGTGCTGCATGCCGAGGCGCCGGCCGCCGATGCGCGCGCGCGGCTCGTCCTGGCGCGGCGGCTGATGGCGGTGGCCGCCACGCTGGCCCTGCGCCGCGACTGCGCCGGCGCGGTCTGGAACGACGTGCCGGGGGTGATCGCGGTCGATGCGATGCGGCGGGCGGGCCAGCGTCTTGCCGCCGGGCAGGATCCGGTCTCGGTCTGGGTGCGGCTGGTGCAGGACGATGGCCCCGCGGAGGGAACGCGCTCCACCCGCAGCATCGGGCTGGCGCCGTTCTTCGGGCGCGAGATCGAGCTCGAGCCCGGTCCCGAGGCGGCCGACCTGCAGGAACGCGTGGTCGGTGCCGTGCTGGCGCATGCCTTCGACGATGGCGCGATGATCGAGGATGGCACGACGTTCCGCATCGAGGAAGCGGGGGATTTCATCGCGCTGCTGCAGGAGGAGGGCATCTGTGCGCCCGGCCCGGTCTGCCTGCTGCGGCGGCTGCCGACCGCCGAGGAGGCGGCCCGCGCCCTCGGCGGCGGGCAGGCCGCGCGGCGGCGTTGCGCGGCGATCGTGCTGTTCGATCCCGACCGGCTGCCCGATCCCGCCGAGATCGCGCGCGCCATCGCGCGGGTCGACCGGCGGCTGGGGCTGGCGCCCGAGATGCGCGAGGCCGCCCCCGACCGGCTGATCGCCGACTGGGGTGTGGTGCGGGGCGGCGGCGCGCGCCGGAGCGAGATCCTCTATCGGGGCTGGGCGCTGCCCGAGGCGCTGGTCGCCTTCATCCTGGCCGAGAACCCCGACGTGGCGCTGCGCCATCCCGAGCTTCTGGGCGCCTCGGCGCCGGTGCTGATCCGCGAACTGCTCGGCCCCGGGGCGGAGCCGGGCATCCTGGGGGCGACGCTGACCGCCAATCTCGCCGCCGCGCTGATCGCGCTGCCGGGCGCGCGGGGGATGATCTGGCCGACCTCCGGAATCCTCGCCCCGCGCGAGGTGGCCGAGCGGCATTTCCGGCGCGCCGGGGCCGATCTTCCCATCGGCCTGACCGTGGCGCGACTCGCGCTGGAACTGGCGGGGGGAAGGCGGGTCTTCGTGACCCGCGGCATGGCCGAGCTGGGCGAGCGCGAGATCCTGATGACCTGCGACGATCCCGGCGATCCGCTCATGCAGGCCGCCTTCGAATCGCTGGTGGGCGCGGTGTTCCGCCGCCAGATGCAGCGCCGCGGCCCGCATTTCGTGAACACCAACGACGGCGCGGTCTTCGAGCTGCGGGAGGAGCCGATCGCCGGCATCGGCCCGGTGCTGAAGGCACGCCTGATCGAGCCGCCGCGTCCGTCGTCCGGGCTGCGGCGCCTGCTGCGACTGAAGGACTGAGCGATGGCACTGCGCGAGATCGGCAACCGGCTTCTGGTTGCCTCCCACAATGCCGGCAAGATCGCCGAGATGCGCGGGCTGCTGGCGCCGCATGGGGTGACGGTGGTGGCGGCGGCGGATCTGGGCCTGGCCGAACCGGCAGAGACCGAGGACAGTTTCGAGGGCAATGCCCGGCTGAAGGCGGTCGCCGCGGCCGGCGCGGCGGGACTGCCGGCACTGGCCGATGATTCGGGTCTGGCGGTGGATGCGCTGGACGGCGCGCCGGGCGTGCGCACCGCCGACTGGGCCGAAACGCCCTCGGGCCGGGACTTCATGCTGGCGATGCGCCGCGTGCATCAGGCCCTGGGCGAGCGCAACGCGCCCCAGCCCTGGACGGCGCGCTTCGTCTGCGTGCTCTGCCTCGCCTGGCCGGACGGGCGGACCCGGCTGTGGCGGGGCGAGGTGCCGGGCCGGCTGATCTGGCCGGTTCGCGGCCGGCTCGGCCATGGCTTCGACCCGATGTTCGTCCCGCAGGGCGACACCCGCAGCTTTGCCGAGATGACCGAGGCCGAGAAGAACCGGGTCAGCCATCGCGCCCGCGCCGTCGCAGCCTTCCTTCGGGAGATGGCCGCATGAACCTGCCCGCCCCCGCAGCCGGGACCCCGGTCGCCGAGGATTGGCGCGCAGGCGGGTTCGGCGTCTATGTGCACTGGCCCTTCTGCCTGTCCAAATGCCCGTATTGCGATTTCAACAGCCATGTGGCCGGCGCTATGGATCAGGAGCGCTGGCGGCGGGCGCTGCTGGCCGAACTGGCCGAGACCGCGCGCGAGGTTCCCGGGCGCCGGGTCGACAGCGTCTTCTTCGGTGGCGGCACCCCGAGCCTGATGCCGGCAGAGACCGTGGCCGCCGTCATCGACGCCATTGCCGGCCACTGGCAGCTTCCCGCCGACGCGGAAGTGACGCTGGAAGCCAATCCGGGGGCGGTGGACGCGGCGCGCTTCCAAGGGTTCCGTCGGGCCGGCGTGAACAGAATTTCCATTGGAATTCAATCGCTTGATGATGAATCGCTCCGACGGCTCGGGCGGTTGCACTCCGCCGCCGAGGCGCGCGGCGCCCTGGATCTGGCCCGCGCGATCTTTCCGCGGGTCAGCTTCGACCTGATCTATGCCCGCCAGTATCAGGACCCTGCCCAGTGGCGCGCCGAACTGGCCGAGGCGCTGGCGCTGGGGCCGGATCACCTCTCGCTCTACCAGCTGACGATCGAGCCCGGCACCGCCTTCGCCGCACGGCATGCCCGCGGCCGGCTGCCCGGGCTTCCCGATGCCGATACCGCCGCGCTGATGTTCGAGCAGACCCAGGAGATCTGCGCGCGGGCGGGCCTTCCCGCCTATGAGATCTCCAACCATGCCCGGCCGGGATCGGAATGCCGGCACAATCTGATCTACTGGCGGCTTGGCGACTATGCCGGGATCGGGCCCGGCGCGCATGGGCGGCTGACCCGGGGCGGAACGCGCCTGGCCACGGCCAATCTGCGCGCCCCGGAGGCCTGGCTGGCGGCGGTCGAGACCCGGGGCAACGGGCGTGAGGGCGTTCAGGCGCTGAGCGGCACCGAGCAGGCCACCGAATGCCTGCTGATGGGGCTGCGGCTGACCGAGGGCGTGGCGCTGGCGCGTCTGGCGCGGCTGGGCGCGGCGCCCGATCCGGGACGGCTGGCGATGCTGGCCGGGGAGGGGCTGATCTGGACCCGCGCCGGCCGCATCGGCGTGACGCCGGCGGGGCGCCTGGTTCTGGATGCGGTGATTGCCGCGCTGGCACCCTAGGCCGGCCTTCCGCCGGGCGCGTTTGACGCCATATATTGCTGCGCGGCGCAGCGAGCTGGAGCCGGCGAGGGATGAGGTTCATCTGGGCGGGATTCGGTGCGGCCGGCCTGGCGCTGGGGGCGCTGGGCACGGTTCTGCCGCTGCTGCCGACCGTGCCGTTCCTGCTGCTGGCAGCCTTCTGCTTCGCGCGGTCCTCGCGCCGGGTGCATGACTGGCTGGTCGGTCATCGCGTGTTCGGGCCACCGATCCGCGACTGGCGCGAGAGTGGCGCGATCGGCCGGCGGGCCAAGCGCCTGGCGACGCTGTCGGTTGGCGCGGCCTTCGCGCTGTCGGTGGCGCTGGGGATCGGTCCGGCGATCCTGGCGCTGCAGGCGCTAGCGCTGGCCGGGGTGCTGGTCTTCATCTGGACCCGGCCGGAGGCGGCGCCACGCGCCGATCCCGGGCGGGTGCTCGGCGGGCGCGGCGAGGTCAGTCCGGGCGACTGAGCAGGCGGCAGAGCGCGTCGAGTTCCTCGAGGCTGCGATAGCTGATACGCAGCTGACCCGAGCCGTTTCCCCGATCCTCGATCGAGACGGGCAGGCCGATCTGGGCCGAAAGATCGGCCTCGAGCGCGCGGGTATCCGCATCCTTGGCGGGGCGCCGCTCGCCCGCCCGCCGCGGTTGCCCCTGGCTGCGCGCGAGTTTCTCGGCCTCGCGCACGGTCAGGCCGCGGCGGATGATCTCGGCCCCGAGCCTGACCGGATCGGGGGCCGTGACGAGGGTGCGGGCGTGTCCGGCGGTCAGCTTGCCTTCGCGCAGCCAGTCCTGCACCTCGGGCGGAAGGTTCAGCAGACGCAGCAGGTTGGCGATATGGCTGCGGCTCTTGCCCATCGCTGCGGCCAGCTGTTCTTGGGTATGGCCGAAGCGTTCCATCAGCTGCCGGTAGCCGGCCGCCTCCTCGACGGGATTGAGATCGGCGCGCTGGATGTTCTCGATGATCCCGAATTCCAGCACCTCGCTGTCGGAGAGGTCGCGGACCAGCGCGGGGATCTCGTGCAGCCGCGCCTCCTGCGCCGCGCGCCAGCGCCGCTCGCCCGCCACGATCTGATAGTCGCCGGGGTGGCGCGGGTCGGGCCGGACGATGATCGGCTGCAGGATTCCCTTCTGGCGGATCGACTCGGCCAGCTCCGCCAGCTCCTCGGCATCGAAATGGCGCCGCGGCTGGTCCGGATTGGGCCTGATCCGCTCGATCGGCAGATGTATGTCGGGGCGGCGTGGCGCCTCGGCATCGCCATCGGCGGTCAGGGCGCTGTCGGCCAGCAGCGCGGACAGCCCGCGCCCCAGCCCCTTGCGTTCCGGCTTTCTCACGGCTCGGGTGCTCCTGTCCTTCAGCCGGCTTGGGCGAGAGCGATGCGCCGGCGCGCGCGAAGTTCCCCGGCGAGCGCCACATAGGCATGGCTTCCCGGGCAATAGGGGTCATAGATGAGGGCCGGCTTCTCGTGGGAGGGCGCCTCGGACAGCCGCACATTGCGGGGGATCACCGTCTCGTAGACCAGGTCGGAATAGATCTCGCGCACTTCCGCGGCGACGTCGGCCGACAGGTTGTTGCGCCGGTCGAACATGGTCAGGACGATGCCGAGCACCCTGAGTTCGGGATTCTGGCCGCGCTGGACCTTCCGGATGCTATCCATGATCTGGGTAAGCCCTTCCATCGCGAAGAATTCGCATTGGAGCGGCACCAGCACCGCATGGGCCGCCACCAGCGCGTTGAGCGTGAGCACGTTCAGCGAGGGCGGACAGTCGATGATCACATAATCATAGCCGCCCCGGGGGGTGCGGTCATCGGCTTCCCGCAGCGCCCGGCGCAGGCGGCGCAGGCGATGGGGATCGTCCAGCAGCGCGACATCGGCCGAACTGAGGTCCCCATTGGCCGGGCATATGTCGAGCCCGGGCACCCTGGTTCCGGTGCAGACCGTTTCGAGGGGCGCATCCCCCAGCAGCAGGTCGTAGGTGTTCACCTTGCGATCACGACCCTTGATGCCCAGTCCGGTAGAGGCGTTGCCCTGCGGGTCCATGTCGACCAGCAGGACGCGGAGCTGCATCGCGGCCAGCGCCGTGCCGAGATTGATCGCCGTCGTGGTCTTGCCGACCCCGCCCTTCTGGTTGGCGACGGCGATGATCTGGCCGGGCGCCCGGGTGTCGGCGGCGTCAGGTGACACGCTGCACCTCCTTGATGATCAGGATGCGCGATTGGGGATCCGTGATGCTGGGGACCGTGCGCAGGTCTATATGCCAACTGCGCCGGGCCTCGGTCAATTCAATTTCGTGGCGCGCGCCCTTCGGAAACAGGCAGACCGCGCCCGGGGCGCGGAGCGGCTGGGCCAGGGCCAGGAGCCGGGGCAGCGGCGCGAGCGCCCGGGCGCTGATGACGTCGAATGTCTCGCCGGCGATCTCCTCGATGCGGCAGTCGCGGACGGTGCAGGGCGCGCCGGTCCGGCCTGCGGCGTGGCGCAGGAAGGCGGCCTTGCGCTGATCGCTCTCCACAAGCACCATCTCGAGATCCGGGCGTTTCTCGCGCGCGAGCAGCGCGACCACCAGCCCCGGCAGGCCGCCCCCGCTGCCCAGATCCACCCAGCGCCGCGCCGTCCCGGGCGCGAGATCGAAAAGTTGCGCGGAATCGGCAGCGTGGCGCTGCCAGAATTGTGGCAGGCTGTTCGCCGACACAAGGTTTATGCGGCGGTTCCATTTCTCCAGCAAGATCCGGTAGGCCTCCAGCGCCGCAACTGTTTCACGTGAAACATCGAAGGCGGCGCGAAACCGGTCGGCGTCCCATCCGGCGGTCATGAGGCGCTGCGCAGCTCACGGCGCCTCAGCTGGGCCAGCAGAATTGCCAGCGCGGCCGGGGTCATGCCCTCGATGCGACCGGCCTGATCCATCGAGGCGGGCCGGATCCGGGCCAGCTTCTCGCGCAGCTCCGCCGACAGTCCCGGGATCGCATGGTAATCGAGATCCGCCGGGATCGCCTGGCCGCGCGCCCGCTCGATCCGCTCGACATCGGCGCGCTGCCGCTCGATGTAGCGGGCATAGAGCGCATCCCGCGCCAGCTGGGCCCGGATCGCCGGCGCCACGTCGGCAAGATCGGGCCATATCGCCACGAGATCGTCAAACCCGATCCGGTCATGGGCGAGCAGGTCGAGCCCGTTGCGCGAAATCCCGTCGAGATTCACCGGAAGGCCCGCCTGCCGCGCCTGGGTCGGGGTGAGCTGACGGCCTTCCAGCCGGACCCGGGCGGAGTTCAGCGCCTCCTGCCGCGCCAAGAAGGCACGGCGCCGCGTTTCGCCGACGCAGCCAAGCGCGATCGCCAGCGGTGTCAGCCGCTGATCGGCATTGTCCGCCCGCAGATGCAGCCGGAATTCGGCCCGCGAGGTGAACATGCGATAAGGCTCGGTCACGCCCCGGGTGATCAGGTCGTCGATCATCACGCCGATATAGGCCTGGCCGCGCGACAGATGCAGCGGGTCGCGCCCGAGCACCGACAGTGCCGCGTTGATCCCGGCGACCAGCCCCTGCGCTGCCGCCTCCTCATAGCCCGTCGTGCCGTTGATCTGACCGGCCAGATACAGGCCCGGCACGCCCCGCACCGCAAGACCGGCATCCAGCGCGCGCGGGTCGACATAGTCATATTCGATCGCGTAGCCGGGACGCAGGATCTCGGCATGTTCGAGACCGCGGATCGAGCGAACACAGTCCAGCTGCACTTCGGGCGGCAGCGAGGTCGACAGGCCGTTGGGGTAGACAACATGGGTCGTCAGACCCTCCGGTTCCAGGAAGACCTGGTGCGAGTCGCGCTCGGCAAAACGCACGATCTTGTCCTCGACCGATGGGCAGTATCGCGGACCGCGGGCGGTGACATGGCCGCCATACATCGCCGAACGCGCCAGATTGGCCCGGATGATGTCATGTGTGCGGGCATTGGTGCGGGTGATGCCACAGGCGATCTGCGGCTGTTCGGGCCCGGTCGAGAGGAAGGAGAAGCATTCGGGTTCCGGATCCGCTTCCTGTTTCTCGACCGCATCCCAGTCGATGCTTCGACCGTCCAGACGCGGTGGCGTCCCGGTCTTCAGGCGCCCGAGCGGCAGGCCCAGATGATCGATCCGTTCCGCGAGCCGCACCGCCGGCGCGTCGCCGATCCGCCCCCCCGGTTGCCGCTGGTCGCCGATCAGGATCGTGCCGCGCAGAAAGGTTCCGGCGGTCAGCACGACGGCCCGGGCCGGAATCCGGCTGCCGTCGGCAAGCAGGACACCCGCCACCCGCTCGCCCTGCTGGACAAGGTCGACAACCTCGCCTTCCAGCACGGTCAGACCGGGTATCGCCGCCAGCATCGCCTGCGCCGCCGCGCGATAGCTCGCGCGATCGGCCTGGGTTCGCGGTCCCTGCACCGCCGGTCCCTTGCGGCGGTTGAGCAGGCGGAACTGGATGCCGGCACGGTCGGCCAGCCGGCCCATCAACCCGTCGAAGGCGTCGATCTCGCGCACGAGATGTCCCTTGCCAAGTCCGCCGATTGCCGGATTGCAGGACATCTCCCCGATGCGGTCGATCCGGTGGGTGACAAGGATGGTGGGCACGCCCAGCCGCGCCGCGGCGGCAGCGGCCTCGGTGCCGGCGTGGCCGCCGCCGACCACCACAATCCCGGCCTGGTCCTGTTTCACGTGAAACATCGCTCACTTTCCGAGGCAGAATCGCGCGAAGATCTCGTCGAGAACCTGCTCGACATCGACGCGACCGACAAGGCTTTCCAGCCGCGCGGTTGCCGCCCGCAGGCATTCCGCCACCAGCTCGATCGCGCCGCCCGAATCGAGCAGGGCTTCCGCCTCCTCCAGCGCCGCAACGGCGTCGGCGATCGCCTGCCGCTGCCGCAGATGCGCCAGGCTTGACGCGCTGTCCGCCCGCTGACGCAGGGTGTCGGCGATCTGGTCGAGCAGCGCATCGATGCCCGCCCCGGTGACGCCCGAGACCGCCAGTCCGCGGGCCTCCGGGCACAGATCGGCCTTGCCCCGGACGCGGATGTCACCGGGTTGCAGGGGGATGTCGGGCGCCTCGCCTTCCCCCGGCAGCAACAGGACGCGCAGATCCGCCTGTTCGGCGCGCTCCCGCGCCCGGGCGACGCCGATCCGCTCGACCGCATCGCGCGCCTCGCGCAGACCCGCGGTATCGAGGAGCGTCACCGGCAATCCGCGCAGGTCGAGGCGCACCTCCAGGACATCGCGGGTCGTGCCCGGCTCCGGCGAGGTGATCGCCACCTCCCGCCGGGCTATCCGGTTGATCAGGGTCGATTTTCCCGCATTCGGCGGGCCTATCACCGCCACCTCGAAGCCTTCCCGCAGCCGTTCCGCCGCCCGGGCGCCGGCCAGCTCCTGCCGCATGGCGTGAAGACATCGCTGCACCGCCGCGCGGATCTGGGGCGTTGTGTCCGCGGGCACGTCCTCGTCGCTGAAATCGATCATGACCTCGGCAAGCGCGCGGGCGTGGACGAGATCCGCGCGCCATGCCTCCGCCAGTCCCGACAGCCAGCCCCGCATGACCCGCATCGCCTGACGCCGCTGCGCCTCGGTCTCGGCCGCCAGAAGGTCGGCGAGCCCTTCGATCTGGGCGAGATCGAGCCGCCCCTTCTCGAGCGCTCGCCGGGCGAACTCGCCGGGTTCGGCCAGCCGCAGGCCGGGAAGCTCGGTCAGGCGCCCCAGCACCGCCGAGACCACCGCCGGCGACCCGTGCAGGTGCAGCTCGGCCATGGCTTCACCGCTGGCGCTGGCCCCTTCCGCAAACAGCACCACGAGCGCCTCATCGAGAACCTCACCGTCACGGTCACGCAGCACGCGCAGCGCCATCCGCCGCGGCTGGGGAAGATCGCGCCCGGTCAGTTCCGCGACGGCGTCCCAAGCGCGCGGGCCGGAGACGCGGACGACGCAGAGCGCCGACGGTCCCCGGCCGGTTGCCGGCGCGAAGATGGTCTCGGCCACAAGGTCGACCTCTCGCGGTCAGGTGTTCATCGATTCGAAGAACTCGGCATTGGTCTTGGTCTGCTTCAGCTTGCCGAGCAGGAATTCGATCGCGTCCGCGCTTCCCATCGGGTTGAGGATGCGGCGCAGGACGAACATCTTGGTCAGATCCGCCTTGGGCACCAGCAGTTCCTCCTTGCGGGTGCCGGACTTCAGGATGTCGATCGCCGGGAAGACCCGCTTGTCCGCCACCTTGCGGTCAAGGACGATCTCGCTGTTGCCGGTGCCCTTGAATTCCTCGAAGATCACCTCGTCCATCCGGCTTCCGGTATCGATCAGCGCGGTGGCAATGATGGTCAGGCTGCCGCCCTCCTCGATGTTGCGCGCCGCGCCGAAGAAGCGTTTCGGCCTCTGCAGCGCGTTGGCATCGACGCCACCGGTCAGCACCTTGCCCGAGGATGGAACGACGGTGTTGTAGGCCCGACCGAGGCGCGTGATCGAATCGAGCAAGATCACCACGTCCCGGCCATGTTCCACCAGACGCTTGGCCTTCTCGATCACCATCTCGCTGACCGCGACATGCCGCGTGGCCGGTTCGTCGAAGGTCGAGGATACCACCTCGCCCTTCACCGATCGCTGCATGTCGGTGACCTCCTCGGGCCGCTCGTCGATCAGCAGCACGATCAGATAGCATTCGGGGTGATTATGGGCGATCGAATGGGCGATGTTCTGCAACAGGACCGTCTTGCCGGTCCGCGGCGGCGCGACGATCAACGCCCGCTGACCCTTGCCCAGCGGCGCAACCAGGTCGATGACCCGGGCCGACCGGTCCTTGATCGTCGGGTCCTCGATTTCCATCTTCAGCCGCTGGTTCGGGTAGAGCGGCGTGAGATTGTCGAAATGGACCTTGTGCCGGGCCTTCTCGGGATCGTCGAAATTGATGCGGTGCACCCGGGTCAGGGCAAAGTAGCGCTCGCCGTCCCGCGGCGCCCGAATCACGCCCTCGACAGTGTCGCCGGTGCGCAGCGAATAGCGCCGGATCTGGCTGGGGCTGACATAGATGTCATCGGGCCCGGGAAGATAGTTGGCCTCGGGCGAACGCAGGAAGCCGAAGCCGTCCTGCAGCACCTCCAGAACCCCGTCACCGGAAATCTCCACGCCGCGTTCGGCCATCTCCTTGAGGATGGCGAACATCATCTCCTGCTTGCGCATCGAGGAGGCGTTGTCGAGCTCGAGCTGCTCGGCGATCGACAGCAGGTCGGCCGGGCTCTTCGCCTTCAGATCGGCCAGCGTGATTTCCTGGATCGCGTCTAGGGTGTCCATGCAGGAATTCCGACTATGCAAAGGGAGGACAGGATCAGCATGCCCTAGAGCTGTCCTGCGGTCGGTGCCGCCTCTCTAATCGCGAAACCGATTGTTGTCAAACCCCGTCATTGCGCATGACAATCGGCCGGTCGCGACATGAAGACTGCCGCCCGCGCCTCTAGAATGGCTTCACGATCACCATGATGACAATACCGATCATCAGAAGCGTCGGCAGTTCGTTGACCATGCGATAGAATCGGGACGAATGGCGGTTGCGATCGGCGGCAAAGGCGCGCAGCCAGCCGGCCAGGGCAAGATGAAACCAGGTCATCGCGGCAACAAGCAGCAGCTTGACATGAAACCAGCCGTCATGCAGCGGATCAACAATGCCCGGTGTCATAGCCAGAAGCAGGCCAAAGACCCATGACGCAGCCATGGCCGGGGTCATGATGATCCGCATCAGCCGGCGTTCCATCACCTTGAAGGTCTCGCCCAGGGCCCGGTTCTCCGTCCCGGCATCGGCATGATAGGCGAACAGCCGCGGCAGATAGAACAGGCCAGCCATCCAGGCGATCACCGAAATGACGTGAAACGCCTTGATCCATGGGTAGGCGGAGGCAAGCCAGCTCGCGGTCATTCGGTCCTCGGTTTGCCAAGGGTGCTGCCGGTGGGTTCCTCCTTATCAGAAGATCCCGAGAGGGAAATGGGGGTTGTCGAAGGGCAGGGGAAAGCTGGGGATTATGCGTTGCACCGAAATCACCCACATGGTTATCCACAGCCCCCGAGCCCCCGGGCAGGAGAACTTCACCTTTCAAGTCATTGATTTGTAACCATAAATATCAGGACAGAAGGCTCCGGCGCCGTTCTTCGCGATCTTCGGCCCGGCAGGTCGCCGAATTCTCCACAGCAGGGAAAACCCCGGCTCCTGTCCCCACCCCTGGAGCCTGGCGCGCGCGCCCGTTCCGGAAAGACGCCCTACGGGGATTCCATTCACAGGGTTTTGCCGCCAATATTCACAGCGGCTTGCCGCCGGGTGAACGACGATGCCGCTGCTGCGCAGGACCCTGCACCTCGTGTCCGACTCGACCGGAGAGACGGTTCTGGCCGCGGTCACGGCAGCCGCAAGCCAGTATCCCGCCCTTCAGCCGGAAACCCGGCTGCATCCCTTCGTGCGGAACATGACGGCGGTGGAAACGGCGCTGTCCGCAATGGCCGACAGCCCCGGCGCGGTCTTCTATACCGTGGCGGATTCGCGCATACGTCAGGCTCTGCGCGAGGGGATCGCGCGTCTGGGTCTGCCGGCCTGCGACGTGCTCGCCCCGGTCTTCGATCTTCTGGGCAGCATCGGCGTCGGCGAGCCGGCCGAACGACCGGGGCGGCAGTATCGGGTCGATCGCAGCTATCTGGACCGCGTCGCCGCGATCGAGTTCGCCATTGCCCAGGATGACGGCATTGCCCCGGACCGGCTGATGGCGGCCGATGTCATCCTGATCGGGGTCAGCCGCACATCCAAGACGCCGACATGCATCTATCTCGGCTATCAGGGAATCCGGGCGGCCAATCTGCCGCTTGTTCCCGGGGCCGAGCCGCCACCGGCGCTGATGGCGGCGCGCGAGGCCGGGGTGCCGGTGATCGGGCTGACGGCAAGTCCGCAGCGCCTCGCCCAGATCCGGCAGCAGCGGCTGAACGGGCTGGACACCCGCGCGGCACCGGACTACGCGGATCTCGACCGCATCCGCGAAGAGGTGACCGAGGCGCGGATGTTCTTCGAACGCCATGCCATCCCCGTGATCGATGTCACGCGCCGCTCGATCGAGGAGACCGCAGCCCAGATCCGCCAGATGATCGCGCGCCGGACCCCGGCCGCGCGCGGCCCGCACAGCTAGCCCACGCCCGGAGATCCACGCGCCGATGTCCAGCCGCGACCCATCCGATCTCGTCCTGGCCTCGGCCAGCAGCGCGCGGGCGCGGCTTCTCGCCGCGGCGGGATTGAGCTTCCGCGTCAGTCCTGCCGCCGTCGATGAAGCCGCGCTGAAATCCGCCCTTCTGGCCGAGCGCGCGACCCCGCGCGACATCGCCGACAAGCTTGCCGAGACCAAGGCCGTGAAGGTGTCGCGGCGCTGTCCCGGTGCACTGGTGATCGGGGCCGACCAGGTCCTGGCCGCGGAGGGGCGGCTCTTCGACAAGCCCCGCGATCGCGCGGCGGCGGCCGACCAGCTGCGCGCATTGCGGGGGCGGACGCATCGGCTGCTGTCCGCGGCGGTGATCGCCCGCGACGGGGCGCCGCTGTGGCGCCATGTCGGGCAGGCGGAGCTGACAATGCGCGCGTTTTCCGACGCGTTCATCGAAAGCTATCTTGACGCCGAAGGCGACGGCGTTCTTCAATCGGTCGGCGCCTACCGGATCGAGGGCCGGGGGGTGCAGCTCTTCTCCCGTGTCAGGGGCGATCTTTTCACCATCCAGGGAATGCCGCTGATCGAGATGCTCGACTTCCTCAGACATCACGGGATCTGCGCCAGGTGAGCGACGCAACGCCTCCGCTCGCGGCCGTCATCGGCTGGCCCATCGGTCACAGCAAGTCGCCGCGCGTCCACCAGTTCTGGCTGCGCAAGTATGGTCTTTGCGGATACTACATCCCCATCGGATTGCGCCCCGAGAATTTCGAGGCCGGCATCCGGGCGCTGCCGCGGCTGGGCTTCGCCGGGGCGAACATCACTCTTCCCTACAAGGAGGCGGTCCTCCATCTCGCCAGCTCGGTCAGCGACCGTGCCGCCCTGATCGGTGCGGCCAACACCATCTCGTTCCGGCCGGACGGATCCTTCCATGCCGACAACACCGATGGCTACGGCTTCATCGAGAACCTGCGCCAGGGCGCACCCGACTGGGATCCGCGCGCCGGGCCGGCGCTGGTTCTGGGCGCGGGCGGAGCCTCGCGCGCGGTGGTCAGCGCCCTGCTCAAGGCCGGGGTGCCCGAGCTGCGCATTGCCAACCGGACCCGCCAGCGGGCGCAGAACATCGCCGAGGCCTATGGCGCGCGGGTCACGGTGGTGGACTGGAACGCCATATCCCAGGCGGTGGCGGGGGCGCGGACCATCGTCAACACCACCTCGCTGGGCATGACCGGCCAGCCGCCGCTCAACATCTCGCTGCAGCATGCGCATGCCGAGGCGCTGGTCACCGATATCGTCTACCAGCCGCTGATCACCCCGCTTCTGGACCAGGCGCGCGCGCGCGGCCTGCGCATCGTCGACGGGCTGGGCATGCTGTTGCATCAGGCGGTTCCGGGCTTCCACCACTGGTTCGGGGTCCGGCCCGAGGTCGACGAGGAGCTGCGCCGCGCGGTCCTTGCCCCATGATCCGCGTGGCGCTGACCGGATCGGTCGGAATGGGCAAGTCGACCACCGCGGATTTCTTTCGCGACGAGGGCGTTCCGGTCTGGGACGCCGATGCCGCGGTTCATCGTCTCTATGCCCCCGGCGGTGCCGGGGTTGCCGCCGTCGCGGCGCTGGTGCCCGAGGCGGTGCGCGACGGCGCGGTCGATCGCGACCGTCTGCGCGCCGCGGTGCTTGGCGACGCGACGCTGCTCGGACGCCTCGAGGCGGCGATCCATCCCCTCGTCGCGGCCGATCGCGCGGCATTTCTTGACGATTGCGCCCGGCGGGGCGAGCCGATCGCGCTGTGCGACATTCCGCTGCTGTTCGAGACGGGGGGAGAGCGCGACTTCGACGTGGTGATCGTGGTGACCGCCGGTCCCGAGCTGCAGCGCGAAAGGGTGCTTGCCCGCCCTGGCATGGACGAGGAGAGCCTTGCCCGCATGCTCGCCCGCCAGATGCCCGATCACGAGAAGCAGGCGCGTGCCGATCACGTCATCCGCACCGATCGGGGCCTTGACGCCGCGCGCGACGAGGTGCGCCGTATCCTGGCCCAGCTACGAGGGATGGCCGAAGATGCGTGAAATCGTGCTGGATACCGAGACCACCGGCCTTGACCCCGACAGCGGGCACCGGATCGTCGAGATCGGCGCGGTGGAACTGGCGAACCACCTGCCCACCGGCAGGACCTATCACCAGTACATCAATCCCGAACGCGGCATGCCGGCCGAGGCCTATGCGGTGCATGGCATCGGCGACGAGATGCTGCGCGACAAGCCGGTCTTCGCCGCCATAGCGCCGGCGTTTCTCGAATTCGTCGGCGATGCGCATCTGGTCATCCACAACGCCGCCTTTGACATGGCCTTCCTGAACGCCGAGCTGACCCGGGCGGGTCATCCGCCGATCCCGACCGAACGCGCGATCGACACCCTGGCCCTTGCGCGAAGCCGCTTTCCCGGCGCGCAGAACTCGCTCGATGCGCTGTGCCGCCGCTTCGGCATAGACAACAGCATGCGCGACCTTCATGGCGCGCTGCTGGATGCGCGGCTCCTGGCACGGGTCTATCTGGAGCTGATCGGCGGGCGACAGCCGGGCCTGGTGCTGGACGCGGCTGCAGCCGATGCGCCGGCCGCGCGGGTCGGGGCCGAGGGGGCGGCCTGGACTCCACCGCCGCGGCCGCGACCGTTGCCGCCGCGGCTGACGGCGGCCGAGGCACGGGCGCACGCCGAATTCATCGCCGATTTCCCCGAGACAGCGCTGTGGCTGAAACTCGGCGGCGGCTGACCACCACGGGTCAGGAGATCAGCTGATCCGAACCCTCGCCGCCCGTGGCGCTCTGGGCGGCGCGGCGGCGCTCGACTTCCTGCCGGTAGAGCGCCACGAAATCGATGTTGTCGATGTTGAGCGGCGGGAAACCGCCGTCACGCGTCACGTCGCTGACGATACGGCGCAGGAAGGGGAACAGCAGCCGCGGGCATTCGATCAGCAGGAAGGGATGCAGCTGGTTCTCGGGCACGTTCTGGACGACAAAACGGCCGACATAGTCCATCTCCAGCAGGAAGATCTTCCGCTCCCCGGCTGAGGCATCGACGTTGAGCTTCAACGCCACGTCGTAATTGTCCTGGGTGCGTCGGTTCGCGTCGATGCCGACATTGACCTTGATGTCCGGCTTGCCCTCGGGCGCGGTGCCGTCGCGGGCCGCGATGTTCTCGAACGACAGATCGCGCACGAATTGCGCCAAGATCTGCAGGCGCGGCTGCTGCGGCACTTCGGACATGGTTCTCTCCCGGTGATGCGGTCAGTTGCGGGATAACACCATTGCGCCCAGGCGACAATGCGCGCGGGCCGGAGGCTCAGTCCGGGCGCGGCCCCGACCAGGGCGTCGGCCGGTCGGGCGGCCGGTCGGTGGGACCGACCTCCTCGAACTCGCCGTCGATCACCGTGGGGTCCCCGGCAGCCGTGCGATGCGGACCGCGCCGGTCGCCCGTCTGCCCGGCCGAGATGATGCGCGACATCAGCCGCGGGCGCAGCCATGCGAAGATCGCGCGGCGCACCGGGGCGAACATCAGCGCAAGCCCCACCGCGTCGGTGAAGAAGCCGGGTGTGAGCAGCAGCGCCCCGGCCAGAACAACCATCGCGCCCTCGGCCACCGGGCCGGTGGGATCCTGACCGAACTCCACCGCCCGGCGCAGGCGTTCCAGCGCGGCCATCCCTTCGCGCCGCAGGAGGATCGTTCCGGCTAGGGCCGTCAGCACCACGATCGCCAGCGTCGGCCACAGGCCCAGCAGGCCGCCCAGTTCGATGAACAGCGCGATCTCGATCAGCGGGATCGCCAGAAATGCCAGAAACAGCCACATGGGACGGCTCTCCTCGCCTGTTCGGGGCCTGCGCGATGGACAGCACGCCCGCCAGCCCCTACATATGGGCGCGCCACGGCTTTCGCCAGCCCGTCGGCCCGAGGCGGCGGACGACAGGGGCGCCGTTGGCGTTTCGGTGCGGCCGCGGCAGGAAAGGACCATGAGTTCCGAGATGATCCAGATCCTTGTGCTCGCGGCGATCGCCCTGTTCCTGGTCCTTCGCCTGCGCAGCGTGCTGGGCACTCGTGACGGGTTCGAGCCGGGCGATCAGCCGCAGGCGCCCGCGCCCGACATGCTGTCCTCTCCGGCCGAGGCCGACCCCGACGGGGCTTCGGATCCCGAGGACGACATTCCGGCCGACATTCCCCCTGGCAGCCCGGTTCATGCCGCGCTGATGGCGATGAAGGCGGCCGAGCCGGGCTTCTCGGTCACCCGCTTCCTGCGCGGCGCGCGTCAGGCCTACGAGATGATCGTGATCGGATACGAGAATGGCGATCTGTCGGAGGTGCGGGACTTCATGTCCCCGGAGGTGGCGGAGGGTTTCGAGGAAGCGATCGCCCGTCGTCGCGAGGCCGGACTGACGGTCGAGGCCGAGTTCGTCGGTCTGCGCGATCTACGGATTACCGATGCCCGTTTCGACCCCGGGACCGGGGTGGCGGAGATCACCCTGCGCTTCACCGCCGAACTGACGTCGGTGGTCCGCAACGCGCAGGGCGAGGTGGTCGAGGGTGAACCCGGTCGGATCCGCCGCCAGACCGATCACTTCACCTTCGAGCGCCGGATGGGTTCGGATGATCCCAACTGGACGCTGGTCGCGACGGGGGCGTGAGCCGGGAAGATGGTCCGGCGACGCGGGGGCCTGAGCGGGGAGGATCGCGAGCTGTGGGAAAGGGTGGCGCGGAGCACGCGCCCGCTGCGCCGCCCGGTCCTGCCCGCGCGCGCGCCCGCATCCCCGGATCCCCCCGATCCCGTCGCCATTGCCCCGCCGCCGGCGGCGCCGGTACCGCCCGCGGCGGAGCCGGCCATGCCGCGCCTGCGGCCGCAGCTGGCCGCCTCGGTGGCGGTGCCGGGACCTCCCGGCTCCGGCATGCCGGGGCTGGATCGGCGGACGGCCGAGCGGCTTCGCCGCGGGCGGCTGGAGCCGCAGGCGCGGCTTGACCTGCACGGTCACAGTATCGCCCAGGCCCATTCCGCCCTTGGCGCGTTCCTGCGCGCCGGGCATGCGCGCGGCCTGCGCTGCGTTCTGGTGATCACTGGGAAGGGTCGCCCGCGGGAGGACGACACCGGCTGGCAGCGCCGCGGCATCCTGCGCGAGAGCGTGCCGCGCTGGCTGGCCCTGCCACCCCTGGCCGGGATGGTGGTGGGCGTTTGCCCGGCGCATCCGCGCCATGGCGGGGGCGGGGCGTTCTATGTCTATCTGCGGCGGGCGCGCCGAGATGCCCCGGATCAGAGGATGTAGCGCCCCAGATCCGCATTGCGCGACAATTCGCCCAGCCTTTCCTCCACATAGCCCGCATCGACGGTGACTTCCTGGCCGGACCGGTCGGGGGCGGAGAAGGACAGATCCTCGAACACGCGCTCCAGCACCGTGTGCAGGCGGCGCGCACCGATATTCTCGACGCTGCGATTCGCCTCGGCCGCGATGCGCGCCAGCGCGGCGATGCCGTCTTCGGTGAAGCGCACCGAGACGCCCTCGGTCTCCATCAGCGCGGCATACTGACGGGTCAGCGCATTGTCGGTCTGGGTCAGGATCCGCACGAAGTCGCGCTCGCTCAGCGGCTTCAGCTCGACCCGGATCGGCAGGCGCCCCTGGAGTTCGGGCAGCAGGTCGGAGGGGCGGGCGATGTGGAAGGCGCCCGAGGCGATGAACAGGATGTGGTCGGTCTGCACCGGGCCGTGGCGGGTGGAGACGGTGGTTCCCTCGATCAGCGGCAGCAGGTCGCGCTGCACGCCTTCGCGGCTGACGTCGGCGCCCCGAGTCTCGGCGCGGGCGCAGACCTTGTCGATCTCGTCGATGAAGACGATGCCCGACCGTTCCACCGCCGCCACCGCATCGCGGATGATCTGATCCTGATCGAGGAGCTTGTCGGCCTCCTCGGCCAGCAGAAGCTTGTGGGACTGCGCGATGGTCATGCGCCGGCGCTTGGTCCGCCCGCCCAGCGCGCGCCCGAGGATGTCGCCCAGATTCAGCACGCCCATCGAGGCGCCGGGCTGGCCGGGGATTTCTAGCATGCCGAGGGGGTTCGAGCCGTCGGCGATCTCGATCTCGATCTCGCGGTCGTCGAGCTCGCCCGCGCGCAGGCGGCGGCGGAACATCTCGCGGGTGGACTCCCGCGCATCCGTGCCGCACAGCGCATCCAGCACGCGGTTCTCGGCCGCGCCATGGGCGGCCGCCTCCACCTCGGCGCGGCGCTGTTCGCGCAGCATGACGATCGCGGATTCGACCAGATCGCGGATGATCTGCTCGACATCGCGGCCGACATAGCCGACCTCGGTGAACTTGGTGGCCTCGACCTTGATGAAGGGCGCGCGCACCAGGCGCGCGATGCGGCGGCTGATCTCGGTCTTGCCGACACCGGTCGGGCCGATCATCAGGATGTTCTTCGGGTAGACCTCCTCGCGCAGCGATTCGGGCAGTTGCTGGCGGCGCCAGCGGTTGCGGATCGCCACGGCGACGGCGCGCTTCGCGGCATCCTGGCCGATGATGAAGCGGTCGAGTTCCGAGACGATCTCGCGCGGGGTCAGCTCGGTCATGAGGCGATGACCTCCACGGTCAGATTGGCATTGGTGTAGACGCAGATGTCGGCGGCGATCGCCATGGCGCGCCGCGCGATGGCTTCGGCATCGCGATCGCTGTCCATCATGGCGCGCGCCGCGGCGAGGGCATACATGCCGCCCGAGCCGATCGCCGCGACGTCGTGCTCGGGTTCCAGCACATCGCCCGCCCCGGTCACGACCAGCAATGCGTCGCCGTCGGTGGCGATCAGCATCGCCTCGAGATTGCGCAGGAACTTGTCGGTCCGCCAGTCCTTGGCGAGCGCGACACAGGCGCGGGCAAGATGACCGGGAGATGCCTCGAGCTTGGCCTCGAGCCGTTCCAGCAGCGTGAAGGCGTCGGCGGTCGATCCGGCGAAGCCGACCACCACCTCATGCCCGCCCGGGCTAATCCGGCGGACCTTGCGCGCGCCGCCCTTGATGACCGTCTGTCCGAGGCTCACCTGCCCGTCTCCGGCCACCGCGACGCGGCCGTCCTTGCGGACCGCCAGGATCGTGGTCCCGTGCCAGTGCATTCCGTCGCCGACCATGCTTGCCCTCCTGACGCTGGCGCCATATAGGCAGCCCGGGCCGGGCAGGCCAGTGGTCGCGCGAGGAGGACGTCATGCGCAAGGCCGAAATCACCCGAGAGACGGCCGAAACGCGTGTCACGGTGGTGCTGGATCTGGATGGCAGCGGGGCGGGCGAGATCGCGACCGGCGTCGGCTTCTTCGACCACATGCTGGCGCAGCTCGCGCGGCATTCGCTGATCGATCTGACCGTGCGCGCCGAGGGCGATCTGCACATCGACGCCCATCACACGGTGGAGGATACCGGCATCGCGCTGGGCAGGGCGCTGGCCCGGGCGCTGGGCGACAAGCGCGGCATCCGGCGCTATGGCTCCTGCCTGCTTCCGATGGACGAGGCGCTGGTGCGGGCGGCGCTCGATCTCTCCGGCCGGCCCTTCCTGGTGTGGGACGTGGCATTCCCTTCGCAGCGGATCGGGGATTTCGACACCGAACTGGTAAGGGAGTTCTTCACCGCCTTCGCGATGAATGGCGCGGTAACGCTGCATGTGGCCTGCCTGTCGGGCGCCAATGCCCATCACATCGCCGAGGCCTGCTTCAAGTCGGTGGCCCGTGCCCTGCGCGATGCGGTCGAATGCGACCCGCGCCGCGCCGGCGCGCTGCCGTCGACGAAGGGCGTGCTGTGAGCACGGTCATCATCGACTATGGCTCGGGCAATCTGCGTTCGGCCGAGCGCAGCTTCGCGCGGATGGCTGCCGAGACCGGGCGCGGCGGCCCGGTGCTGGTGAGCGCCGATCCCGACCGCGTGCGCAAGGCCGGGCGCATCGTGCTGCCCGGGGTTGGCGCCTTCCGCGACTGCCGCGAGGGGTTGGCGGCGGTGCCCGGACTGTTCGAGGCGGTCGCGGAACGGGTGGCGCAGGGCGTTCCCTTCATGGGCATCTGTGTCGGCATGCAGCTGATGGCCAGCCGCGGACTGGAACATGGCGAGACGCCGGGCTTCGGCTGGATCGCGGGCGAGGTGGTGCCGCTTCGCCCGGCCGATCCGCGGCTGAAGGTTCCGCACATGGGCTGGAACGAGCTGGTCATCGACCGGCCACATCCGGTTCTGGAGGGTATCGGAACCGGCGATCACGCCTATTTCGTGCATTCGTTCCATCTGGTGCCCCGCGATCCCGCCCACCGGCTGGCGCATGTCGACCATGGCGGGCCGGTGACCGCCGCGGTCGGCCGCGACAACATGTTCGGGACCCAGTTCCACCCCGAGAAGTCGCAGCGCGTCGGGCTGCGGGTGATCGCGAACTTTCTGGCGTGGTCCCCCTAGCGGGGCTGGAGGGTCTGGCGATGATCTTCTATCCGGCGATCGACCTGAAGGGCGGCCGCTGCGTGCGGCTGCTGCGCGGGCGGATGGATCGGGCGACCGTCTTCGCCGAGGATCCGGCGGCGCAGGCGCAGGCATTCGAGGCTGCGGGCTGCGAATGGCTGCATCTGGTCGACCTGGATGGCGCCTTCGCGGGGCGGCCCGAGAATGCCGCGGCGGTGGAAGCGATCCTGGCCGCCGTCTCGATCCCCGTCCAGCTCGGCGGCGGCATCAGGTCGGAGGAGACGATCGACCGCTGGCTGTCGCTGGGGGTTCGGCGCGTGATCCTGGGCACGGCCGCGGTGCGCGACCCGGGACTGGTGCGCCGGGCGGCAGCCGCCCATCCCGGGCGCATCGCGGTGGGAATCGACGCCCGGGCCGGGCGCGTCGCGGTCGAGGGGTGGGCCGAGGAGACCGATCTTGCCGCGACCGATCTGGCGCGCCGCTTCGAGGATGCCGGGGTGGCGGCGATCATCTTCACCGACATCGACCGTGACGGGGCGATGGAGGGCCCCAATGTCGAGAGCACCGCGGCGCTGGCGCGGGCGGTCTCGGTTCCGGTCATCGCCTCGGGGGGCGTCTCCTCGATGGCCGACCTGCGGGCGCTCGCCGAATGCGGTGCGCCGCTCGACGGGGTGATCTCGGGCCGGGCAGTCTATGAGGGGCGCATCGACCCTGCGCGGGCGGTGGCGCTGCTCAGGCAGGCGGGGGCCAGCGCGCGCTGACCGCGGCCGCGGCGCAACGCCCGATCCCATCGCTGTATTCCAGTCCACCGCGCGAGAGGCGGGCGGCGACGCTCGCGAGCGCCCGGACTTGGGAGATTGCGATGAAGGATGAATTTGCCAATCAGGTTTCCAGCCTGACCTCGCCGTTCAATTACTGCGATCAGGTGATCCCGAGCGATACCGAGGATCTGCCCTACGCCTCGCGCAGCCTGTATATCGGGGTTTCCGGCGACATCCGCGTCACCACGATCGGCGGCACCACGGTCACCTTCCGCAGTCATCCGGTGGGATACATGCCCGGCCGGATCCGTCGCGTTCACGCCACGGGCACCACGGCCGCGGATATCGTGGCGGTGTGGTGACAGCATGCTGGGGCTGGGGCTTGACCCTTTCACCGCGGCGCGTCCCGCCGGGCTGGGGACGGCGGCGCTTCCACCGCTGCTGATCTTGCCGCCGTCGGTCGAGGGAAGCGGCGTGGTCGGAACGCAGCTTGCCGGAAGCATCGGGGTGTGGGTGCCGCGGCCGGGTCAGGCCTTTGCCTGGTCGTGGCAGCGCGACGGCGCCGACATCCCCGGCGCGAACGGATCGGGCGACATCGTCGCGCCCTATACAGTGGCGAGCTCGGACCACGGGGCTGCGCTGCGGCTGCGGGTGAGCGCGACCACGACGGCCGGCGAGTCGGTGGTCTACTCGGACAGCGTGCTGGGCCAGTATCCTGCGCCGGTCGCTCTGGTGTCGGGGTGGACGCTGCCGCTTGGCGGCGGCGAGGCAATCACGCCGGTGCCCGTGGCGCGGGCCTTTTCGGGGATGGCATTGACGTTCTCGGTCGATCCCGCGGCCGACCCGTTGCCGGCGGGACTGGTGCTGGATGCGGCGGGAACGCTGTCGGGCACCCCGCCGGCCGGCGATGCCGTTGCCGGGGTCCGGATCATCGCCAGCAATCCGGGCGGGTCCGCGACGCTGGACCTGACGCTGGATGTCAGGGCGCCGGCATTCGTTGCCGATTATGTGGCGGGAACCTATGCGCTGAATGGCGGGGCGGCGGATTTCGCCACGCTGCATTCCTTCGCGCGGCCGGGTATCGGCACGCGCCTGACCGCGGCGGGCCAGATCGAGGAGGTGCCCGCCGACCAGCCGCGGTTCGACCATGATGCCGCCGGCGTGCCGCTCGGGCTTCTGATCGAGGGCGACGCGACAAACCGGCTGACCGGGAGCGAGGATCTGGTCACGGGCTGGACGGCCAGTCTTGGCAGCGCGTCGCCTGCCGGGCTGTCGGTGCGCGGGCGCTGGGGCGGAATGGTGGTCACGTCGAACGGCAATGGTGCGAGCCGGCTGTCGCAGACCCTTCCCGTGGTGCAGGGCGAGACCGTGGAGATCAAGGTCTACTGCATGCCTGGCAGTTCGGGGCGCCTGCGCGTGCAGCTGCGCAACCCGCTTACCGGGGATGCCAGCCGGGTCCGGGGGCCCTTCGGCGCGCTGGCGGTGGTGGTGGCGAATGCCGGACCGGTCGAGGAGCTGGTCGAGCGGGTGGCGGCGGACGGGGTGGTGGAGGTGTCGCTGATCCATCGGCCGGCCTTCACCGGGGATCTCGAGATCGGTTTCGGCCCCGACAGCACCGTCGCGGGAGACACGCTGCTGCTGCTGGCCGCGCAGACCACGCGCGGCAGCTATGTTCCGACCGGAGCGACGGCGGCCACCCGTCCGGCCGACCAGATCGGGCTGAACCTGGCCGCGTCCGGGCTGTTCGATCTGTCGCTGACCCATGACGACGACAGCGGCGCGCGGCTGGAGGGCCTGCCGCTCGACCCCGGGGGATGGCCGGAATTGCGCCGACCCTGGATCAGGCGGCTTGTGGGCCATTCCACGCCGCGTCCGCCCCTGACCCTTGAAAACGATGCGCTGCTTCGCCTGGAAGCCGGCGTCGCGCTGACCCTGGAGATCCCGGCATGACCCGACTGACCGACATTGCCAAGCATGTCACCGAGCCCGATCCGGCGGACCTGCTCTACATCGTCGACGTCTCGGACCTGAGCGACGGACCGTCGGGCAGCTCGGGCTTCACCACCCCTGCCGACCTGCTGCGCAACACGCCCCTGTGCTATGCCACCCGTGCCGAGGCCGAGGCGGCGCAGGTGCCCGCCGGGGCCGCGCACATCTTCGTGGGCACACTTGCCTATCGCGAGGATCCTGCCGGCACCGCGCTGACGACCGCGGACGGGCGGAACTGGTCCCCTGACGGCCGGGTGACCTATGAGCATTGGGGCGCGGTCGGCGATGGTGTCACCGATGACAGCGATGCCATCATCGCCTGTCACCGCTGGTGCCTGTTCAACCGCGCCACCTGCGAGCCGATCGGCGCCACCTATGCCGTCACCAAGCGGATCCTGACCTATGATGTGGCTGCCGACGGCCCGGGTCTGGAGTTTCACCTTCGCGGGGCCGGAAAGGGCCAGACGGTGTTCCGCATCGCCGGCCACATCAGCGATTCGCTGTTCTACATCACCGGGGATACCTCGGCGCCGAACCGTTCGCGCGCCATCAACTGGTCGTTCTCGGACTTCCAGGTCGTGTCCGACGGTCTGGTGGATGCGGATGTCTTCCGGATCGACATCGCCACGTCGATCGAGTTCCACGATGTCGGCATCTACAACTGCCGCGGCACGGCGCTGCGCGCCCGGGAGCTGTGGGACAGCCAGATCGAGATCTCGGTGGTCGAATGCGGCGATGACGGCACCGGCACCGGCCCGGGCACGCGCAACAAGTATGCGATCGAGATCGACAACTATTTCGGGTCCAGCGCGCCTGACCTGGGATCGAACAACCTGGATTTCACGCCGCGGTTCCAGGTCGAGGCGAGCCGCTACATCCAGGTCTATCTGGGACGCTACACCAAACAGGTCATGTTCTCGGGCAAGTTCCACGGCCGCCTGAACGGCACGCTGGCGCTGCCGCATGTGCTGATGGACGGTGCCTACCGGAACATGTTCTATGGCTGCGTCTTCACGGTCTGCGCAGACGTCTGCATCCGCACCACCGATGCATCGGGGACGGTGCCGTTCAACAACTCGTTCATCGGCAACCATTTCGACAGCACCGGCCCGGCCTGCATCGAGCTGAACGCCGCCCAGCGCAATGTCGTGGTCGGCAATGTGATGATCAACGCGACGGCGGGGGTGCATCTGGTCAGCGGATCGAACGGCAACGTGATCCATTCCAACGTCATCATGAATGGCGGGGAGGAATACCGCATCGATACGCTGACCGCGATGGACCCGCTTCAGGTGCCGCGCAGCATCGAGATCACGGGCAAGGGCAGCAGCCTGGTGCTGACCGATGCCAACGGCACGCCGCGGACCCTGACGGTCGGGACCGATGGCCGGCTTCGGGTGGACGGGATCCCGGTCTGATCCCGCGCGGTTCAGTCGAGCAGGAGAAAGGCCAGCGCGGCGGCGGCGGCGCCGCCGACAGCCCCCAGCAGGATGCGTCCGCGGCCGCCGCGGCGGGTTTCCGGCTCGTCCCTGTCCCTGCCCCAGGAGGCTTGTTGCAGGGCGGTGCGGATCAGGCCGGGCAGGCGCGGGCCGAAGTGCGACAGGACGAGCAGCGTCTCGCGCGCGTCGCGCAGGGCGGCGCGCGCGCCGAGATTGTCGCGGATGTAATCCTCGACCACCGGGCGCGCCACCTCCCACATGTTCATGCTGGGGTCGAGCGAGCGGCCCACGCCCTCCACCACCACCATCGTGCGCTGGAGCAGGATCAGCTCGGTCCGGGTCTCCATCCCGAAGCGCTCGGTCACGTCGAACAGATGGGCGAGAAGCCGGGCCATCGAGATGCGGCTGGCCTCCTGGCCGAAGATCGGCTCGCCGATCGAGCGCAGGGTCTGCGCGAACAGGTAGACGTCGCGATCGGCCGGGACGTAGCCGGCCTCGAAATGCACCTGTGCCACCCGCAGATAGTCCCGGCGCAGGAAGCCCATCAGGATCTCGGCATAGACCCGGCGCGTATAGGGGTCGATCCGGCCCATGATGCCGAAATCCATGGCGATGATCTCGCCCCCCGAGCCGACCTTCAGGTTGCCCTGATGCATGTCGGCATGGAAGAAGCCGTCGCGCAGCGCGTGGCGCAGGAAGTTCTGGACGATCGCCGCGGCAAGGCGCCGACGGTCATGCCCCGCGGCGGCCAGGGCATCGACATCGCCCATCGGGATCCCCTCGACCCACTCGGTGGTCAGCACCCGCCGCCCCGACAGCGACCATATGACGGCGGGGACGCGGAAGTCGGGGTCGGCCTCGGTGTTGGCGCGGAACTCGCTGGCCGCCGAGGCCTCGAGGCGCAGGTCCAGCTCGCCCTGCACGACGCTGTCGAAATGCGCCACCACCGCCCTGGGGCGCAGCCGCCGCGCGGCGGGCGCAAGGAATTCGATCACGTCGGCGGCGAAGTAGAAGGCCCGCACGTCGCGCAGGAAGGCCCGCTCGATGCCCGGGCGCAGGATCTTCACCGCGACGTCTCGACCGGTCTCGCGCGCGGTGGCACGATGGACCTGGGCGATGGATGCCGCCGCCACCGGGGCCGAGAAGGCCGAGAACAGCGCCTGGACCGGCGCGCCCAGCTCGCGGTGAACCTCCCGCTCGGCCTCGTCCTGGGAAAAGGGGGGCAGGCGGTCCTGAAGCACGCGAAGATCGCGCGCCAGCGCCTCGCCCACGATATCGGGGCGGGTGGACAGAAGCTGCCCGAACTTGATGTAGGCCGGGCCCAGCGCGGTCAGCGCCCGGACCACGGGCGGCATCGCGGGATCGCCGCGCAGCCCGAGGAAGGCCAGCGGCCAGCCCACCACCCGCGCCACGATGCGCACCGCGCGCGGGGCTTCGAGCGCATCCAGCGCCACCTCCATCGCCCCGGTGCGTTCGAAGGTGGCCAGCGTCCGGACGAGACGCCATGCGCTGGACAGCGCGCTCAAAGCTTCCACCCGGAATGGATCGCGACGACGCCCATGGACAGGTTTCGCCACGACACGCGCCCGAAACCCGCCGCGGCGATCATCCCGGCCAGGGTTTCCTGATCGGGAAAGCGGCGGATCGATTCGACCAGATACTGATAGCTGTCGCGGTCGCCGGCGATCAGCGCGCCCATCCGCGGGATCACCTGGAAGGAATAGCGGTCATAGAGCCGGCGCAGCATGTCGTCGGGAACCCGGCTGAATTCGAGGCACAGGAACCGCCCGCCGAAGCGCAGCACCCGGAAGGCCTCGGCCAGCGCGTCCTCGATCCGGGTCACGTTGCGGATGCCGAAGGCGATGGTGCAGGCATCGAAGCTGCGGTCGGGAAAGGGCAGGGCCATGGCATCGCCGCACACCCAGTCGAGCCGGCCGCCCAGCTTCTGCGCCTCGGCCCGGCGGCGCCCTTCGGCCAGCATGCCGGGGGTCATGTCGCAGATCACCGCGCTGCCCCCGCCGCGCCGCAGGAAGCGGAACGCGACATCGCCGGTGCCGCCGGCCACGTCGAGCAGCCGCATCCCCGGCCAGGGCGCCAGCCAGTCGATCAGCGCATCCTTCCACAGCCGGTGGATGCCCAGGCTCATCACGTCGTTCATCAGGTCATAGCGCCGTGCGACCGAGCTGAAGACCCCCTGCACGCGATGCGCCTTCTCGGCCTCGGGCACGGTCTGGAAGCCGAAATCGGCCAGACGCTCCGATCCTTCCGCCTCGCCGGTCATCGCCGCCTCTTTGCCTTTCCGCCCCCGGCTCTCTTATAGAGGAGCGTCGGCCAGTGGCAATTCGGCGGGCGCGGAAGCGGAACCACCATGGCGATGTGGGTGATGGCGGCCGGAATCGGGGCGGTGGCGATCCTGGCCGCCCTGTCGCTGTGGCTGCTGGCGCAGGACCGCCGCGCCCCCCCCGCCCGCGACGGGGCGGGCTGGGTGCTGCGACCCTCGCGCGCCCTGATCCCGGTGGCGGCGATCCTGGCGCTGGCCTCGGCCGGGTTCGCCGCGGGGGCGCTCGGTCGCATCCTGGCCGGGGCGCCGGGGCCGCTGGCGGCGATCCTCGCCCTTGCCGGGCTGGCGGCGGGCGGGGCGCTGTGGGTGGTGATCCGGCGCCGGCGCGGCCTGCGCCTGCGCTATGACATGGAAGGGCTGGAACTGTCGCGCCCCGGGCGCGCGCCGCTGGCCTGCCGGTGGGACGATCTCGCCGATGTCCGCATCGAGACCCGCCGGCACCGCGGCAGCATGGCCGGCCCGCCGGTGGAGCTGGTGCATCTCGTGGCCCGCCTGCCTGGCGGAGAGGAGCTGCGCGTGCCGGCAAGCCTGACCGGATTCGGCCATTTCGCCGATCTCGCCCTGCGGATGGCCGAACGCAGCGGCAACCGGGGACGCGACCGCGATGCCTGAACTGCCCGAGGTCGAGACGATCCGGCGCGGGTTGCAGCCGGTTCTGGAAGGGCGCCGCATCGCCCGGGTGGAGCTGCGCCGCGGCGGCCTGCGCTGGCCGTTCCCGCCGGGGCTGGAGCGGCGGCTTGCGGGGGCGCGGGTGCTGGCCCTGCGGCGCCGGTCGAAATACCTGCTGGCGGACCTGTCCAGCGGCGAGACGCTGCTGATCCATCTCGGCATGTCGGGGCGGCTGATCGTCGCGGGCCGCGCGCTGGGGCGGTTCCACCACGCCCTTCCCGCCGCCGGGCCGCATGATCATGTGGTCCTCGAGACCGGCGACGGCACCCGCATCGTGCTGAACGATGCGCGCCGCTTCGGCGCCGTCGACCTGTTCCCCACCGAAGCTGCGGCCGGTCACCGGCTGCTGGCCGGGCTGGGGCCCGAGCCGCTGTCCAACGACTTCTCGGCCGCGCATCTGGCGGATGCCTTCGCCGGGCGGCGCGCCCCGGTGCGCGCGCTGCTGCTCGACCAGCGCGTCGTCGCGGGGCTGGGCAACATCTATGTCGCCGAATCGCTGTGGCTTGCCGGGCTGTCGCCGTTCCGGCCGGCGGGGGATCTGGGGGCGGCGGCGCTGGACCGGCTGGCCGGAGCGATTCGCGCGGTGCTGGAAGCGGCGATCGCCGCGGGCGGATCCACGCTGCGCGATTTCCGCCATGCCGACGGCGCGCTCGGCTATTTCCAGCACGAGTTCGCCGTCTACGGTCGCGCGGGCGCACCCTGCCGAACCCAGGGTTGCAGCGGCCGGATTGAAAGGCGGGTGGTGTCGGGGCGGTCCAGCTTCCATTGCCCGCTGTGCCAGATCTGAACGGCCGCCCGGCGCGATCGGGGCTCGACAAGGCAGGGGCATATCGGCCAGCCTGCCCCGGTTCTGCGGCTGGCCGCAGGGAAGGGGGACGACAACCGATGGCCTATTCGACGCTGATCGTGGAGCTGTCCGACCATGTCGGGCTGATCCGCCTCAACCGGCCCGAGGCGCTGAACGCGCTCAACAGCACGCTTCTGGGCGAGCTGGCCGACGCGCTGGACTCTCTGGCCGGCAACGACAAGTGCCGCTGCGTCATCCTGACGGGATCCGAGAAGGCCTTCGCCGCCGGGGCCGACATCAAGGAGATGTCCGAGAAATCCTTCGTGGACATGTTCGAGGCGGACTTCTTCGGCCCGCCGGCCGAGGCGATCATGCGTTTCCGCAAGCCGATCATCGCCGCCGTGGCCGGCTATGCGCTGGGCGGCGGCTGCGAGCTGGCGATGATGTGCGACTTCATCATCGCCGCCGACAATGCCAAGTTCGGACAGCCCGAGATCAATCTGGGCGTGATCCCGGGCCTTGGCGGCACCCAGCGCCTGACCCGGGTGGTGGGCAAGGCCAAGGCGATGGAGATGTGCCTGACCGGCCGATTCATGGATGCGACCGAGGCCGAGCGCGCCGGGCTGGTCAGCCGGGTGGTGCCGGCGAAGGACCTGCTGGACGAGGCCCGCGCCGCCGCCCAGAAGATCGCCGAGAAGTCGATGATCGCGGTGATGGCGGCCAAGGAGGCGGTGAACAAGTCCTACGAGATGACGCTGCGCGAGGGGCTGGTGTTCGAGCGCCGGCTGTTCTTCTCGCTGTTCGCCACCGAGGACCAGTCCGAAGGCATGGCCGCCTTCGTCGAGAAGCGCAGCCCGCAGTTCCGCGACCGCTGACGCGCGGCTTGACCTGAACCGGGCGCGGGTGTATAGGCCGCGCCCTGATTTCCCGAACCAACCGCAAGGTGGACTCACGCATGGCCAACACGCCGTCCTCGAAGAAGCGCGCCCGCCAGGCCGAGCGCCGGGCGAAGGTGAACAAGGCCCGCAAGAGCCGGATCCGCACCTTCATCCGCAAGGTCGAGGAAGCCCTTTCCGCCGGCAATGCCGAAGCGGCGCGCGAGGCCCTGCGGGCCGCCCAGCCCGAGATCATGCGCGGCGCCACCAAGGGCGTGCTGAAGAAGCGGACCGCCAGCCGCAAGGTGTCGCGGCTGGCCCAGCGCGTGAAGGCGCTGGCCACCGCCTGAACCCGACCGGCACCGCCGGCGCGCCGCCCCGCCCCGCCCGGGCGGGGCGTTCGTTTCGTGCCGCCGCATGATTGTTTCCCAGGCATCATGTTCGCCAAAAGGACCGCTTGAGGGAATCGGCCGGCTGGTCTAGCAAATCCCTGCGCGCCGAATCCGGCAACCGCAGACGCCAATCGCAATGCAGCAACCTACCGCGCGACCGCGGATTTATATCTCGCGGTCGCGAAAGTTTTCGTCTTTGTCTCGTCATCCGCGGAGAAGAACAGTTCTTGGGTTCCTCGGCGGGTATGTGCGCGATCCGGAAACAAGGTCGAGTTGTTATTGCGCCGTGCGTGCCGCGGCCGCTAGATTGGGCGCGGAAAGAGGGACGGGACAGAAGGGGGAAGCCGCCATGTCGGGGCAGCCGGTCAGCGAAGCCGATCCAGTTTCGGCGTGGAAGGTTCTGGAATCGGAACCGGATTCCGCGCTGGTGGATGTGCGCACCCGGGCCGAGTGGAGCTTCGTCGGGACCCCCGATCTGAGCCCGATCGGCAAGGAGGTGATTCTCCTCGAATGGCGGCAGTTCCCGCAGCTGACCGTGAATCCCGCCTTCGTCGATCAGCTGCTGTCCCGCCTCGATCCGCTGCCCGGGCAGATCCTCTTCATCTGCCGCTCGGGCGGGCGGTCGATGGAGGCCGCGCAGGCGGTGGCCGACCGCCTCGCCACGCTGGGCATCCCGGCGCAGTGCGTGAATGTGGTCGAGGGATTCGAGGGCCAGCTCGATGCCGAAGGCCATCGCGGCACGGTAAACGGCTGGAAGGCCCGGGGGCTGCCATGGCGGCAGAGCTGATGGCCGACGGCATCCCGCCGCGCCAGCGCGCCCGCGGGGCGGGGCGCCTGACGCAGTTCGATCCCGCGGCAGCCGCAGCATCCGGGGCATCGCCCGCCCCGGCGACGGACGCCGCGGCGCTGTGGGATTCGGCGCGCGCGCGCATCGAACGCCGGGTCGGCGCGGATTCCTTCGCCGCATGGATCGCGCCGCTGTGCTTTCTGGGCATCGAATCGGGCATCGCGCGCTTCGGTGTCCCGACCGGCTTCTTCGGCAGCTGGGTGGAGCGGCACTACGCCGGGGTGATCCTGACCGCACTGGCCGAAGCCGGCGCGGGCGCGCACGGGCTTGCCTTCGACATCCGCCCCGCCGCTGCCGCGCCGGCCGCCGGCGCGCCGGCGGTCGATGCCGAGCCTGCCGAGGAGGCCGCGCTGCCGGGCTCGCCGCTCGACCCCAAGCTCACCTTCGAGAACTTCGTCGTGGGCAAGCCGAACGAGATGGCCTTCCACGCCGCGCGCCGGGTGGCCGAGCAGGGCGAGGTCAGCTTCAACCCGCTGTTCCTGCACGGGGGGGTCGGCCTGGGCAAGACGCATCTGATGCAGGCCATCGCATGGGCGATCCGGCAGCGCGATCCGGCCAAGAAGGTGATCTACCTGTCGGCCGAGAAGTTCATGTACCGCTTCATCCATGCCCTGCGCAGCCGCGACACGCTGGGCTTCAAGCAGATGTTCCGCTCGGTTGACGTGCTGATGGTCGACGATGTGCAGTTCATCGCCGGCAAGGACAGCACGCAGGACGAATTCTTCCACACCTTCAACGCGCTGGTGGAACAGCGCCGGCAGGTGGTGATCTCGGGCGACCGGTCGCCCAGCGACATGGACCGGCTCGAGGAGCGGATCCGCTCGCGCCTGCAATGGGGCCTGGTGGTCGACATTCACCCCGCCGACTACGAGCTCAGGCTCAGCATACTCGAGGCGAAGGCCGAACAGCAGCTCGCCACCCATCCCCGCGCCCAGCTCGCCCCCGGGGTGCTGGAATTCCTCGCCCACCGCATCGCCTCCAATGTCCGCGTGCTGGAAGGGGCGCTGACGCGGCTGTTCGCGAATGCCGATCTGCTCGGACGGCGGATCGATCTCGACATGGCGCAGGAAATCCTCGCCGATCTCCTGCGCGCCTCGGACCGCAAGGTCACGCTCGACGAGATCATCCGCAAGGTCGCCGCGCACTACAATGTGCGGGTGGGCGACATACTCTCGCAGCGCCGCGCAAGGGCCGTGGCCCGGCCCCGGCAGATCGCCATGTATCTGGCCAAGCAGCTGACCGCCCGCAGCCTGCCCGACATCGGGCGCCATTTCGGCGGGCGCGACCACACCACCGTGCTGTATGCGCTCAAGCGGGTCGAGGAGCTGCGCAAGACCGACAGCGCGATCGCCGAGGATCTGGAGCTTCTGCGCCGCATGCTGGAGGGCTGAGCCGCCGCCGGCGGGCGCTTGACCTGCCGGGGTGATCGATTAGTCTCGCCTGCCCGTGCCCGACCGGCATGGGGGAATGTGCCGGGCAGGACGGGGGTCGCGATGAGGGTAAGCATCGAACGCGTCGCGCTGATGCGGGCCATGGGCCGCGCGCAGGGCGTGGTGGAACGGCGCAACACCATCCCGATCCTGTCCAATGTCCTGATCGAGGCAGACGGGAGCGAGGTCGCCTTCCGGGCCACGGATCTGGACATCGAGATCATCGACCGCGTGCCCGCGATGGTCGAGGTTGCGGGCAGCACCACCGTCTCGGCCCATACGCTGCACGAGATCGTGCGCAAGCTGCCGGAAGGGGCGCTGGTGGCCCTGGCGACCGATCCGGCCACCGAGCAGCTGGTGGTCACCGCCGGCCGGTCGCGCTTCGCGCTGTCGACCCTGCCGCGCGAGGATTTCCCGCTGATGGCCTCGCCCGAATACGACCGCAACTTCCACGCCCCCGCCCCGGTGCTGCGCAGGCTGTTCGACAAGTCGAAATTCGCCATCTCGACCGAGGAGACGCGCTACTACCTGAACGGAATCTATTTCCATGTCGCCCAGACCCCGGACGGGCCCAGGCTGCGCTGCGTGGCCACCGACGGGCACCGGCTGGCGCGCATCGACGGCCCGCTGCCGGAGGGGGCGGAGGCGATGCCGGGGGTGATCGTTCCGCGCAAGACGGTGGGCGAGCTGCGCAAGCTGCTCGACGATGACGAGGCGCAGATCGCGGTGTCGGTGTCGCAGACCAAGATCCGCTTCGCCACGCCCGAGGTGACGCTGACCTCGAAGGTGATCGACGGATCGTTCCCGGACTATTCCCGGGTGATCCCGGTCTCGAACCCGAACCGGATGGAGGTGGACGCGGCCGAATTCGCGCGCGCGGTCGATCGCGTCGCCACCGTCGCCACCGAGCGTTCCCGCGCGGTGAAGCTGAGCCTTGACGAGGACCGGCTGATCCTGTCGGTGACCGCGCCCGACAGCGGCACGGCGCAGGAGGAGCTGACCGTCGCCTATGCCGGCGCGCCGCTGGAGATCGGCTTCAACGCCCGCTACCTTCTGGAGATCGCGGGGCAGATCGACCGTGAGAATGCGGTCTTCCTGTTCAACTCGGTGAACGACCCGACCCTGGTCCGCGAAGGCGATGACGACAGCGCCGTCTATGTCGTGATGCCGATGCGGGTCTGAGGCCGGGCGGCGGCGGGGCCCGCCGCGCTCTCCGGCGGCCGGCGCGGCAGGGGCGCCGGGCAGGGGGCCACGGTCCGGGAAGATGACGATGACACGTCATGCCGTCGAGACCCTGCGGCTCGTGCAGTTCCGGTCGCATGCGCGCTGCGCGATCGATTGCGGCGGGCGCTCGGTGCTGGTCGTCGGTGCCAACGGGGCGGGCAAGACCAATCTGCTCGAGGCGGTCTCGATGCTGTCGCCCGGCCGCGGCCTGCGCGGCGCCCCGCCCGAGGCGCTGGCCCGCCAGCCCGGCCCGGGGGGCTGGAAGGTCGAGGCCGAGATCAGCGGGCCCGCCGGCCGCCATGCGGTGGCGAGCTGGGCGCGGCCGGGGCAGGGCCGGCAGGTGGCGGTCGATGGCAAGGCGGTGGCGCAGCTGGCGCTGGCCGAGCGGCTGACCGTGCTGTGGCTGACCCCGGCGATGGACCGGCTGTGGGCCGAGGGGGCCGCGGACCGCCGGCGCTTCCTCGACCGCGTGGCGATGAGCTTCCACCCCGCCCATGCCGCGGCGACAATCCGGTATGAGAAGGCGATGCGCGAACGCAACCGGCTGCTGCGCGAGGATGTGCGCGACGCGGCCTGGTATCTGGCGCTGGAGGCGCAGATGGCCGACGCCGCCGGGACGATCACCGCCAATCGCCGCGATGCCATCGCGCGGCTGATGGCCGCCCAGGCCGATGCGGCCACGGCCTTTCCCCGCGCCGAGCTGGAGCTGCTCGCCCCCGAGCAGAGCGGGGCGGCGGGGGGCGATCTCGCGGCGCTTCTCGCCGAGGGGCGCGCGCGCGATCGCGCGGCCGGCCGGACGCTGGCCGGGCCGCATCGCGCCGATCTGCGCGCGGTCTTTGCCGAGAAGGGGACCGAGGCGCAGCTGTGCTCGACCGGCGAACAGAAGGCGCTGCTGATCAGCCTGATTCTGGCCAATGCCCGGGCGCTGGCGGCGATGCCGGGCGGGGCGGTGCCGGTGCTGCTGCTCGACGAGGTCGCCGCCCATCTCGACCGCGAACGCCGCGCCGCCCTGCATGAAGAGGTGGCGGCGCTGGGCGCGCAGGCATGGATGACCGGCACCGACGCCGCGTTGTTCGCCGATTTCATCGCCCCCGCGCTCAGGCTGCGCGCCGAGGAGGGGCCGCAGGGCTCGCGGCTGGCGCCGGCCGAGGGATGCGGGGCGGCCGTGACGCGATGAGCGCGGGCGCTGGGCGCGTGACAATCCGCGGGCGGCACCCTAGATTGACGCCGAACAGCACGGGAACACGAAATGTCGGGGGAAGAACGGCAGCATCCGGCGATGCCGGCGGCGGCGGGGGCGCCCGCCAATGGCGGGGATTACGGCGCGGAATCGATCCGGGTCCTGAAGGGGCTCGAGGCGGTCCGCAAGCGTCCCGGCATGTATATCGGCGACACCGATGACGGCTCGGGCCTGCATCACATGGTCTATGAGGTGGTCGACAATGCCATCGACGAGGCGCTCGCCGGCCATGCCGACCTGATCCGCGTCGTGCTGCACCGGGACGGCTCGGTCAGCGTCACCGACAATGGCCGCGGCATCCCGACCGATATCCACCCCACCGAGGGCGTATCCGCCGCCGAGGTCATCATGACCCAGCTGCATGCGGGCGGCAAGTTCGACCAGAACGCCTACAAGGTGTCCGGCGGGCTGCATGGCGTGGGCGTCTCGGTGGTCAATGCCCTGTCCGACTGGCTGGAGCTGCGCATCTGGCGCGACGGGAGGGAGCATTTCGTCCGCTTCGAGAATGGCGAGGCGGTGGAACCGCTGAAGGTGGTCGGCCCCGCCCAGGGCCAGCGCGGCACCCAGGTGCGCTTTCTCGCCTCGACCCAGACCTTCTCGAACATCGACTACAGTTTCCGCACACTGGAACACCGGCTGCGGGAACTGGCCTTCCTGAATTCCGGGGTGCGGATCATCCTGCGCGACCAGCGCCATGCCGAGATCCAGGAGGTGGAGCTGCACTATGACGGCGGCGTGCGGGAATTCGTGCGCTGGCTGGACCGGTCCAAGACACCACTGATCCCCGAGCCGATCCACATCTCGGGCGAACGCGACGGAATCGGCATCGAGGTCGCGATGTGGTGGAACGACAGCTACCACGAGACGATGCTGGTCTTCACCAACAACATCCCCCAGCGCGACGGCGGCACCCATCTGGCCGGCTTCCGCGGCGCGCTGACCCGCACCGTCAACAATTACGTCGCCGCCTCGGGGCTGGGGCGGAAGGAAAAGGTGGCGGTCACCGGCGACGATGCGCGCGAGGGGCTGACCTGCGTGCTGTCGGTGAAGGTGCCCGACCCGAAGTTTTCCAGCCAGACCAAGGACAAGCTGGTCAGCTCCGAGGTGCGCCCGGCGGTGGAGGGGCTGGTCTACGAGAAGCTCTCGGAATGGTTCGAGGAGCATCCCGCCGAGGCGAAGGTTATCGC
>RFGB01000017.1 GCA_003697125.1 Alphaproteobacteria bacterium
CACGGCGCCATCGGCCTCGGGCGCGTAGTAGTCGGAGCATTTGTATTGCACTTCGGTGTCGGCGGCGAGGGTGACGAAGCCGTGCAGGAAGCCCCGGGGCACGAACAGCTGTTTGCCGTTCTCGGCGGTCAACTCCACAGCGACCCAGCGGCCATAGGCGGGCGAGCCGCGGCGCACGTCCACCGCCACGTCGAGGATGGCCCCGCGCGTGCAGCGAACGAGCTTGTCCTGTGCGTGGGGCGGGGCCTGGTAGTGCAGCCCGCGCAGCGTGCCCGGTTCGGCGGAGAAAGACTGGTTGTCCTGCACGAAATCGCAGGCGATTCCGGCCTCGGCCATGGTGCGCCGGTTCCACGTCTCGGTGAACCAGCCGCGCGCATCGCCGTGGCGGCGGGGCGTGAGGAGGAGGACGCCCTCCAGTGATGTCGTTTGCCTGTCCATGGCGCGCGTGTTCCTTGTCGATCCGATGTGCCGGCGGCGTGGCGCGGCCGGCGTTGCTCACCTTCTGGATAGCGCGTGGGCCGATCACGGCAAAGTTTTCGGACGCATACCCGCACGGGTGCAAACGGACAGGTGGATATCCCGCGGGATGCATGATCCTCCCGGTTGAACTGTCCATCTGACCCTTTCCTCCGAAGCCGGTGGCGGGGCACGCGTTTAAACAAGGTGCAGTTGAATTGGACACCACCTGAAAGGAATGACAATGGTCAGCGCGAGTGCGCTTCCGATAGATACCTCGGCCACCGCGATGCAGATGGCCGAGGCGATGTTTGGTGACGGCGTCACCGTCGTCAGCGCCACCTATTCGGGCGACGCCCAGGCCTCGGGCATCTACTCCAACGGCGATACCGTCTCGCCCGGCGCGGTGCCTGCGGCAACCGGGGTCATCCTGTCGACCGGCAACGCGACGGATTTCACCAATGGCTCGGGCGATGCGAATGCCCGCCCCAACACTTCCACCAACACCTCCGGCGTGAATGGCGATGCGGGACTCACCGCGATCGCGGGGGTGCCGACCTATGACGCCGCGATCCTCGAGGCGGAGTTCATTCCCGATGGCGACCTGCTCACCATGCAACTCGTGTTCTCGTCGGAAGAATACCTCGAGTGGGTGAACGCCGGGTTCAACGATGCCGTGGGCATCTGGGTCAACGGCGTGAAGGCCGAGCTTGCCATCGGCGACGGCGATATTTCGATCGACAACATCAACACCCAGTCGAACGCGAACTTGTTCATCGACAATGCCGGTTCGGCGGTCAACAGCGAGATGGACGGGGTAACGCTCGTTCTGACCGTGAAGGCGCCGGTCGTGGCCGGGGAGGTCAATACCATCCGCTTCGGCATCGCCGATGCCGGCGACTCGATCTATGACAGCAACCTGCTCATCGTGGGCGACTCGGTGCAAACCTCGGTGATCGCCCATGACGATCAGATCGTCGTCACCGCCAAGGGCACGAGCGAGATCGACCTCCTGGACAACGATGCCTTCCCCGCCGGCGAGACGCTGACCGTGACGCATATCAACGGCAAGGCGGTGGCCGCGGGCGACGTGGTCGCTCTGGCGACCGGGGCCGTTCTGCGCCTCACCGCCGAGGGAAAGGTCGTCGTCGAGGCCGGGGCGGCGCCGGGGTCGGACGTGTTCAACTACACGGTTGCCGACAGTTCCGGCCAGTCCGACACCGCTTTCGTCACGCTGGTGACAAGCCCAGTCGACGGCACCGAGGGCAACGATCACATGGTTGGGCGCTACGTCGATGCCGATGGCAACGAACTCGACGGGGCCGACGGGCTTTCCGAGGTCATCATGGGTTACGGCGGCAACGACAAGATCTTCGCCGGCGGCGGCGATGACGATATCTACGGCGGCACCGGCAACGATTTCATCCGCGCCGGGTCGGGCAATGACCTGCTGTTCGGCGGGGCCGGGGCCGACGTGCTCGATGGAGGCACCGGGGCCGACGCGATGGAAGGCGGCACGGGCAACGATGTCTACTACATCGACGATACCGGCGACACGATCACCGAGAAGGCCGGGGAGGGGACCGACAAGGTCGTCTCCAGCCTCGACTACGCGCTCGGCGCCCATCTCGAGAACCTCTGGCTGAGAGAGGGCAGCGCTGCCGTGACGGCCACGGGCAACGATCTGGCCAACACGCTCGTGGGCAATGCCAACGCCAACCTGCTCGAAGGCCACGCCGGCAACGACCGCCTCTATGGCGAGGACGGCGACGATACGCTTTCGGGCGGCGCCGGGAAAGACCAGATGGAAGGCGGCGACGGCAACGACACGCTCGCCGGCGGCATCGGCAACGACAAGTTGCGCGGCGAGGATGGCAACGACGTTTTGTCCGGCGGCGACGGCAACGACCAGCTGCGCGGCGACAGCGGCGACGACGTGCTCGACGGCGGCGCCGGGGCCGATATCCTTTCAGGCGGCAAGGGAGCCGACCGGATGACCGGCGGCACGGGCAACGATCTCTACTTCGTCGACGACGCCGGCGACGAGGTGATCGAGGCGGCGGGCGAGGGGCGCGATACGGTCGTCGCCTCGGTCAGCACCACGCTTTCGGCCAACGTCGAGGCGCTGCGCCTCAAGGGCGGCGCGATCGACGGCACTGGCAATGCACTCGACAACACGCTGCTCGGCACCAATGGCGCCAACCTGCTCGAAGGTCTTGCCGGGAACGACAGCCTTTCCGGGCGCGGTGGCGACGATTGGCTCCTCGGCGGCGACGGGGCCGACAGGCTCGACGGCGGCGCGGGCGCCGACCGGCTGGAGGGCGGCGCGGGGAGCGATCGCCTCAAGGGCGATGCCGGCGACGACGTGCTCGACGGCGGGCTTGGCAACGATCAGCTCTTCGGCGGCGACGGGGCCGATACCTTCGTTTTCCGCGCCGGCGACGGGCGGGACGCGATCGGCGGTTTCGAACTCGGGGTTGATACGCTTGTGCTGGAAGGCGTGGCGGAGGAAGACGTTTCGCTCTCGCATTTCGGCGCAGGCGTGCTGCTCGACTACGGCGCCGGCGATGCCGTCTACATCACCGGCACGGGCTTCACCGCCGCCGACGAGCTGGGGATCGACTTTGCCTGAGGCGAGAGGGGCCGCGCCGCTGCGCGGCCCTAAAGGCTCTGGAGCATCGAGATCGGCGTGAGGATGCCGCCGATGAGGTTCAGGCTCGGCAGGATCGTTTCGATCGCGTCGTTCCAGTTGCCAAGGCTCGTTTGCGGCACATAGACCACGTCGCCCGGTGCCAGCGGGTAGTCGAGCGACGTGCCCTTCAGCATCTTCTCGGCGTCGATCACCAGAAGTTCGCCCTCGGTGGCCGAGTAGCTGCGGATCACCCGGATCTCGCTCATCAGCGCCTTGGTGCGGATCGGCCCTTCGGCTATCGACAGGGCCTCGAGCAGGGTGCGCCCCTCGGTGCCGTAAGGAATGGCCTGCGGCGCGCCCACCGCGCCCAGCACATAAACCTGCATGTCTTCCTTGCGCGGCGCGAAGAGCACGTCGCCCGCGGCCATGTAGACGTTGTTTTCGAAGCGGCCTTCTTTCAGCAGCCCGTGAAGGTCGACGATGCAGACCTGGTGATCGCGGATCAGCCGGGCGCCCGGAAGGTAGGCGTCGGGCGTCAGCCCGCCGCCCATCGCCAGCGCCTCGAGCAGGGTGCGCGGCTGTTCGAGATAGTGCACGCCCGAATCCTTGAATTCCCCGAGGAAGTAGATCGGGTGGCTCTCGGCATTTGCCAGTTCCACGGTAACCCACGGGTTGACGAAATGCTGGCTGTAGGCGGATTTCAGGTCGGCCTGGATCTGCCGGGTGGTCAGCCCCTGCACGAAGGCATGTTCGATGATCGGCAGTTGGACATAGCCCTCGCCATCGACGCGGGCGACGATGTCGGTCATCCCCTGCTCACCGAAGATATTGAACTTCAGGTCATCGCCGGGGCCGACGGTGTAGCTTCGCGCCGGCGCGCCGTAGTCGAGGTAGCCAGGCGATTTCGTCGAGGTACGGCAGCCGGTTTCACGCCCCGGCACGCCGGGGTTGATCGACACGGGTTTGCGCTCCACCACCCCGTCGAAGAACATCCGGCTCATGTCGAGGGCGTCGCTTGAACAGCTCGTCAGCACCAGCGCCGCGAGCGCCGCCAGCGCCGGACGCCTGACCGGACGTATAGGCGCCGCCGCGCGCGCCACGCGGGGCCGGCTATCCTTCCGCATAGGAAGGAGCGCGGTCTTGATACCTACGAGTAGCCGTGCCAGCCCCATGGACGCGTCCTTAGCCGTCTGTTTCCTGTTTTTCGCCTCATCGGTGAGTAGGGTCAATCCGAGCTTATCGGATTGGACAAAACTGCGAGCCGACTATGGTAACTTTGCTTGGTGCAGCGCCGAATACCGGCAATCAGGGCGTCAGCGCGCTCTGTTTCTCCGCGGTCGCCGGCATGGCGGCGCGGGGAATCACGGGAATCGACGTGGCCGATCATGGCCGCGGCCGCCGTCAGATGCGCTGGGACATCGCGGGCGGCGAGGAAGAGATCGGCCTGATCGGCCTTTCGCACACCCGCCGGATCTGGCGCGGCGACTGCCTGCGCACCGTCGCCGCCATGGCGCGCTTCGGCGGGCTTGGAAACGCGGCGGCAAAGACCATTCTCTCGGCCCGCGCGGTGCTCGACGTTAGCGGCGGCGACAGCTTCACCGACCTTTACGGCGCGAAGCGGTTCGACGCGATGTGCCGCAACAAGCGCCTCGCGCTCGACAACGGCCGCCCGCTCATCCTGCTGCCGCAGACGCTGGGGCCGTTCCGCGATCCGGCCAACGAGGCCGCCGCCATCGACATCCTGTCGCGCGCCACCGCCGTGTGGGTGCGCGACCGCAAGAGCCATGACTTCCTGAAGGCGGCGCTGGGCGAGAAATTCGATCCCAGGCGCCATCGCCTCGGGGTCGACATGGCCGTGCTGCTGCCGGCGGTCGAACCCTCCGTCGACCTGCCGGCAGCCATTTCCTCGTGGCTTTCTGATGAAATGACGCCGGTGGCCGGGCTCAACGTGAGCGGGCTTCTGTTCAACGATGCGCAAGCCGCCAAAGCCGATTTCGGCCTCGCCGACAGCCATGCCCGCCAGATCGAGGCCGCGGCCCGCGCGATCCTTGACAGCGATCCGGCGCTGCGCCTCGTGCTGGTGCCGCATGTGCTTCGCCCGGCGGGCGACCCGGAAAGCGATCACGATGCCTGCTCGGCGCTCGAGGCCCGGCTCGCGCCGGACTACGCCGGGCGGGTGGCGGTTCTGCCGCAGGACTATACCGCCACCGAGCTGAAGTGGATCATCGCCCGGCTCGACTGGTTCGCGGGCGCAAGGATGCATGCCACCATCGCGGGCTTTTCCTCCGGCGTGCCGACGCTGGGGCTGGGCTACAGCGACAAGGCTTTCGGCGTGTTCGAGCAATGCGGCATCGGCGAGGCGGTGGCCGATCTGCGTCAGACCGACGCCGGGGCGCTGGCCAGAGCGGTGCGCGCAAGCTACCTGCGCCGCGACGAAACCCGCATCGGCCTCGTGCTGCGGCTCGAAGAGGTCTTTGCCCGCGCCAATGAGCAGATGGACGAGATCGTGGCGACGATCCGGGCGCTGGAGGCGTGACGATGCAGGCGGCCAACCTGAAAGGCCGCGCCGCCGCATGGGCGGTGCCGATGGTGAACGAGGCCGCGGCGCTCGGCCGGTCGGTGATCCTCGCCCGCCTGCTCGGCCCCGAGGAGCTTGGTCGCACGATGCTGCTCGCGCTGGCGCTGCGGCTGGCGGAAATGGCCACCGACGTGTCGATCGAGCGGTTGCTCGCGCAGGCCCCCGACGGCAACGAGGTGCGGATGCAGCGCAACCTTCAGGGCATCGCGCTCCTGCGCGGCATCGTGCTCGCGGTGGTGATGCTGCTCCTCGCCGCGCCGATGGCCCTCGGTTTCGAGGGCGGCCCGGCGGCCGCGAGCTATGCGCTTCTGGCCCTCGCGCCGCTGCTGCGCGGCTTCATTCATCTCGACTACCGCCGCCGCGAGCGGCATTTCGACTATCGCGGGCTGACCATCGTCGATGGCGGCGCGGCCCTCGTCATGCTGCTTTCGGCGCCGCTTGCCGGCTGGCTCATCGGCAACCACCAGGCGCTCATCGCGATCATCCTCGTGCAGGTCGTCGCGCAGGTGGGGCTTTCGCACCTGCTGGCCACGCGCCGCTACCGGCTGGCGCTGGAGCGGGCCTATGCCCTGCGTGCCTGGCGGTTCGGCGCGCCGCTGATCCTGAACGCGGGGCTTCTGTTCCTCACCTTCCAGGCCGACCGGCTGATCGTGGCGGGCTACTATGGCTGGGCCGAGCTGGGCCTGTTCGGCGTTGCGATGCAACTTGCGATGCTGCCCGCGCAGATCACCGGGCGCGCCGCCGCTTCGCTGATGGCGCCGCGCTTCCGCCGCGCCATTGCCGCCGGCACGCTGTCTGTGGCCGCCGCGCAGGCGCAGCGGGCGTATCTGGCGCTTGCGGTGCTCTTTCTCGCGGGCTTCGGCCTGCTTGCCGGCCCGGCGATCCGCCTCGTCTACGGCGAGGCCTTCTCCGCCGCCCCGGCGCTCATCTGGGCGCTCGGCACGGCCGCGGCGATCCGTATTGCCCGCACGCCGCTGTCGCAGCTCGCGCTGGCGCTGGGCCAGACATCCATTCCGCTGCGCGGCAATGTCCTGCGTGCCGCCGCCATTCTCCCGGCGCTGGTCGCCGCGATGGCCGGCGCGCCGCTGCACCTGCTCGCCCTCGCGGCGGCGGCGGGCGAGGCGGCGGCGGCCCTGCGCGCGGGCTTTCTCCTGAAATCCACCTTCGCGCCGATTGGCCAGACCTCGAAAACCGGAGCTTTCGCATGACCGCCCCCGATCCGATCACCCGCGTTGTCGAAACCAACCTCTGCACCGGCTGCGGCGCCTGCGCCGGCCGTTTCCCCGAACTGATCCGCATGGTCGAAGATCCGGCCAACGGCCGCCGCCCGGTGGTTTCGTCGGGCGCCGAGGGCCGGCAAGCCGCCGAGGCCGCGATGGCTGTTTGCGCCGGGGTCGGGGCCGACCACGCCGCGTTGCCCGCCCGCGACGAGATCGACGCCACCTGGGGGCCGGTGCTCATGGCCTGGGAAGGCTGGGCGGCGGATGGCGAGATTCGTTTCCGCGGTTCGAGCGGCGGGGCGGTGACGGCGCTGGCGCTTTCGATGCTGGAGAGCGGCGAGGCCACGGGGGTGGCGCACGTTGCCCAGCGCGAGGACGATCCGCGTCTCAACAAGTCGGTCATCAGCCGCACGCGGGCGGAGCTCCTGCGCGGGGCCGGGTCGCGCTATGCGCAGGCCTCGCCCGCCGAGCGCCTTGGCGAGATCGCCTCGGTTCCCGGGCGCTATGCTTTCGTCGGCAAGCCCTGCGATGTTGCCTCGGTCGCCAAGGCGACTCGCGCGAACCGGATGTTCGCCGAGAAGATCGCGGCCACCATCTCGATCTTTTGTGCCGGCGCGCCGACGCTCGCCGCCACCGACAAGCTGCTCGACCGCCTCGCCGTGCCGAAAGACGCCACCCTCACCGATCTGCGCTACCGCGGCGACGGCTGGCCGGGGATGATGCAGGCACGCTACCGCGACGCGGCGGGCGAGATTCATCAGAGCGAGGCGATTACCTATGGCGAGGGCTGGGGCACGATCCTTCAGGCCAGCCGAAAGTGGCGCTGCCGCATCTGCGCCGACCACACCGGCGAATTTGCCGACATCTCGGTCGGCGACCCGTGGCACAACCCGCCGAAGGGCAATACCGACGCCGGCCGTTCGCTGATCGTGGCGCGCACGCCGCGCGGCGTGGCGATCGTCGAAGAGGCGATCCGGCGCGGCATCCTCGTGGCCGAACCGCGGCCGCGCGGGGTGATCGCCGAGGCTCAGCCAAACCTGCTGGAGACCCGTGGCGCCGTGTTCGGCCGCCGCCTCGCGATGCGCCTCGTGGGCCTCGCCCTGCCGCGGGACCGGGGCCTCAACAGCGGCGCGCTGTGGCTGCGGCACCTGACGATGAAGGCGCGGGTGCAGTCGGTGGCGGGCTCGCTCAAGCGCATCCTGCGCTACCGGCTGTGGCGCTCGGTGCGCATCACCGCCCGCTAGGAGCCCGCCATGCCCGCGCCCCTCACCCTCGACGCCGCCCTGACCCGCGGCCGCCACAACAACCTCGATGCCATCCGGCTCGGGGCGGCCTCGGCCGTGGTCGTCAGCCACGCCTGGCCGCTGGCGCTCGGGCGGGGTGCGACGGAGCCGCTCGAGGCGGCGCTCGGCCTGTCGCTCGGGGGCGTGGCGGTGCTGGTGTTCTTCTTCCTCTCCGGGCTGCTCATCACCGCGAGCGCCGTGCGCAATGCCGCCCGGCCCGCGCGCTTCGTCGCCGCGCGTGTGCTGCGGCTCTTCCCCGGCCTCGCGGTGGCGCTTGCCGTCACCGTGGCGATGGCGAAGGCGAGCGGGGCCGATGCCGGGCTTGGAGAAGCGGCGGCCTATGTTCTGCACGGCCTTTCGCTGGTGTCGTTGCAGCACGAGATCTCCGGTGCCTTCGCCGCCAACCCTTATCCCGGCGCGGTGAACGGCCCGCTCTGGACGCTGTTTTACGAGGTCGCCTGTTACGCGCTGATCGCCGGGGCGGTCTGGCTCGGGCTTCTGCGCCGGGCGGCCGGCTGGGCCGTGGCCGCCGCGCTGATGGCGGCGCTGTTGCTCTTGGAAAGCGGGATCGGTGCGGCGCTTGGTGGAGCGATGGCGCACCGGCTGCACGTCGCCACGCCGTTGATGCTGGCCTTCTTCGCCGGGGCGCTGTTCTGGCGCCTGCGCGGCCGGGTGGTGCTGAACTGGGCGGGTGGCGTGGCGGCTGTCGCGCTTGCCGTCGCCACCCACGGCAGCGCGCTGTTCCTGCCGGCCTTCATCGCTGCGTTGGGTTATGCGGCCTGCCTGCTGGCCTTCGGACTCCCCGTGCTGAAGCTGAAGGGCGACATCTCCTATGGCGTCTATGTCTACGGCTGGCCGGTGGCGCAGCTCATCGTCGCGTTTGCCGGGCCGATGACGCCCGCGACACTCGCAACCCTCAACCTCTTTGCCGTGCTGCCCTTCGCGGCCGCCAGCTGGGCCTTCGTCGAGAAGCCGGCGCTCGGCCTGCTCTCGCGCCGCCGCCCGGCCGCCCGCGCCGCGGCATTGGCCAACTGAGGAGGGCGCCGTGGCGGTGGAGAAAAAAAAGAAGACGATGTTCGGCGTGCCGGTGCCGATCGCGCTGTTCTTCATCGGCATCCTGCTGCCGCCGGAAGTCTCGCTCACCGTGGGCGGGCTGCGCTTCTCCGGCTACCGGGTGGTGCTGATCGTGATGTTCCTGCCTATGGTCTATGGGCTCATCTCGGGAAAACACGCCAAGCCCGGTGTCTTCGATCTGCTGGTGTTCGCGCATTCGGGCTGGGCGGTGCTTGCGCTGATGAAATGGGGCGGCATCGGGCAGGGGATCGAATCCGGCGGCATCTATGTCATCGAATACGCCGGGGCCTACCTGCTGGGCCGCATCTACATCCGCTCCTTCGAGGATTACCGGGCCTTTGCCAAAGCCTTCGTCGGGGTCGTGGTGGGCATGCTCGTTTTCACGTTGCCCGAGGCGCTGACCGAGATCCATATCCTGCGCGATTCCTTCGCGGCGGTGTTCGGCGGCCCCGGCGCGCCCTACATCGAGAAGCGCATGGGGATCGAGCGTGCCTTCGGCCCCTTCGACCACCCGATCCTCTACGGCGTGTTTTCCGCCTCGGCCTTTTCGATGGCCTATTACGTCGTGGCCGGGCGCGAATTCCGCAACATCCGTGGCATGAGCAAGACCTTCGGCGTGGTGCTCGCCACGTTCCTGTCAGGCTCGGGCGGTCCCTATGTGGCGCTGGCCATGCAGATCTTCGTGGCGGGCTGGGAGCGTGTCCTGAAAGGCGTGACCGGCCGTTGGCGCGCGCTCTTCGGATTGTTCGCCGCGACCTACCTGTGGATCGATCTGATGTCGAACCGCACGCCGTTCCACGTTTTCGTCACCTACCTGACCTTCTCGACCCAGAGCGCCTACAACCGGATCAACATCTGGAACTACGGCACGGCGGAAGTGGTACGCCACCCGATCTTCGGCATCGGCCTGGGCGACTGGGTGCGGCCGGTCTGGATGTCGGACAGCATGGACAATTTCTGGCTGCTCATCGCCGTGCGCTACGGGATGCCGGCGTGGTTCTTCCTCGTCGGCCTGCTCGTCGGCCTCGTGGTCGTGATCGGGATGAAGAAAAACCTGCCGCAGGACTGGAAGAACGCCCGCCACGCCTGGGCCTTCACCTTGTTCGGCATCTCCGTCACCGCCGCCACGGTGCATCTGTGGAACGCTCTTTTCGTGCTGTTCCTGTTCCTGATCGGCTCCGGGGTCTGGATGGCCGACACCAGGCCGCAAAAACGTGGTGCCCCGGCAACCGCCACCAAGACACAGCCAAGGCGCCGCGTGCGCCCGGCCACGCTTTTCTGAAATTTCGATGCAGGAGTAGAGACATGGATCTTTCAATCGTCATCATCAACTGGAACACCCGCGAGATGCTGCGCGACTGCCTCGCCTCGGTCTATGACACCCTCGGCGGGCTGGAGGCTGAAGTCTTCGTCGTCGACAACGCCTCGGAGGACGGCTCGCAGGACATGGTGCGCAGGCAGTTCCCGCAGGCGACCCTCATCGCCAACAGCGAGAACCGCGGTTTTGCTGCCGCCAACAACCAGGCGCTGGAGATCGCCCGTGGGCGCAACGTGCTCTTGCTCAACTCCGACACGCTGGTGCATGGCGACGTGCTGGCGCGCTCCTGCGACTATCTGGACAGCCACCCGGACGTGGGCGTGATGGGCTGCCGCGTGCTCAACGCCGACGGCAGCCTTCAGATCACCGGCACGGGCTATCCGAGCCTCGTCAACCTCGCGCTGATGGCCACGGGGCTGTGGAAGATCAACAGCGTGCCCTTCTTCGACCGCTACCAGATGACCGCGTGGGACAGGCGCAGCGAACGCGAGGTGGACGTGGTCTCGGGCTGCTACATGATGGTGCGCAAGAGCGCGATGGACGAGGTGGGCCTGCTCGACGAGAGCTTCTTCTTCTACGGCGAGGAGACCGACTGGTGTCGCCGCTACAAGGACGCCGGCTGGAAACTGGTGGTGGCGCCGGTGGGTGAGATCACTCATTTCGGAGGCGGCTCGGTGAAGAAGCTAAACCACAAGCGCGACGTGATGCTGACCGCGGGCACCGTGCGTCTGCACCGCAAGCACGGCGGCGTGGCG
>RFGB01000143.1 GCA_003697125.1 Alphaproteobacteria bacterium
ACCAGCGCCCCGGCCAGCCGGCCCGAGCCGGTGGCCCCCGCCCCGGTGCTGCCGCCCGATCCCGAACTGCGCCGCGCCGAGGCGCTGGCGCGCAGCCCGCGCGTTCCGGTGGACAGCGCGCGGCTGACCGGATCGCTGTCGCTGCGCGGCGGCCGAATCGACGACATCAAGCTGAAGGAATACCGCGTCTCGGTCGATCCGGGCTCGGACATCGTCACCCTGCTCTCGCCGGTGGGTTCGGCCGACCCCTATTTCGCCACCTTCGGCTGGCTGCCCGCCGGTCCGGGCGGACCGCGCACCCCGGGGCCGGATGACCTGTGGCAGGTGGAAAGCGGCACCGCGGTGACCGACCGGGAGGGTGTCACCCTGGTCTGGGACAATGGCGCCGGCCTGATCTTCCGCCGCACGGTGCGGGTGGATGACCACTACATGTTCACCATCACCCAGTCGGTGGAGAATGTCGGGAGCGAGCCGGTCACCCTGATTCCCTATGGCTATGTCATGCGCCGCGGCATGCCCAAGACGATCGGCTTCTACATCCTGCATGAGGGGGCGGTCGGTGCCTTCGACGGCACGCTGCGCGAGGTCGACTATGGCGACATGGAGGGCTTCGAGACCCGCGGCCCCAACAACACGCGGATCGAGCGGATCGCGGTGCGCGAGACCGGCTGGCTCGGCTTCACCGACAAGTACTGGATGGCGACGCTGATCCCCCGGCAGGGCCAGCCCTTCGACGCGGTATTCAGCTATGCGGTGAATGGCAGCACCCCGGAATTCCGCACCGATGTCCTGCTGCAGCCGGTGACCGTCGCCCCGGGCGCGACCGGCCAGGCCGAGACGCGGCTCTTTGCCGGCGCCAAGGAGGTCGAGACGCTGCAGCGCTATCGCGACGAGCTGGGCATCGCCCGGTTCGACGATGCGGTGGACTGGGGATGGTTCTTCTTCCTGACCAAGCCGATCTTCGAGGTGCTGCACTGGCTCAACCTGCAGATCGGCAACATGGGCTTCGCCATCATCCTGCTGACGCTGATCATCAAGGCGCTGCTGTTCCCGCTGGCCTGGAAGTCCTACGTCTCGATGTCGAAGATGAAGAAGCTTCAGCCCGAGATGGAGAAGATCAAGGAACGGGTCGGCGACGACCGCATGAAGCTTCAGCAGGAGATGATGGCGCTCTACCGCAAGGAGAAGGTCAATCCCGCCGCGGGCTGCCTGCCGATCCTCCTGCAGATCCCGATCTTCTTCTCGCTCTACAAGGTGCTGTTCGTCACCATCGAGATGCGCCACGCGCCCTTCATCGGCTGGATCCGCGACCTCTCCGCGCCCGACCCGACATCGATCCTGAACCTGTTCGGGCTGCTGCCCTGGGATCCGCCCGCGCATGACAGCTTCCTGTCCATCTTCTCGATCGGCGTGTTCCCGATCCTGATGGGCATCACCATGTGGATGCAGCAGAAGCTGAATCCGGAACCCGCCGACCCGACCCAGAAGATGATCTTCGCCTGGATGCCCTGGATCTTCATGTTCATGCTGGGGCGCTTCGCGGTCGGGCTGGTCATCTACTGGACCGCGAACAACATCCTCACCTTCATCCAGCAATACACGATCATGCGGATGCAGGGCGTCGACGTGGACTTCTTCGGCAATGTCCGGCGCAGCTTCCGACGAAAGAAGCGCGATGCCGCCTGAGGCCCGGCTGGCCGCGATCTGGCGCCATCCGATCAAGGCGGTCGGCGCCGAGCCGCTTCAGTCCGTGGCGCTGATGCCCGGGGCGACGATGCCGGGCGATCGGGTCTGGGCGGTCGCCCATGCCGCCTCGCGCGCCGAGGACGGACGCTGGAGCGGCTGCGGCCAGTTCCTGCGCGGGGCAACCGCGCCCGAGCTGATGGCGGTGACGGCCGAGACCGGGCGCGACGGGCGCATCCGCCTGACCCATCCCCGGCGGCCGGAACTGCTGGTCGATCCCGATGCGCAGGCCGGGCGGCTGATCGAATGGCTCGCCCCGCTGATCCCGCCGGGGCGGCCCGGCCCGGCGCGGGTGGTCCGCGCCGGCCGCGGCATGACCGATTCGCCCGAGCCGACCGTCTCGATCCTGTCGCGCGCCAGCCTGCGCGCGCTGGAACAGCATGCCGGGCTCAGGCTCTCCGAACGGCGGTTTCGCGGCAATCTCTGGCTCGACGGTCTCGCACCCTGGCAGGAACGCGACTGGATCGGGCAGGAGATCGCCATCGGCGGCGTGCGCTTCAGGATCCTCGGCCATATCCGGCGCTGCGCGGCGACCGGGACCGATCCCGACAGCGGGCGGCGCGACATCGACCTGCCGGCCCTGATGCGCGAGAGGCTGGGCCATGACGCGTTCGGGGTGGAGGCGGAGGTGCTCTCGGCGGGCCGGCTGCGCCCTGGCGATCGGGTGACGCGATGAGCGTGCTGCCCGAACCCGGACCGGACGCGGCCGAGGCGGGGCGGAAGCTGTTCGCCGGGCGCTGCGACTTCCTCACCTCGGCGGGGGCGCTGGATGGCCTGCCGCCCGGCGACATGCCCGAGGTCTGCTTCGCCGGGCGCTCCAATGTCGGCAAGTCCTCGCTGATCAATGCGCTGACCGGCCGCAAGGGCCTGGCGCGGGCCTCCAGCACCCCGGGCCGGACGCGGATGCTGAACTTCTACGATCTTGGCGGGCGGATCAGGCTGGTCGACCTGCCGGGCTATGGCTATGCCGAGGCGCCCAAGCCGATGGTGCGGCAGTGGCAGGAGCTGATGCGCGCCTATCTCGCCGGGCGGCCGACGCTGCGGCGGGCCTATCTGCTGATCGACAGCCGCCATGGCGTGAAGCCTGCGGACGAGGAGATCATGACCCTGCTCGACCGTTCGGCGGTCAGCTTCCAGCTGGTCCTGACCAAGGCCGACAAGCCCCGCGCGGCGGCCCTGGCCGCCACCATCGCCCGGGTGACCCAGGCGCTGCAACGCCATGTGGCGGCGCATCCGCTGATCGCGGTGACCTCGAGCGAGACCGGCGCCGGCCTGGCCGCGCTGCGCGCCGAGATCGCCGGGCTCGCCGCGGGCTGATGCGGCGCGCGGGTCGGCGATGCCCTTCCGCATCCCGTCCGGGCGGGCTATCAAGCGGCCGTGCCCCCGGGGGGAGGGAGCGAATGGAGAAGTCGGCAGCCATGAGACGCGACTGGATCGCCACGGCGCGCACGCTGAGCGAGGCGCTGCCCTATCTGCAACGCTATGACGGGGCGACCGTGGTCATCAAGATGGGCGGCCATGCCATGGGCGATGACCGGGCAATGGCCGACTTCGCCCGCGACATCGTGCTGATGAAGCAGTGCAACGTGAACCCGGTGGTGGTGCATGGCGGCGGCCCCCAGATCGGCGAGATGCTCAAGCGCCTGTCGATCAGCTCGGAATTCGTCGGCGGGCTGCGCGTGACCGACGAGGCGACGGTCGAGGTGGTCGAGATGGTGCTCTCGGGCCGCATCAACAAGCGCATCGTCCAGGCGATCAACGCCCAGGGGGGGCGCGCGGTCGGGCTGTCGGGCAAGGACGCCAATCTGGTGATCTGCGAGAAGGCGCTGCGCACGGTGCGCGATCCCGACAGCAACATCGAGCGGGTGCTGGACATCGGTCTGGTGGGCGAGCCGGTGGAGACCCACACCGAATTGCTGCGCTTCTTCCTCGAGAGCGACTACATCCCGGTGCTGGCCCCGGTAGGCGCCGGGCGCGGTGGCGAGACCTTCAACGTCAATGGCGACACCTTCGCCGGCGCCATAGCCGGGGGCATGAAGGCGGAACGCCTGCTGCTGCTGACCGATGTGCCGGGGGTGAGGAACGCCGAGGGCGAGGTGCTGACCCAGATCACCGCGCGCGAGGTGCGGGCGATGATCGCCGACGGGACGATATCGGGCGGCATGATCCCGAAGACCGAGACCGCGCTGAAGGCGATCGAGCAGGGCGTGGGCGCGGTGGTGATCCTGGATGGCCGGGCGCCGCATGCGGTGCTGCTGGAGCTGTTCACCGAACATGGCGCGGGCAGCCTGATCCGGGCCTGACCGTGCTGGGGATCATCGCCGGGCGCGCCCGCCGCGACGGGCTCGCGGTGCTGGCCGCCATGCATTCGGCCCCGGGGGACGGGGCGCCCGAGGGGGCCGGCACGCTGGTGCTGCTGGGCCCGGCCGGCCGCGCCTGGGAACGCGCCTTCGCCGCGGGGCCCGAGGCCGGTGACGGCAGGCCCGATCCCGTCGACCGCTGGTCGCGCCGGGTGATCGGCCGGATGGCGGCGGATCTGGGCGCGCGGGCGCTCTATCCCTTCGACGGGCCGCCCTGGCCGCCGGTGATCCGCTGGGCGCTGGCCAGCGGCTGGTGCCACAGCTCGCCGGTGGGCATGCTGGTCCATCCGCAGGCGGGGCTGTGGTTCTCATGCCGGGGGGTGCTGGCGCTGGCGCCGGCGATCGCGTTGCCCCAGCCGCCCGCCTCCCCCTGTGCGGCCTGCCGCGGCCAACCCTGCCGCAGCGCCTGTCCGGTGGCGGCGCTGGGCGGCGGGGGCTACGATGTCGCGGCATGCCTGGGCCATCTGGGCGGCGCCGGGCGCACGGGCTGCCTTGCGCTGGGCTGCGCGGTCCGGCATGCCTGCCCCGCCGGCGCGGCCTTCCGCCCCGAACCGGCCCAGGCCGCGCGGCACATGGCCGCGTTCCTGGCCGGCGCGTCGGGTGCCCGGCCGCGCGGCATTTCCGGGCGAGGGGAGAAGGAAGGATGAAGCGACTGGTCCTGATGCGCCATGCCAAGTCGTCCTGGGCCGATCCGGGCCAGGCGGATGGAGAGCGGCCCCTGAACGAGCGCGGGCGGCTGGTGGCGCCGCTGATGGGGGCCTGGATCGCCGAGCGGATCGGCCGGCCCGACCATGTGATCATCTCCGATGCGCGCCGTGCGGTGGAGACCTGGGAGCGCGCCGCGCGGCTGTTCGATTCCCCGCCCGCCGCGGTGGCCGATCAGCGGCTCTACATGGCCGACCCGGCGGCGCTGATGGAGGTTCTGCGCGCCGCGCCCGCCGGTGCGGGCAGCGTGCTGATGATCGGCCACCAGCCCGGTCTGTCGGGGTTTGCGCGGCGGCTGTCGGGTGGTGCCGTGCCGCCCCATTGCGCCGAGGCCTTCGCCAAGTTTCCCACCGGCGCGGCGGCGGTGATCGAGTTCGACCTCGACAGCTGGGCCGCGATCGACTGGGGCAGCGGCCGCTTCCGGCATTTCGGGGTGCCGAAGCAGCTGGTCTGACGGCGCGGCCCGCGGCCCCGCCCGCCCCGTCGCCGTCCCGCCCGGCCCGGGCCGCGGG
>RFGB01000144.1 GCA_003697125.1 Alphaproteobacteria bacterium
CGGCGGCGGTGGCGCGGCTCAGGGCGGCCGGGGCCTGGGCGGATGCGCGCGGGCAGGTGCTGCGCCTGTCGCCGGGCGAGATGACGACCGCGGCGGGGGTGGAGCGGGCGCTGGCGGCGCTGGGCTGACCGCGCCCGCCGGCGGGCGCGGTCAGTCGCCGGATTTCGGACTGTCGGCCTTCTCGGCCTTCTCGGCCTCCTCGCGCGATCCGATCCGGCCGTTCACCCACCAGCCCTCGTATTCCTCGCCGCTGGCATAGACCATCTTGCCGAAGCCCTGGCGCTGGCCCTTGCGGAAGGTTCCCACATAGACATCGCCATTGGGATAGATGGCCTTGCCCTGGCCGTCGATCTCGCCCGCCTTCCATTCGCCTTCATAGACGAAGCCGTCGGGCATGGTGATCTTGCCCATGCCCTCGCGCTGGCCGTTGACGAACTGGCCCTCATACACGGTGCCGTCGGCATAGACCGCCCTGCCCTGGCCGTGGCGCAGGCCATCCTTCCATTCGCCTTCGTAGACGTAGCCATCCTCATAGGTCATGCGGCCATGGCCGTGATACTTGGCGTTGCGGAACTCGCCCTCGTAGACCATGCCGTTGGCATAGCGGGCGATGCCCTTGCCCTCGATGCGGCCATCGACCCACTGGCCTTCATAGGATGATCCGTCGGGATAGGTGATCTTGCCGAAGCCGTTGGGCAGGTCGTTGCGGAACTGGCCCTCGTGCACCGTTCCGTCGGGATAGGTGATCCGGCCCTGGCCCTCGATCCGCCCCTCCACCCATTCGCCTTCATAGGTATAGCCGTCCGCGGCGCGGAACACGCCCCGGCCATGGGGCAGGTCGTTGCGGTATTCGCCTTCGTAGACATCGCCATTGGCGAAGACGGTCTTGCCCTTCCCCTCGCGCCGGCCGTTGACGAACTGGCCCTCGTAGCGATCGCCGTTGGCCTGGATCAGGACGCCGGTGCCGTGGATCTGGCCGTCCTTCCAGTCACCCTCATAGGTCAGCCCGTCGGGCATGGTGATCTTGCCCTTGCCCTCGCGGATGCCGGAATGGATCTCGCCCTCGTAGACGGCGCCGTCGGGATAGGTGATCTTGCCGGTGCCTTCCTTGACGCCGTTGACCCAGCTTCCCTCGTAGCGATAGCCGTTGGGCGAGACCATCACGCCGAAGCCGTGATGCAGCGCATTCTTGAACTCGCCCTCGTAGCGGACGCCATTGGCATAGACGGCCACGCCCCTGCCCTCGATGACGCCGTCCTTCCATTCGCCCTCGTACCAGCCGCCATCGGCATAGGTGATCTTGCCGCGTCCATGGGGGGCACCGTTGCGGAACTCGCCCTCATAGACCGAACCGTTGGGATACTTGGCGATCCCCTTGCCCTCGATGCGGCCCTCGACCCACTGGCCGGTGTATTCGAACCCGCCCGGCCGGCGATAGGTGCCGATGCCGTGCTGCTTGCCGTCCTTGAACTCGCCCTCATAGACGTCCCCGGTGTCGTACTGGCGCACCTCGACCGAACGCGTCTCGGTCTGGGCCAGGGCCGGGCAGGCGGCGAGCAGGCTGGCCAGCAGGGCAAGGGAAGGTCTGGTCACGGTCATCGGTCCCCTCGGCAGGGCACCGCCCCGGCAATCTCCCCCCGGCGGCGCCACGTTCTGCGCCCGGTTCGCGGAGGGCCGGGCTTGCTTGTCGCGGGCGAAGTCTAGGCATGGCGCGCGGGCGTGACAACTCTGGTTTTCGGGCGGTGCGGCCGCTATGGGGTGGCGGATCACCGACGGCAGAGGACGGATGCAGACATGTCGCAGCGCTTCCGGCTGACCCTTGCGCAGCTGAACCCCACGGTGGGGGATCTGGCCGGCAATGCCGAGCTGGCGCGTGCCGCGCGGGCCGAGGGCGCGCGGGCGGGGGCCGATCTGGTGGTGCTGCCCGAGATGTTCCTGACCGGCTACCAGCCGCAGGATCTGGTGCTGCGCCCGGCCTTCCAGGCGGATGTGGCCGCGCATCTCGCCCGGCTTGCGGCCGAGCCGGGGCCGGCGCTGGGCATCGGCGCGCCCTGGCGCGAGGGGGACAGCCTCTACAACGCCTATCACATCCTCGACCAGGGTCGCGCCAGCCGGGTGCTGAAGCATCACCTGCCCAATTCCGAGGTGTTCGACGAGATGCGCCTCTACCGGCCGGGGCCCGTCTCGGGGCCGGTGCCGGTGGGTCCCGCCCGCATCGGCTTTCCGATCTGCGAGGACATCTGGTATGACGACGTGGCCGAGACGCTGGCCGAGACCGGCGCCGAGATCCTGGTGGTGCCGAACGGCTCGCCCTACTGGCGCGACAAGCAGGACCTGCGGCTGAACCACACCGTGGCACGGGTGGTCGAGACGGGGCTGCCCCTGGTCTATCTGAACATGACCGGGGCGCAGGACGACCAGGTCTTCGACGGGGCAAGCTTCGTGCTGAACCCCGGCGGCGCGCTGGCGCTGCAGCTGCCGCCCTTCGCGGAGGCGATCGTCCATGTCGACTTCGCGCGCGGCGCCGAGGGCTGGCGCGCCCTGCCCGGCCGGCGCGACCCGCTGCCCGATGCGTGGGAGATGGACTATCACGCCATGGTGCTGGCGGTGGCCGACTACTGGCGCAAGTCGGGGTTCCGGCGCGCGCTGCTCGGCCTGTCGGGGGGGGTGGATTCCGCCCTTGTCGCCACCATCGCCGCCGATGCGCTGGGGCCGGAGAATGTCCGCTGCGTGATGCTGCCCAGCCGCTACACCAGCGCCGAGAGCCTGGAGGACGCGGCCGCGGTGGCCGCGGCGCTGGGCTGCCGTCTGGACCGGCTGCCGATCGATCCGGCCTGTGCGGCGGTCGAGCAGACCCTGGCCCCGCTGTTCGCCGGGCTTGCCCGCGACGTGACCGAGGAGAACATCCAGTCGCGCATGCGCGGGCTGATGCTGATGGCGCTGTCGAACAAGTTCGGCGAGATGCTGCTGACCACCGGCAACAAGTCCGAGATGGCGGTGGGCTATGCCACGATCTATGGCGACATGGCCGGCGCCTACAACCCGCTGAAGGATCTCTACAAGACGCGCGTCTTCGAGACCTGCCGCTGGCGCAACGCCAATCACCGGCCCTGGATGAAGGGACCGGCCGGCGCGGTGATCCCGCAGCGGGTGATCGACAAGCCACCCTCGGCCGAGCTGCGCGAGAACCAGCGCGACGAGGACAGCCTGCCCCCCTACCCGGTGCTGGACGCGATCCTCGAGGGGCTGGTGGACCGCGACCTCTCGGTGGCCGAGCTGGTCGCCCAGGGCCATGATCCCGCCACCGTGCGGCGGGTCGAGCGGCTGGTGTATCTCTCGGAATACAAGCGTTTCCAGTCCGCCCCGGGCACGAAGCTGACCCGCCGGGCGCTGGGCACCGACCGGCGCTATCCGATCGTGAACCGCTGGCGGGACCGCGCTCAGGCCTGAACCTCGGCCCCGAACAGGAGTGCCGCGAGCGCGACCGCCCCGAACAGGGCGAAGACGCCCGCGCGCCGGCCCGCCCCCCGTCGCTGCGCGCGCAGGCCCGCCAGCGCGCACTGGATGGCGTAATAGAAGGCAAAGGCCCGGCTCGCCCAGGCGATGATCGCATAGATGTCGAGCGTGAAGGTCAGCCCCAGCCCGACTGCGCAGACCGCCGCATATCCCCAGCGCGGATCGATGCGATGACCGCTCTCCTCGGCCACCAGCCCGCCCGCGCCCAGCGTGTCGGCCACCGCGGCGCTGAACTGCGCGGCCAGCGCAGCGAGGAACAGAAGCGCGGGCAGCACCGCCGCCACCTGCCCGGCGAGGTCGATCACCCCGGTCTCGCTGAGCGGAATGTCGCGCGTCGGGAAGGCGAAAGCGATGAGAAGCGCGAACCCCACATAGATGCCGGTGGCGATGATCTGGGCAAGCCGCATGGTGCGGATTCGCAAGGCTGCCTCGTATTCGTCCCCCAGATAGCGCGAGGTCTCGAAGCCCTGCACCGTAATCAGGAGCCCAAGCACCAGCGCGGCGGCGGCGGGCGGCGACAGCGCCAGCGGGTTGATCACCGCCCCGCCGGCCACCGCCAGCCCGGCATCGAACCATGCCAGCCCCGCAAGCAGCCCGGCGATGACCGCAAGCTTGACGGCCACGCTCACCCCCTCGAGCCGTTCGAGCAGCCGCAGGCCCCCACCGAGCCCGGCCAGCAGGATTCCCACCAGCAATGCTGCGGTGATGACCCGCCCCGGCACCGCACCCAGCGGGGCGGCCGCCCGCGCGGCAAAGGCGCCGAACAGGTTCAGGTAATAGGTGACCGAGACCACATAGGCCGCCGAAAGCGCCCAGCCCCCCAGCGATTCGAGCCGCCGTTCCAGCCCCCCGTCCGGGCCGGCGCGGTCGGCAAGGCAGGCGATGTTGAAGCGGATCGCCGCGCCGATCCCCCAGGCCAGCCCGCACAGCGTCGCCATGGCCAGCGGTGCCGCCCAACCGAAGGCGTGCACAAGGATCGGCCCCAGAACCAGAAAGCCGCTGCCGATGATCGACGCCAGCGGGGTGATGATGGCCCGCCATGCCGCCGCCCGCCGCAGCCGCGGCGCCAGCAGCACCGCCAGCGCCGCCAGCGTGAGGGCAACCACCAGACCATCCGCCGCAAGCCCAGTCTCCGTCATCCGCCCGACCTCCCGCCCCTGAGAGCCCGCTGCGTCGGCCGGCGCCCCTCAATCACTCCCACCACCGATCGATGGCGGCAATGTCGTCGTCGGACCAGCCCAGGTGATGGGCGATCTCGTGCACCAGCACATGCGCGACCAGCCTGTCCAGCGCGACGTCGCCCCGCTCGATCCATTCCTCCAGGATCGGCCGGCGGAACAGCCATACCGTGTCGGGGGCCTGGGGCTGGTCGGCCACGCTGCGTTCGGTCAGCGCCACGCCCTGGTAGAGCCCGGTCAGCGCGAAGGGATCATCGATCCCCAGATCCCGCAGGACCTCCTCGGGCGGGAAATCGGCCACGCGGATGGCCAGCCCCTCGCAGGCCTTGCGAAACGGTTCGGGAAGGGCGGCGAAGGCGGCCCCGGCCATCGCCTCGATGTCGCCGATCCCCGGCGCGATGCCGCTGCAGCTGTTCATGCACGGGATGTAGCGCAGCGCGCGGCGGCGCGCTATGGGTCGGGCCATGATCGTGACACGCTTCGCCCCCTCGCCCACCGGACATCTGCATCTGGGCAATCTGCGCGCGGCGCTGTTCTCATGGGCGCTGGCGCGCAAGGCGGGCGGGCGGTTCATCCTGCGCCTCGACGATACCGACCCCGAACGCTCCCGACCCGAATTCGCCGACTCGATCCGCCGCGACCTGGAATGGCTGGGGCTGACCTGGGACGAGGAGCTGCGCCAGTCCGGGCGGGCCGAGCGCCATCGCGAGGCCGCCGAGGCGCTGAAGGCGGCGGGCCGTCTCTATCCCTGCTTCGAGAGCGAGGCCGAGCTTGCCGCCCGCCGCCGCGCCCGCCGCGCCCGGGGCCTGCCGCCGGTCTATGACCGCGCGGCGCTGCGTCTGTCGGCCGAGGCGCGCGCGGCGCGCGCGGCCCGGACCGCGCCGCACTGGCGCTTCCTGCTGCCCGACGGGCAGAGCGGCTGGACCGATGCCATCCTCGGCGCGCAGGCGATCGATCTCGCCCATGTCTCGGACCCGGTGCTGATCCGCAGCGACGGGGTGGTGCTCTACACCCTCGCCTCGGTGGTCGATGACGCCGATCTGGGCATCACCGACGTGATCCGCGGCGCCGATCACGTCACCAACACCGCGGTGCAGATCGCCCTGTTCCGGGCGCTGGGCGCCGAGCCGCCCCGCTTCGCCCA
>RFGB01000018.1 GCA_003697125.1 Alphaproteobacteria bacterium
GGATGCCGGTGGTCTATCTGGGCGCCAAGACCGGGCGCGACGGGGTGGGGGGCGCGGCGATGGCCTCGGCCGAGTTCGGCGCCGATGCCGAGGAGAAGCGCCCCACCGTTCAGGTCGGCGACCCCTTCACCGAGAAGCGGCTGCTGGAGGCCTGCCTGAAGCTGATGGAGACCGATGCGATCATCTCGATCCAGGACATGGGGGCCGCGGGGCTGACCTGCTCGGCGGTGGAGATGGGCGACAAGGGCAATCTCGGCATCCGTCTCGACCTGGAAAGGGTGCCCTGTCGCGAGGCGGGGATGACCGCCTTCGAGATGATGCTCTCCGAGAGTCAGGAGCGGATGCTGATGGTCCTGCGCCCCGAACGCGAGGCCGAGGCGCGGGCGATCTTCGAGAAGTGGGATCTCGACTTCGCCATCGTCGGCGAGACCATCGCCGAGGACCGCTTCATCGTCCGCCTGAATGGCGAGGTGAAGGCGGATCTGCCGCTGAAGGCGCTGGCGGGCAGCGCGCCGGAATACGACCGCCCCTGGGAGGCGACCCCGCCGCCGCCGCCGCTGGAGGACATTCCCGAGATCGACCCCTCGACCGCGCTGCTGGCGCTGATGGGCAGCCCGAATTTCGGCTCGCGCGCATGGGTCTGGGAACAGTATGACCACATGGTCGGCGCCGATACCGTGGTGCGTCCGGGCGCGGATGCCGCGGTGGTCAGGGTGCATGGCACCGACAAGGCGCTGGCGCTGACCGCCGATGTCAACCCGCGCTACTGCGCCGCCAATCCGCGCCGGGGCGGCATGCAGGCGGTGGCCGAGGCCTTCCGCAACCTGTGCGCCACCGGTGCGCGGCCGCTGGCGATCACCGACAACCTGAATTTCGGCAATCCCGAACGGCCGCGGGTGATGGGCCAGCTGGTGGGCTGCATCCGCGGCATCGCCGAGGCGGCGCGCGCGCTCGACATGCCGGTGGTGTCGGGCAATGTCAGCCTCTACAACGAAACCGAGGGCCGCGCGATCCTTCCCACCCCGACCATCGGCGCGGTCGGGCTTCTGGAAAGCCTGGACGGAATCATTCCCATGCGGCCCCGCCCGGGCGACGAGGCGGTTCTGGTCGGCGAGACCCGCGGGCATCTGGGCCAGTCGGCGCTGATGGCCGAGCTCTATCGCGCCGAGGAGGGGGACGCGCCGCCGGTGGACCTCGAGGCCGAGCGCCGGGCGGGGGAATGCGTGCGCAAGCTGCACGCCGCGGGCCTGCTGGGGGCGGCGCATGACCTGTCGGATGGCGGCCTTGCGGTTGCCGCTGCCGAGATGGCGCTGGCGGGCGATACCGGGGTGGTGCTGCGCGACAGCGACACGCTGCTTCCCGCGGAATGGTTCTTCGGAGAGGATCAGGGCCGATACCTGCTGGCGGTGCGGCCGGACCGCCTGCGCGAGGCGATGGCCGCGATACTCGCCGAAGGGGTGCCCTGCACCCATGTCGGGCGCTTCGGCGGGCTGTGGGTCGATCTCGGCGGCCGGCGCGTCACGCTGGCCGACATTCGCGCCGCCCATGAAGGGGCGCTGCCCGCCCTGATGGGCTGACGGCGGGGCCGACCCCGCCGCGCCCGGTGCCGTGGCGGCTACATCGCGGGATTGGCGATCACCGCGAAGCCGAAGGGGTGGGGCCGCGCGGGGTCGACCGTGACGAGCGTCGCGTGCATGTCCCGGTCTCCGTGCACCTCCAGCGCCGTCACATTCGGCGCGGTCTGCGGGAAGGGCCGGAAGATGCGGTGGATGTGGCTGTCGCCGAACACCAGCAGGACCGACCCGCCGAACCCGGCGGCCGCCTTCTGAAGCGCGGGGCCGAAGCGGTTGAAGCCGGAATGGCGCAGCCAGCCCTCCTTCCCGAACTCGTCGAAGTCGAATTCGAACATGTCGGCCTGGATGGCGACCACGACCGCGGCGGCGCCCGCCTCGGCGGCCTTGCGGAAGCTCTCGTCCAGCCAGCGGACATTCGCGGCGTCGCGGGCCATGAATTCCTCCACCGCGCGGATGTCGCGGGTCTCGAAATTGTTGTTCGAGCCGACGACATGGGCGGTGACGAACATCACCCCCTTGTGCATCAGGCGCGCATTCTCGGGATAGCCGGCCGCCGCCTGGCTCTCGACCGCGACCGGCCTCGCGCCGAGGCTGTGCGCGGGATCGGCGAAATAGGTCCTGCGGATATAGGCCAGCCGGTCCAGCGGATCGAATTCGCCCGCGGCCTTGCGGTGGCAGTCGGTCCATTCGTTGTCGCCGGGGGTGTAGAGAACCGCGGCCTGGAAGCGGTTCAGGAAGCCGAGCTGGTCGTCGAGCATCTGGTCCGAGCAGGGGGTGCTGCCCGACTTGGTGTCGCCGACATGGATGACCAGGTCCGGCGCGGCGGCATTGACCGCGTCGATCAGCGCCGCATAGGGGGCGTAGACCTGCTCGGGGGCACCATAGGGCATGTCGCCCAGCGCCACGAAGGTGAAGGGTTCGGCTGCCGCCGCTTTGGCGGTCAGCGCAAGCGCGAGGAGGGCATGTCGAATCATCGCGGTCGTCCTCTGTGGTTGCTCCGCGGGCTGCCTGCCATGCCGAGGCAACGGGAAGATGACAGGCGCCGGGGCCGGGGCGATCTTGCGCCCGGGCGCCGGGCGCTCTAAATCCCGGGCACGAGGGTCGGAGGAGGGCCGCGCATGGCGATGGAGGCTGCCGAGATCGAAAGGCTGATCCGCGCCGCGTTCCCGACGGCGAGGATCGAGATCACCGATCTGGCCGGTGACGGCAACCACTATGCCGCCCTGGTGATTGCCGAGGAATTCCGCGGCATGAATCGCGTGCAGCAGCAGCGCGCGGTCTATGCCGCGCTGAAGGGGAAGATGGACGGGCCGAACGGCGCGCTGCATGCGCTGGCGTTGACCACCCGCGCGCCGGATTGAGGCGGTGGAGGGCGGACTTGCCGCGCTGGTCGCCGTCGGGCTGTTCGCGGCGCTGATGCTGCGCATGGCGCGGCGCCGGCGCCGGGCGGGGCGCGACGGGGCGCGCAGCGCCCAGCGGCCGGACGACCGGGGCGGCGCGGCGGGTGACGGGGATGGCGACTGAAGGGGCAGCGGCCCGGGATGCGGGCCGCGCGCCGCGGCATCGCGCGGGGGGCATGGGCCCGCCCGCGCCGGACAGGGGATGACAGGGCATGAGCAATGCAATCGACGCGATCCGCGCCGACATCGAGAACAATGACGTGGTGCTGTTCATGAAGGGCACCGCCCAGATGCCGCAATGCGGCTTCTCGGCCCGGGTCGCCAGCGTGCTGAACTACATGGGCGTGGCCTACAAGGATGTGAATGTCCTCGAGGATCCCGAGATCCGGCAGGGCATCAAGGAATTTTCCGACTGGCCGACGATCCCGCAGCTCTATGTGAAGGGCGAGTTCGTGGGGGGGTGCGACATCGTCACCGAGATGGTGCTGTCGGGCGAACTGGATCAGCTGTTCGAGGCCAAGGGCGTGGCC
>RFGB01000145.1 GCA_003697125.1 Alphaproteobacteria bacterium
CTCTCGATCCGCGCGATCTCGCGCCCCGCGCCCGGGGCCGGCCCCGCCTCCGCGGGGGGCAGCGCGATCCCCGCCGCCCCGGCCAGCCGGGCGAAGACCTCGGCGGCATAGACCGCCGGTCTGCGCACCGGCAGCCAGCGCCCGCCCCGCCCGCGCAGCGCCGCCGCGGCGATGCGCCAGTATTCGACCCCGCCGCGCAGCTGATGCGTGAAGACCGGCCCCGCCGCCGGATCGGCCGCGACGCGGACGCAGTCCACCGGCGGGCTGTGGCGCAGCGCCCGCGCCTCGACCGCGATCCTCTCCCCCGCCTGGCCGTCCCATTCCACGAGCACGCGGTTGAAGTTGAGATTGAGCCCCGCCACCGCCGGGTTGTAGGCGGCCGCGACCGGCTGGTCGGCATCGATGCGCTCGATCGCCGGCAATGCGCTGGCATCGACCACGAAGCGCCCCGCCACGCGCCGGATTCCCGCCCGCGCCGCCGCCTCGGCCACGCTTGCCAGCCCGTCGCTGTCGAGCGCCGGATCCCCCCCGCCGATCAGGTGGAGATCGCCCTCCAGAACCCCGCCGCGCAGGGCCCCCCGCGCGACCAGCCGGGTGACGAAGCGGTGCCGCGGCCCCAGCGCCTCCAGCGCATAGAGCGCGGTCGGTATCTTGCTGACCGATGCCGGGCGGAATGGCGCGTCGGGCCGCAGCGCCTCGAGCATCGTGCCGCTGGCAACGTCCAGAAGGGCAAGGCCGCTCGACCCGGACAGGCCGGGATCGAGGGCCGCCTCGGCCGCGCGCGGCGGCGGGGCCGGACGCGGCCGCGGGGGCAAGGCGGTCTCGGGCGCGCGGGCGGACAGCGCGGCGGGCATCAGCGCCGCCGCCCCGGCCAGGAAGGCGCGTCGCGAGAGGGCATCACGGGACGGCATCGCCATCGGCGCGACCTCGTGCAGTGGCGGGCTGCGGCCAGCCTAGCGGCTTCGGCGCGCGCTGTCAGCCCGGCCAGCCGCCCCGGTCGCGGATCTCGGTGGAGGAGTCCGCCCGCCGGGGTCCGGGCAGCAGCACCCAGGCCGGCGGCCGGCTGCGGGCCAGTGCCCGCGCGGCGCCGGCACGAATCCGGGCGCGGGCGAAGGCGCAGGCCGCCGGCGACAGCCCCGCGCGCGGCATCGCGCCCGGGCGCGGCAGCACCGCCACCGGCACCCGGGCCATGATGCCCCGCCAATCCCGCCAGCGGTGGAACTGGATCAGGTTGTCCGCGCCCATCAGCCAGACGAAGCGCACCCCGGGATAGCGCCGCGCGAGCGCGCGCAGCGTCTGGGCGGTATGGCGCGTGCCCAGGCGCGCCTCGATGTCGGTGATCTCGACGCGGGGATGACGCATCACCGCGCGCGCCGCGGCCAGCCGCCGGTCGAGATCGGCCGGCCCCCACGACTTCAGCGGATTGCCGGGGCTGACCAGCCACCACACCCGGTCAAGCCCCAGCGCGGCCAGCGCGAGGCGGGTGATGTGGACATGCCCGGCATGGGCGGGATCGAACGACCCGCCCAGAAGCCCCACCGTCATCCCTGCAAGCGCCAGCGGCCCGCCCGTTGTCACCGCCTCTCTCCCCGGCACGAACGCGCCCAGCCATGCCATGGAAGCGCCCGCCGGGGCCAGAGGAATGTGCGGAATGAATCCTTCAGAGAATCTGAAATAAATGTTACGATCAATTCCAAAAAACGATGCGAATCTTCATTCCCTTTGCAAAATCAAGTGGAAAAAACCATGGCGAAAATCACGGGAACAGGTGGCGACGACCGCCTTGGCGGAACATCCGCGGCCGATATCCTCATCGGCGCGGGTGGCGATGATGTCCTGATCGGACGCGGCGGGGACGACCGCCTTTTTGGCGGAAACGGCATCGACACATTCTATGGGGGCGCTGGTGACGACCTGATCCGCCCCGGCAGCAACGACGGCGCGGACCTGGTGTTTGCCAGCATCGGCAATGACACGATCGATTTCCGCGACAGCCTGCCGGCCGCCGGCTATGCCTCTTTCGAGATCGACTACCGCGTCCTGCCCGGCGGGATCGAGGCCAGCATCGGCAAGCGCGGCGGCACCATCGCCAAGGGCATCGACGGCTCGACCGACCGGCTGGTCAACATCCAGGACAGCCCCGACAACTGGGGGCTCAGCATCGTCGGCACCCCCGATGACGACGTGGTGCGGATGAATGTCGCGCAAGATCAGTTCATGCAGTTCCAGGCCAAGGGCGGCAGCGACCGGGTCTTCGGCGGCGACGGCTTCGACCGGCTGGCCTACACCACCGAGCTGACCGGCGGCGGGATCGACGTGCGCATCACCGGCTATGATGGCGGCGCGATGAACGGCACCGTGACCGAAGACACAGGCGCCCGCGACGTCTTCCGCCGCATCGACGAGGTCCAGGGCAGCCGGCTGGACGACATCTTCCGCGGCGGCGCGGGCGACGACCGCTTCATCGGCGATGCCGGCGACGACCGAATCCTCGGCGGCGACGGCTTCGACCTTGCCCGGTATGACCGCAGCGGGCTCGACGGGATCCTGGCCGACCTGCGCGCCGGCGAGGTGATGGAGGAATGGACGAGCGGCTACGGCCGGATCGGCAGCTGGATCGACCAGCTGCGCGGCATCGAATGGATCCGCGGCTCGAACGGCGACGACCGCTTCTTCGGCGATGGCGCGGCCAATCGGTTCGAGGGGCGCGATGGCGACGATCAGGCCCGCGGCGGCGCCGGCGATGACCGGCTGGAGGGCGAGGGCGGCGATGACCGCCTGTTCGGCGAGGATGGCGAAGACTGGCTGGAGGCAGGCGCCGGCAGCAACCGCCTGGACGGTGGCGCGGGCGATGACACGCTGTTTTCGGAAGGCGGCAGCAACATCCTGATCGGGGGATCGGGCGGCGACCAGTTCCGCTTCGCCCAGGCCGCCGGCACCCATGTCATCCGCGACTTCGCCGATGGCGTGGACCATCTGCGCTTCGACGGCGCGGCGCGGCTGGCCGATATCGGCCGTGCCAGGGACGGGGCCGACAGCATCCTGACCTTCGGCGACCAGACCGTGCGTGTGCTGGGCGTGCTGCCGGGCGATCTCGGCCCCGACGATTTCCTGTTCGCCTGACGCGCCGCGCCTGCGGCGGGCGGGGCGGGGGGCTGCCCATTGCACCCCGTCCCGCGACCGGCTAGACCGGCGCCCGGGCCACAGTCTGGGGGCGCAGGCGATGTCGAAGCACCAGTATGTCTTCCACATGGACGGGGTCTCGAAGACCTATCCGGGCGGCAAGAAATGCTTCGAGAATATCCGGCTTTCCTTCCTGCCGGGGGTCAAGATCGGGGTGGTCGGCGTCAACGGCGCGGGCAAGTCCACGTTGCTGCGCATCATGGCCGGCATCGACAGGGACTATACCGGCGAGGCCTGGGCGGCCGAGGGCGTGCGCATCGGCTATCTGCCGCAGGAGCCCGAGCTCGACCCCGCGCTGGATGTGCGCGGCAATGTCATGGAGGGGGTGGCGGCGAAGAAGGCCAAGCTCGATCGCTACAACGAGCTGGCGATGAACTATTCCGACGAGACCGCCGAGGAGATGGCGCGGCTTCAGGACGAGATCGATGCCGAGAACCTGTGGGATCTCGACGCCCAGGTCGATCAGGCGATGGAGGCGCTGCGCTGCCCGCCCGACCATGCCATGCCCGACCAGCTTTCGGGCGGCGAGAAGCGGCGCGTGGCGCTGTGCCGGCTGCTGCTGGAGGCGCCCGACATGCTGCTTCTGGACGAGCCCACCAACCATCTGGACGCCGAGACCGTCGCCTGGCTGCAGCAGCACCTGATCGACTACAAGGGCACCTGCCTAATCGTCACCCACGACCGCTACTTCCTCGACGAGATCACCGGCTGGATCCTCGAACTGGACCGCGGCCGCGGCATCCCCTATCAGGGCAACTATTCCTCCTGGCTGGAACAGAAGGCCAAGCGGCTGGAGCAGGAGGCGCGCGAGGACGCGGCGCGGCAGAAGGCGCTGGCGCGCGAGCTGGAATGGATCCGCGCCGCCCCCCGGGCGCGGCAGGCCAAGTCCAAGGCCCGCATCGCCGCCTACAACGAGCTGGCGAGCCATTCCGAGCGCGAGCGCATGGGCCGCGCCCAGATCATCATCCCCAACGGCCCGCGGCTGGGCAACAAGGTGATCGAGGTCGAGAAGCTGCGCAAGGGCTATGGCAACCGGCTGCTGATCGAGGATCTGAGCTTCAGCCTGCCCCCGGGCGGCATCGTCGGCGTGATCGGCCCGAACGGCGCGGGCAAGACCACGCTGTTCCGGATGCTGACCGGGCAGGAGCAGCCCGATGCGGGCAGCATCACCTTTGGCGAGACGGTGCGGCTGGCCTATGTCGACCAGTCGCGCGACCATCTCGACCCGGAAAAGACGGTATGGGAGGAGATCTCCGACGGGCTCGACGTGCTGAAGCTGGGCGATGCCGAGATGAACTCCCGCGCCTATTGCGCCGCCTTCAACTTCCGCGGCCCGGATCAGCAGAAGAAGGTCGGGCTGCTGTCGGGCGGCGAACGCAACCGGGTGCATCTGGCAAAGCTGCTGCGCACGGGGGGCAACGTGCTGCTGCTCGACGAGCCGACCAACGATCTGGACGTCGAGACGCTGCGCGCGCTGGAGGACGCGCTGGAGGATTTCGCCGGCTGCGCGGTGGTGATCAGCCACGACCGCTTCTTCCTCGACCGGCTGTGCACCCATATCCTCGCCTTCGAGGGCGATGCCCATGTGGAATGGTTCGAGGGCAACTTCCAGGCCTATGAGGAAGACAAGATCCGCCGCCTGGGCCCCGATTCGGTGCTGCCGAGACGGATCAAGTACAAGAAGTTCACCCGCTAGCCACGCGTTGCGCATCCCCGCGTGACCGCGCGCACCGCAACGCCTTCCCGATTCGCGCATCATGGCGGTGCGAAACGATGACGGAGGCTGTCATGAAGGGTGCGCCAGTCCTGCACCGGTTCAGCGGACTTCCGGTCGGCGCGGCGGCCGGCCTGCCGGTCCTGCTCGCCCCGCTCAGGATGATCTGCGGGCTCGTGGCCATGGCGGTGACCGGCGCGGTCCTGTTCGCGCTGGTCGGCGCGCTGGGCCTGGTCATGCTGGCCTGCGGGATGAGCGACCCGCGCCCGGTGCTGGTGTCGCGCCGCCGCCGCTGAGCCTGGCCGGACGGCCGGCGCCCGACCATGACCGCGCGCGGACGACCGCGCGCACATGACAAGGGCGGCGCCTGGCGCCGCCCCGATCCGGTTCCCGAAGGATCCGTTCCTCATCCGCTCCCGGCCGCGGCGCCCCGGAGGAGCGCCGGCGGGATGCCGGCCGTTCAGGCGAGGGCGAGATTCGCCGCCGACTGCCGCCCGTCGCGGCCGGTCTCCATGTCGAAGCTGACCTTCTGGCCGTCGGTCAGGGTGCGCAGTCCGGCGCGCTCGACCGCCGAGATGTGGACGAACACGTCCTTCGTGCCGCCATCAGGCTGAATGAAGCCGAAACCCTTGGTGGGGTTGAACCATTTCACGGTGCCGGTGGCCATCGTGATGTCTCCTGTCTGTTTGCTGCCCGCGTGATTGCGGCAGCCCGGCTCAGTCAGAGGAAGATCGTTTGACTGGTCCGGGTAGCGGAGACAGTAGAGATCGTCGTAACGTCGCGCAGCCTTCCTAGGCCATGGCGGGGGGGATTGCAAGCCCTTTTTCCCCGCCCGGCGCGCTCAGGCGCCGGTCAGCCTCCGCCAGGTCTCCTCGGCGGCCAGCACGAAGCGCAGCATCCGGTCGGCGGCGGCCACCGCATCGCGGCGGCGGAAGGCATCCATCAGATCCGACTGCCCGTCGACGATGATCCGCTGGGCCGGCGGATCGGCCATGGTGGCAAGGCGCACCGCCTGGACCTGGGCCTGGCATCGGCGGATGGTCTCGCGCAGCTCGCGGTTGGGGACCGCCGACAGCCAGCCGCTGCGGAACTGCTCGCAGGCGCGGTAGAACAGGGTGATGTCGCCGCTGTCCAGCGTGCCGCGGGCGTCGGCCAGCGCGCATTCCATCGCGGCGATCCCGGCCGGGCTCAGCGCCTGGGCGGCCAGCGCCGCGGCGCGCGGCTCCAGCAGGCGGCGAATCTCGAAGATCTCGCGTATCGTCGCCGGACCGAGATCGGGCAGCGTGAAGCCGCGCGAGGTCGCGGTCAGATAGCCTTCATGGGCAAGACGCATCAGCGCATCGCGCACCGGCATGCGCGAGACGCCGAGCTCGGCGGCAATGGCCGTGTCGACCAGCCGCACCCCCCGCCCGATCTCGCCACGCTGGATGCGCCCGAGATAGAGCTCGTAGATTCGCGTCTTGTGGCTGACCCGCGCCATGGCGCCAGCATGCCGCGCGGGCCGCCAAAAGTATACGGTTTCCGGCCATGGATCGGGCGATCTGGCTGATATGGCGCGATTCGGCTTGTCTGGCGTATACGGTTGCGGCACTGTCGCCGTCGCAAACCATCTGACAGGGAGCCCTGATCATGATTCTCGCACGCAGGGGCCTCGTGGCCCTGATCCTCGGCGGGGCGATGGCCCTCGCCCTGCCCGCCGCCGCCCAGACGGTGCTGCGCGTCGCCTCATATCCGGCCAATCCCCCCTGGGAATTTAAGGACGAGAAGGGCAATTTCCAGGGCTTCGAGGTGGACATCGTGCACGACATCGCCCGCCGGCTGGGCATGACGCCGCAGATCGAGGGCTACGACTTCAAGGCCCTGTTCGTCGCCTCGGCCTCGCGCCGGGTGGATCTGGTGATCTCCTCGCTGACCATCACCAATGAACGGCTGGAGAGCCAGTCCTTCACCCAGCCCTATTTCCAGGGCGCGCTGGGGCTGGCGGTGCGGGCGGATTCGGGCATCGGGGGCCTGTCGGACCTGAAGGGCAAGACGGTCGCGTCGATCGCCACCTCCTTCCCGGAGGCCTGGATCAAGGAGCGCGCCGACCAGCTTGGCTATGCGGAATACAAGAGCTACGACACCCTTGCCAACCTGCTGACCGACCTGCGCAACGGCCGCGTCGATGCCATCGTCAACGACATCGTCGGGCTGCGCTATGCCTTCACCCAGACCCCGGGGATGAAGGTGGTCGAGGAGATCGTCACCGGCGAGAAATTCGCGATGATGATGCCGAAGAACCACCCGCTCTTGGAGAAGGTGAACGACGCCATCTCGCAGATGAAGACCGATGGCACGATGGCCAGGATCTATCGCAAGTGGTTCGGCACCGACCCCGCCCCCGGCAGCCTGACGCTGACGCCGCTGCCGGTGCCGACCTCGGCCGACTGATCGCATCCGGGGCGGCCCTTCCGGCCGCCCCCACCCGCCGCGCACCATGGCCCCCGATCACGCCCATACCGCCGCCATCCGCATCGACGCGCCCGCCGCCTTCGCCTTCGCCTGTCTGTCGGACCCGCGGCAGGTCGGGCGCTGGGCGCTGGGCTGCATGGATCTTCGCCCCGCCGGGGCCGAGGGGGTCTGGCGCGGACATTCGCTGCTCGACGGCGCCGAGGGCTTCGTCGAGATTCGCCCCCGCCCCGATCTGTAGCTGATCGACTTTCTCGTGGGCTCCCTCGCCGCGCGCAGTCCGCGCATCTCGATCCGGCTGATGCCCGGCCCCGCGGCCGGGATCGGCGAGGATGCCTGCCTTGCCGCGATGACCGCCTGGCGGCTCGCCTCGATGGATGCGGCGCGCTGGGCGCAGCTGATCGCGCTGCACGAGGCCGAGGCGCACATATTC
>RFGB01000019.1 GCA_003697125.1 Alphaproteobacteria bacterium
AGTCCGTTCCAGCTGTGCCAGCGCTGCGGCATGGTTCCCGCCCCCCTTGCCATTCGCGGGTGGTTCCCGCCCGCCCTTGCCCTCGGGCTGCTAGCCGACCTCGTCGGCCACCCCTTCGACGAGTGGAACGAACCTTACATCGGCCAGTTCCCGATATTCCAGCCCCGCCGGGGTCCGGGTGATGCGCAGCAGCGTCTGGACCCGGTCGGACTGGCCCACCGGCAGCACCATGATGCCGCCCTCGCGCAGCTGATCGGTCAGGGTCCGGGGCGGATCCTCGGCCGCGGCGGTGACGATGATGCGGTCGAAGGGCGCCTGATGCGGCAGGCCCCGCGTGCCGTCGCCGGTGATGACGATGGCGTTGGTCGCCCCGATCTCTGCCAGGATGCGGGCGGCGCGCTCGGCCAGCGGGCGGTGGCGCTCGATGCTGTAGACCCGGCGGGCGAGGCGGGCCAGGATCGCCGCCTGATAGCCCGAGCCGGTGCCCACCTCCAGCACCTTGCAGCGTGGCGTGACCCGGAGCGCCTGGGTCATCAGGCCGACCACCGAGGGCTGGCTGATCGTCTGGCCGCAGCCGATGGGGAAGGCCACGTCCTCGGTGGCGCGGTCGCGGAACGGGCCGTCCATGAACAGGGCGCGGGGGATCGATTCCATCGCCTGCAGCACGGCGCGGTCGGTCACGCCGGCCGCGCGCAGGGCGAAGACGAACTGCATCAGCCTTGTCCGCGGATCGTCCATCCCCTGCACCGCCCTGTCTGTCCGGGCGCGAGACTAGCCCAGCTTGGCCGCGAAGGGAATCACCCCTTTGCGCAGGGCGTGCAGGTCGGGGCGCGGGCGCGCGGCCGCGGGGGTCACGGGGCGCGGTCGATCACCCGCGCCAGGGGCGCGACCAGATCCTCGGCCGTCAGGTCGGCGCGCAGCGGCGTGACGGTGATGGCGCCGTGCAGGGTCTCGTAGGCGTCCGATCCCGGCTCGGCGCTGTCATTGCCCTGGCCATGGGTCAGCCACAGATAGGTGCGCATGTTGGGCGCCTTCTGCACCTGCACGCCGAAGGTGGCGTTGGGCCGGTGCCCCTGGCGGGTGACGCGGATCCCGGTGATCCCGGCCGCCGTCACCGGGGGGAAGTTCACATTGTAGAACACCCCGTAGCGGCGGTCTTCCCACACGTCGGCCTCGAGTATCGCGCGGATCACCGCCGGCCCGTGCACCCGGGCCGCCTCGTAGGGGTCGTCCAGGCCGTGATTTCCCGGCCCGTAATACTGCGACAGGGCGATGGCGCGGTAGCCCTGCAGGGCGGCTTCCATCGCGCCGCCGATGGTGCCCGAATAGAGCGTGTCCTCGGCCACGTTGTGGCCGCGATTGACCCCGGACAGGATCAGGTCGGGGGGGGAGTCCTTCATGATCTCGTGCACCGCCGCCAGCACGCAGTCGGCGGGCGAGCCCTCGATCGCCACCCGCCGCGGGCCGAGCGGTTCCAGCCGCATCGGCCGGATGTAGGAGATGCAGTGCGCGACGCCCGACTGTTCGAAGGCGGGGGCGACCACCCACACATCCTTGGCCGAGCCGGCCACCGCCGCCGCGATCTCCTCGGCCACCGCCAGCCCCTCGGCGGAAATCCCGTCGTCATTCACCACCAGGATGCGCATGCCCTGCTGCCCTCCGCTCCAGCCATCGACCGCCGGGTTCTAGGCCGCCGCGGCGCAATGGTCCAGAACCGGCTTGCGCGGCGCGCTCAGTCGGTGCTGCGCAGGGGCGAATGCTGCACGATGAACACGGTGACCAGCGGGGCGGCGACCCCGATCAGCGCGACGAGGATCAGAAGCGTGCCCAGCGCCCCGTAATCGGCCGGCACCAGGATCGCCCCGGTGGCGGGGTCGCGCACTTCGCGCGTGACGACGAAGAGCTGGTTCAGCCAGCGCGTGCCCAGGCTGGATGCCGACAGGGCGAGATTGGTGAAGCCCGCCATGACCGCGAAGAAGGTCGCCTTCAGCCCGGCGGGGGCGTTGCGGGCGATCCAGGCCAGCAGCGGGACCATCGCGATCTGGCCCAGCGGCGATTCCACCGCCGTGTCGAGGATGGCGATGAAGCGCGCGTCCACCACCCCTCCGGTCACGGCGGCGGTCCAGTGATGGATGCCGAAATAGAGGCCGATATTGGGCAGGGCGAGGATGCCCGAGGCGACCGACAGCAGCACCACGACCCAGGCGATGCTGCGCCGCGCGATCAGCGGGCGCAGCACGATCAGCCCGGCCAGGCTCAGCAGCCCGGTGATCAGCGACAGCACCGCGAGGAACTGCGCGTCGAAGCCCAGCACGTCGATCTCGAACCAGGTCAGCCCCGGTCCGGGCAGCGGCACCGCGCGGAAGACGAAGACGATGATCGCCGTGCCGATCAGCGCGCGGGCGCGGGCGGGCGGCATAGCCTGCATCAGCTGGCGCATCAGGTAGAGGATCGCGGACAGCGTCACCGCGAAGGTGATCTCGGGCGCGAAGGGCGGATCGAGGAGCCCCAGCGCGATGCTGGCCGCGGCCAGCCCCAGCCCGCCGCCCAGGATGCGCC
>RFGB01000146.1 GCA_003697125.1 Alphaproteobacteria bacterium
CCCCGCCGCCAGCGCGCGCCGCGCCCGGCGGCGGCGGCGCACCGACAGCGTCACCGCCACCACCAGGAACACCAGCACCGCGCCATAGAGCAGCTGGGTGATCGGCGAGGCGAAGAAGATGCCGATCTCGCCGCCCGAAATGGTCATGGCGCGGCGGAAGTTGCTTTCCATGTCGTTGCCCAGCAGCAGCCCCAGCACCACCGGCACCGCCGAGATCTCCAGCTTCCGCAGCACGAAGCCCAGCACCCCGAAGGCAACCATCGCCCACAGGTCGAAGGTCGAGTTCGAGATCGAGTAGACGCCCACGAAGGACACCATCACCACCAGCGGCATCAGCACCCACATCGGCACCGCCAGCATCCGGGTGAACAGCCCCACCAGCGGCAGGTTCAGCACCAGAAGCACCACATTGGCGAAGAACAGCGCCGCGATCAGCCCCCAGACCACATCGGGCTTGTTCTGGAACAGAAGCGGCCCCGGCGTGATGTTGAGCGAGATGAGCAGCGCGAGCAGCACCGCGGTCGTGCCCGAGCCGGGCACCCCCAGCGACAGCATCGGCACCAGCGCCCCCCCGGCGGCGGCATTGTTGCCCGCCTCGGGCGCGGCCACCCCGCGCGGATCGCCCTTGCCGAAGGTGCCTTCCCGATCCGAGGCGCGCTTTTCCAGCGAATAGGCCAGGAACGAGCCCAGCGACGCCCCCGCCCCGGGCAGGACGCCGGCGAAGAACCCGATGCCCGACCCGCGCAGCATCGCCCCCAGCGTGGGGCGGATGTCGGCCCAGCGCGGCAGGAAGCGCCGCGGCACCTCGACCCGCGCGCCCGCGCGCAGATCCTCCAGCAGGATCAGAAGCTCGGAGATCGCGAACAGCCCCACGATCGCCACGATCGGCTCGAAGCCGTCGAAGAGATGGAATTCGCCGAAGGTGAAGCGCGGCACGCCCGACTGGGGATCGATGCCGACGCAGCCCAGCGCCAGACCCAGCGCCGCGGCCACCAGCGTCTTGGCCGGGTTGGCCCCGGTGACCCCGCCGATCGAGACGAAGGCGAGGACGTAGAGCGCGAAGTACTCCGCCGGGCCGAAATGGATCGCCACCTGCACCAGAAGCGGCGCCAGCAGCACCAGCCCCACGGTGGCCAGCATCGCGCCCACGAAGGAGGCGATGCCCGAGATCGCCAGCGCCTCGGGCGCGCGCCCCTGGCGGGCCATGGGATGGCCGTCGAGACAGGTCATCATCGCCGGCTCGTCGCCGGGGATGTTCAGCATGATCGAGGAGATCCGCCCGCCATACATGCAGCCGTAATAGACGCAGCTGAGCATGATCAGCGCCGAGGCGGGCTCGAGCCGCAGCGAATAGGCCAGCGGGATCAGGATCGCCACCCCGTTGACCGGGCCGAGCCCCGGCAGCGCGCCGACGATCGTGCCGATGAAGCAGCCGAACAGCGCCAGCGCGATGTTGGTGGGCGTCAGCGCCACCGCGAAGCCGTCGGCGAGCTGGAGGAGGATGTCCATGGCGTGGCCTCAGCCGGAAAGCGGTCCCAGCGGCAGCGGCAGGCCGAACAGGGTGTCGAAGATCACGAACAGCCCGCCCGCGATGGCCAGCGCGGTCACGACCGCGGGCATCACCCGCGCCCCGAACAGCAGCGCCAGCGGCAGGACGGCAAGGAAGGTGGCCGCCGGAAAGCCCAGCGGCCGCAGCATCAGCGGATAGACCAGCAGGATCGCCAGCGCCGCGCCCTGCCGCGCCGCGGCCGGCCAGCGCAGCCAGACCGGATCGGGATCCGGCCGCAGGATCAGCACCAGCGAGAACAGCGCCATCGGCACCGCGACCACCCGCGGAAACAGCGATGGCCCCGCCGGATCGCCGAAGGCGACCGCATAGCTGCCCGCCTGCCACCAGAACCAGATCGCGAGGGCGAACAGGATCGCCCCCGCGACGCGGTCGCTCAGCCCGCGGATCATCGGCTCACTTGATCACGCCGATGGCCTTCGAGATCTCTCGCGCGCGCTTCTCGGAATCGCGCACGAAGGCCTCGAACTCCGCTCCGCCGCGCCAGATCGGCGTCAGCCCGGCCTCGGTCGCCGCCTTCTGCCACGCATCCGAGTTGTAGAGCTTCTCCATGATCGCGACCCAGCCGTTATAGGCATCGTCCGACACCTTGCCGCCCATGTAGAAGCCGCGCCAGTTGTAGCCGATCGCGTCGATGCCCTGCTCGCGCGCGGTGGGAATGTCGGGATAGGCCTTCAGCCGCGCCTCGGACATCACCGCAAGCGGCTTCACGTCGCCCGACTGGATGAAGCCGCCGATCTCGCCGATATCGGTGACGACGATCCCCACATGCTTGCCCATCAGCTGGGTCACCGCATCCGCGCCGCCGGAATACTCGACCCAGCGCAGGCTCGACAGCTTGTCCGTCGGAACGCCCGCCGCCTCGACCATCATCAGCAGGCGGATGTGATCCCAGCCGCCGATCGAGGAGGACCCGCCGGCCACGAAGGCCGTCGGGTCGGCCTTGACCGCGTCAAGCAGCTCGGCCAGCGAGTTGTAGGGGCTGTCCTTGGCCACCATCAGCACCGCGACATCCGCGCCCAGCATCGCCAGCCAGCGCATGGCATCGACCCCGGCCGGATAGCGGCCCTGGGCGATGTTGGTGATGCCCACCGTCGATGTCGCCACGATCAGGTTCTCGTCCGCGCTGCGGTCGGCCATGATGTGGGCATAGGCCACCGCGCCCGACGCGCCGGGCATGTTGGTCACCTTCACCGGGCCGGGCACCAGACCTTCCTCGTGCAGCAGGCGGCCCACGGTGCGGCAGGTGAAGTCCCAGCCGCCCCCGGGATTGGCCGGGGCGATGCATTCCACATCGCCCGGGGTGAAGGCCGCGGCCGGCAGCGCCGCGCCCAGCGCGATCGTGGCGGCAAGAAGTGTGCGTCTCATGCAGGGTCCTCCCTTGGGATTGCGGATTTTTCGGGCACTATGGCGGCAGATTCCCGGCGGCACAAGCGCCGTCGCCACGAGAGGAGAGGCGATGACCGGAACCCAGCCAACCCCCCTGCCCGCGGGCGCCTTCGTCACGGTCTGCGAGGTCGGCCCCCGCGACGGCTTCCAGATCGAACGCGGCTTCATCCCCACCGAGCGCAAGATCGCGATCATCAACGCCCTGTTCGCCGCCGGCATCCGCCACATCCAGGCCACCAGCTTCGTCAGCCCCCGCGCCGTGCCCCAGCTGGCCGATGCCGAGGAGGTGCTGGCCGGCATCGACCGGCCCGAGGGGGCGGTCGTCTCGGCGCTGGTGCCCAATCTGCGCGGGGCCGAACGGGCGCTGAGGAGCCGCGTCGATGCGGTGCATCTGGTGGTCTCGGCCTCGGAGACCCACAACCGCAAGAACGTGAACCGCCCCATCGACCAGTCGCTGGCCGAGTTCGAACGCATCTTCGACCTGCTGCGCGGCAGCGGCATCCGGGTCGAGGGCGGCATCGCCACCGCCTTCGGCTGCCCGTTCGAGGGCGAGGTGCCCCCCGAACAGGTCGCGCGGATCGCCCGCCGCTATCAGGAGCTGGGGGCCACCCGGGTGGGCTTGGGCGACACCACCGGCATGGCGACGCCGCCCACGGTGCGCGCGGCGATCCGCGCGATCCGCGCCGCGGCGCCGGGGCTCGAGATCGGGCTTCACTTCCACAACACCCGCGGGGTGGGCCTGGCCTGCGTCATGACCGGGCTTGCCGAGGGCGTCGCGTATTACGACGCCTCGGTGGGCGGACTCGGCGGCTGCCCCTTCGCGGCCGGGGCCACGGGCAACATCTCGACCGAGGATCTGGTCTATCTGCTGCAGGAAAGCGGCTATCGCACCGGCATCGACCTGGAGCGGCTGATCGAGGCCGCCCGCCTGACCGAGCAGGTGATCGGCCGCACCCTGCCCGGCCAGGTGATGAAGGCCGGGCCGCGGCTGACCCGCCACGACCCCGGGGCCGTCGCGACGGCGGAGGGATGAGCGGCATGACCGAGGCGCTTCCCCTCTCCGGCGTGCGGGTCGTCGATCTCACGCGCATCCTGGCCGGGCCGTTCTGCTCGATGCTGCTCGGCGATCTCGGGGCCGAGGTGATCAAGATCGAACCCCCGGGCCAGGGTGACCATGTCCGCGGCCAGGGCGCGATCATCGACGGGCTCAGCTGGTATTTCGCCTCCTTCAACCGCAACAAGCGTTCGCTGACGCTGGATCTGCGGCGGCCCGAGGGGATGGCGGTGCTGGAACGGCTTCTGGCGCGCGCGGACATCCTGACCGAGAACTTCCGCCCCGGGGTGCTGGACCGCATGGGCCTGACCGAGGCGCGCCTGCGCGAGATCAACCCCGATCTGATCGTGGTCAGCGTCAACGGCTATGGCAGCACCGGCCCCTATCGCGACCGGCCGGCATTCGACTTCATCGCCCAGGCCATGTCGGGCTTCATGGCCACCAACGGCACGCGCGAGACCGGGCCGCTGCGCACCGGCGCACCGCTGACCGACCTGATCGCGGGCCTCTATGCGGCGCTGGCGGCGGTGGCGGCGCTGCGCGGGCGCGAACGGGGCGGGCCGGCCCAGCGTGTCGAGGCCTCGATGATGATGGGAATCATCTCGATGCTGGCCTATCTCTCGGCCGCGCAGCTGGCCACCGGCAAGACCCCCGAACCCACCGGCAACGACCATCCGGTCGCCTCGCCCTACGGGCTGTTCCACTGCGCCGACGGACCGATCGCGGTGGCGCCCTCGACCCTGCCGATCCTGCGCCGGTTCCTGCGCGAGATCGGGCTGGAATGGATGCTGGACGACCCGCGCTATGACAGCAACGACAAGCGCGTCGCCCGCCGGGCGGAGGTGAATGCCCTGGTCAACGCGGCGCTGAAGGCCGACACGCAGGAATCCTGGATCGCCCGGCTGAACGCCGCCGGCGTGCCCTGCGGCAAGGTGCAGAGCCTGGCCGAGGCCCTGGCCGATCCGCAGGTCGCGGCGCAGGAGATGGTGCTGGAGGTGCCCCACCCCGGCCATGGCGTGGTGCGGATGACCGGATTTCCGATGAAGTTCTCGGCAACCCCGCTCAGGGTGCGCCGTCCGGCCCCGGATCTTGGCGCCCATACCCGCGAGATCCTGGCCGAGATCGGCCTGACCCCCGCCGAGATCGACAGGCTGGCCGCACAGGGCGTCGTCTGACCCAAGCCGCCACAATTCTGCCCCGATCCGTGCGCCCGGTCACATCCGGGCGCGACCGCCGGCCCCGGCCCGCTTGCCGGGCGGCGCGATCGCGGTAGCCTTTCCCGACAGGCCCGGCGCCAGAACCGGGCGAGCCGGGGCCGTGGACCCGGCCCCGCGGGAGGGAAACCGCCATGCCGCCGCAGCCATCCGCCGCGCTTCGCGAAGCCGCCGCCCCGCCCGGATCCGCGCGGGACATCGTGCCGACGCTTGCCCAGCAGGCCGCCCTGGCGCGGATCGCCCGCTGCCTGTCCGCCGGCGAGCGCGTCATCCTCCTGACCGGCGAGCCCGGGATCGGCAAGTCGGTCGCCGCCGCCACGCTGGCGGCCGAGCCGCCCGAAGGCTTCGCCGCGGTGTCGATCGGATTCTGGTGGCGGGGCACCGACCCGGTGGCCGAATTCCGCCGCGCGCTGGCCGACCGCGCGCCCCGCGGGCGGGCGCTGATGATCTGCGATGCCGCCGACGGGCTCGACCCCGAGGCGCTGGCGCGGCTGGCGGACTTCGCCCGCGCCGGGGCGGACGGGGCGGGAGAGGGCGCGGCGCTGGTCATCGCCGGCGGCCCCGCGCTGGCCGATCGCCTCGCCGGGGCGGGACTGACCGCCACGGCGGTGGAGATCGGCCCGATGACCCGGCGCGAATCGGATGCCTTCCTGCACGCGCGGTTCCGCGCCCGCGGCCTGACCGAGGCGCGGATCAGCGACACCACCCTGGCCGCGATGCATGATGCCGCGCGCGGCAATCCCCGGCGGCTGAAGGCGCTGGCGGAG
>RFGB01000020.1 GCA_003697125.1 Alphaproteobacteria bacterium
CATCGAGCAGCAGGAGCTGGGCGGGATCGACATCGGCGGGGGTGGGCGGGGCGGCGAAGTCGCGCGCCTTGCGCCGCGAGACGGCCAGCAGGAAGGGATCCTCGAACAGCGGGGATTCCACCAGGTCGGGCTGGCCCGAGGGCAGCGCGATCACCGCGGCGTCCAGCCGCCCCGCGCGCAGCTCCTCGATCAGCGCCGGGGTCATCGCCTCGCGCACGCCCAGCTCCAGCATCAGGTCGCGCGCCCGCAGAAGCGGCAGCGCGTGGGGCAGAAGATAGGGTGCCACGGTCGGGATCACCCCCAGCACCAGCCGCCCCGACAGCCCGCCGGGCCGGCGCGCCAGCTCCTCGATTCCGCGCACCTCCTCCAGCACCCGCGCCACGCGCGCGGCCACCTCGCGCCCGCGCAGCGTCAGGCGCAGCTCGCGCGAATCGCGCTCGATCAGCACCATCCCCAGCGCCGCCTCCAGCTCGCGGATCTGCACCGACAGCGCCGGCTGGCTGACATTGCACATCTGCGCCGCCCGGCCGAAATGACCGGTCTCGACCAGGGCCATGAAATAGCGGAACTGCCGCAGCGTCAGGTGCATGCCGGCGGTCCTAGCGCAATTGCGCCCGGAGGCAAGCCTCGGCGTGCGGGCCGGGATGACGCTAACCGATCCTTTACCGTGATCGCGCCCAGATCGCCGGCATGACCGACTGCACCATCAGCTGGACGGCGGATCATGCCGGGTGGGAGGGGCGGTTCGCCCGCCTGCGCCGCACGACCCTGCTGCAATGCCGCGCCTATGCCGAGGTGGTCTGCCCGCCGCTGGGCCAGCGGGTGCGCCATGGCCTGATCCTGATCGGCGGCGCGATGGCGGGGCTGGTGCAGCTGCAGGAGGCGGCGCTTCTGGGCCGCGCGATCCATGCGGTGATTCTCGATCGCGGGCCGCTGTGGGAGGCCGGCCGCGGCGGGCCGGAGGATGCGCGCGCCTTCCTGTCGGCCTTCGCCCGCGCCTTCCCGGCCCGACCCGGTCGGCGCCGGCGGCTTCTGCCCGAACTGCCCGCATCCGCCCTGCCCGCGCTCGGCGCGGCCGGATTCGCCCGCCTGCCCGGCCCCGGCTACCAGACCTTCTGGCTCGACCTGACCCCGGGCCCGGATGCGCTGCGCCGGGGGATGGAGGGGAAGTGGCGCAACCGCCTGAGCCGGGCCGAGGAAGCGGGGCTGGAGGTCGTCTGGGACCGCACCGGTCTTGCCATGGGCCCGTTCCTGCGCGGCATGGCCGAGACGGGCGCCGCGCGCCATGGCCCTGCCCCGGCCACGCTGATCGCCCTGGCCGAGCGGTTCCGCGCCGCGCGCGCGGCGGCGGTCGGGCTTGCCCTGCACCGGGGCGAGGCGGTGGCGGGGGTGATGATGCTGCGCCACGGCCTGGCGGCGACCTGGCAGGCGGGCTGGGTGTCGCAGGCCGGGCGGCGCCTGGCGGCCAATCACCTGCTTCTGTGGCGCGCGTTGTGCGAGCTTCACGCCGAGGGGGTGCAGGATCTCGATCTCGGCGGCGTCAACGATGCCGACGCCGCCGGCGTGAAGCGGTTCAAGCGCGGTCTCGGGGGCGAGCTGGTGGAGCTTGCCGGTCAGTTCCGCTGATCGCGGCGTCGCGCGCGGCCAGCGCGCGCACCAGCGCCGGATAGCCGCCGCGCGCCAGATAGGCCTCCTCCTCGGGGCTGTTCCGGCGCCCCAGCACCCGGTTGCGGTCCGCGAAGCGGCCGAACATGCGGATGACTTCGCGATGGGCGCGGGCATGCAGCAGGTTCTGCGCCTCCCCGGGAAGGCGCAGCACGAACAGCGCTACGCAGCGGTCCTGATCGGCCAGCGATTCGGAATGCATCAGCGGCATGTAGAAGAACTGCCGCGCCGGGGCGTCGACATGCCCGTCATGGCCGCGCGCCAGCGCCAGCTTGGCCATCGTCCGCGCCCGCGCGTCGCTGGCGAAGGCCCGGGGGGTGCCGCGGAACATGTTGCGCGGGAACTGGTCGAGCAGGATGATCAGGGCGAGCGCCGCATCGGGCCGCGAGAGCCAGCCCTCGCGCCCCCCCGCCGCCGCGGCCTCCCACTCGGCGGCGAAACGGTCGCGGATCGCGCCGTCCAGCGCCGCATCGCCACGATACCAGCGTTCCGGCCCGACCTCCTCCAGCCAGAAGCGCAGGATCGTATCGGTCATCGCGGTCATCTCCGCCTCCATCATCCGTCGGATCGGGCCGCCGCCGGGGCGACGGCCCCCTCATCGCCCTGCCGGGCGCCCTCCCCCTCCGCCACCGCCCGCTGCTCGGCGACCTCGCTCAGAACCTCCAGCGCCACGGGCGTGGCCTGCGGCAGCACCGGGGCATAGGGCGTGGCCTCGGCCGGATCGGGCGCGGGCCGGCGGGTCATGCGCCAGACGGCGTAGAGCGCGATCCCCGCCAGCACGGCGCCGTTCAGCGCGAAGAACATCCAGGGCCCGGCCAGATCCATGGCCGCGCCGAGGATCGGCGCGCCGGCCACCGCCCCGACCCCGTTCGCGAACAGCAGCCCCCCCGATGCGGCCGCCATGTCCTGCGGGTCGAGGTGATCGTTGGTATAGGCCAGCACCAGCGCATAGAGCGGCATCGACATGCCCCCGAACAACAGCGCCGCGGCCACCATCAGCCCGAAGCCGCCGCCGCTGGCGCCCAGCACGCAGGCCAGCGCCCCGGTCAGACAGACGATCACGATCAGCATGCGCCGGTCCATCCGGTCCGACAGCCAGCCCAGCGGATACTGGGTGATCAGCGCCCCGACATAGATCGCCCCGACGAACAGCGAGATCTGCGCCACGCTCATCCCCATCGCCGATCCGAACACCGCCGCCATGCCGAAGGAGGCCGAATAGACCATGCCGAGCGCGAAGATCGCCACCACCCCCAGCGGCGAGGCCCGGTAGAGCTGGCGCAGCGACATCCGCCGCGTCTCGCCGAAGGCGGGCGCGGGGCTCATGCTCAGCAGGATCGGCGCGAAGCTGATCGAGACCAGCACCGAGATGGTCACGAAGGGATACCAGCCATCGGGCGGGGTCAGGTTGATCAGCGCCTGCGCCACGGTCACCCCGACCAGCTGCACGATCATGTAGGCCGACAGCGCCTTGCCACGGGTGGCATTGTCGGTGCTGCCGTTCAGCCAGCTTTCGCTGACCACATAGACCCCGCAGAAGCAGAACCCCACGATCACCCGCAGGATCACCCAGGCGATCTCGTCGGGAAAGGTGGGGAACAGCACGAAGCAGGCGGAGATGATCGAGGCCAGCGCGGCGAACACCCGCACATGTCCCACCCGCCCGATCATCCAGGGCGTCGCCCGGGCGGCGAACAGGAAGCCCAGGAAATAGCCGGCCATGACGATCGACAGGGCGAAGGAGGAAAACCCCTCGATCACCCCGCGGATGCCCAGCAGCGTGCCCTGCATGCCGTTGCCGATCATCAGCAGCAGCAGCCCGCCCAGGAGCGCCCAGGTGTTGCGCAGAACGCTCAGCATCCGTCAGATTCCTCTGCTGCCCGGCACCGCGATGCCACGGACCGGCCGCGGCCGGCCGACGAAATCCGCCGCGCCGGTGCCCGCTTACGCCCTCGCCCCGGGAAGAAGCAGCGACGCGTCGCCATAGGAATAGAACCGATAGCGCATCGCGATGGCATGCGCATAGATCGCGCGCGTCGTCTGCAGGCCCATCAGCGCCGCGACCAGCATGATCAGCGTCGATCGCGGCAGGTGGAAATTGGTCATCAGCCCGTCGGCCACGCGGAACCGGTAGCCGGGGGCGATGAAGATGTCGGTCTCGCCCCGCCACGGGCGGATCTCGCCGCCGGCGGCCGCGGTCTCGATCACCCGCATCGCCGTGGTGCCCACGGGGATCACCCGCGCCCCGCGCGCCTTGGCCGCGGCGATCTCGGCGGCGGCCTCGGGGCCGATCTCGCCCCATTCGGCATGCATGCGGTGGCCCTCGATGGTCTCGGCCGTGACGGGAAGGAAGGTTCCGGCGCCGACATGCAGCGTGACGAAGCAGCGCCGGATTCCGGCGGCCTCCAGCGCCGCCAGCAGCGGCGGGTCGAAATGCAGCGCCGCGGTGGGCGCGGCGACCGATCCGTCGCGGGTGGCGAAGACGGTCTGGTAGTCGTCGCGGTCGCGGGCATCGACCGGCCGGCGCCCGGCGATGTAGGGCGGCAGGGGCATCTCGCCGATCCGGGCGATGGCGGCGTCCAGCGCCTCGCCCGCGCGGTCGAAATCCACCGTGACCGTCCCGCCCTCGCGCGATGCCACCTCGGCGAGAAGACCGCCGAAGTCGATCCGGTCGCCCGGTGCCAGCCGACGGGCGGGGCGCGCCAGCGCCTGCCAGCGCGCGGGCCCCTCGCGGCGCATCAGCATCAGCTCGATCCGCGCCTGTCCGCTGCCGTCGCGGCTGGGGCGGCGGCGCAGGCCGCGCAGCCGGGCGGGGATGACCCGGGTGTCATTGAACACCAGCAGATCCCCCGGGGCGAGGATCCGCGGCAGTTCGCGCACCACCGAGTCCCGGATGCGCGCGCCGCAGGCGACCAGAAGCCGTGCCGCGCTGCGCGGTTGCACCGGGCGCAGCGCGATCAGCTCCTCGGGCAGGTCGAAATCGAACTCGGCGGTCTTCATGGTCGGCCGGTCGGGCGGCCCGGATCCGGGCTGCGGTCAGCCGCCCTGCTGCACGTCGCCCAGCACCCGCACCGACAGCATCTCGTCGGGGTCGGGCACCATGCCGTTGCGGCCGCGGTCGCCCTTGCGGATGGCGTCGACATGTTCCATCCCCGACACGACCCGGCCGAGCACGGTATATTGCCCGTTCAGGAAATGCCCGTCGGCGAACATGATGAAGAACTGCGAATTGGCCGAGTCGGGGTCCTGCGCGCGGGCCATGCCGACGACGCCGCGATCGAAGGGGATGTCGGAGAATTCCGCCGGCAGGTCGGGCAGGTCGGATCCGCCGGTGCCGACGCGGCGGGGGTCGTAGCCGCCGTCGCGGTCACCGAATCGCACATCGCCGGTCTGGGCCATGAAGCCGTCGATCACCCGGTGGAAGACCACATTGTCATAGGCGCCGGCGCGGGCCAGGGCCTTCAGCCGCTCGACATGCAGCGGGGCGACATCGGGCAGAAGCTCGATCACCACATCGCCGGATTTCAGCGAGATGACGAGCGCGTTCTCGGGATCCTTCACGGGAACCTCCGTCTTGGCATGCAACTGGGCAAGGGCCGCTGGCGACAGGAAGACGGAGGCGAGCAAGGCCGCCGCCAAGGCGGCGCGGCGCGTCAGGCTGCGCATGGCGCGTGTCCCTCCCTTCAGGTCGCGCCCCACTTAGCCCGTCCGCCCGGCGGCGTCAAACCCGCCGGGATCAGCCGCGCCCCTGCTGCAGGCGGCGGCGCAGCGCCTCGGCCACGGCGGGCGGAACGAAGGGATCGATGTCGCCGCCCAGCCGCGCGATCTCCTTGACCAGCCGCGAGGCGATCGCCTGATGGCGGGCATCGGCCATCAGGAAGACCGTCTCGATGTCGTCATTCATCATGCGGTTCATGCCGACCATCTGGAATTCATACTCGAAGTCGGACACCGCGCGCAGGCCGCGCACGATCAGGCTGGCCCCGACATCGCGGGCACAGTCGATCAGCAGGTTCTCGAAGGGATGGGCGACGATCTCCACTCCGCTGGCCCGGGACAGATGGGCGCATTCGCGCTCGACCATCTCGACCCGCTCCTCGAGCGAGAAGAACGGCCCCTTGTCGCGGTTGATGGCGACGCCGATCACCAGGCGGTCGACCAGCTTCAACGCCCGCCGGACGACATCGAGATGGCCCAGCGTGATCGGGTCGAAGGTTCCCGGATATAGACCGATGCGCATCGCTGCCGCCCCTTTCTGGTCCTGACGGGGCGGCACGCAACATTATTGCGCCGCCAAGGTCAAGGCCGAAGGCATCGCGCCGCCCGGCGCCGGTCAGAAACCGCGGATCATGTCCTCGAGCGCGTGCTTCTCGCCCTCGATCTCGGCCAGCCGCGCCTTGACCACGTCGCCGATCGAGATCACGCCCACGAGGCGGCCATCCTCCAGCACCGGCATGTGGCGGAAGCGCCCCTCGGTCATCCGGGTCAGGATCTCCTCGGCGGTGTCGCCCATGGCGCAGCTGCTGACCTTGCGGGTCATCAGCGCCTCGACCGGTTCATCCAGGCATTCCGGGCCGCGGCGCCCGATCTCGCGCACGATGTCGCGTTCGGAGATGATTCCCGCCACCCGCTGGCCATCCGCGGAGACGATCAGCGCGCCGATCCCGCGTTCGGCGAGCTGGCGCGCCGCATCGCGGACCTTGCGGTCAGGGGCGATCGTCTCGACCGCGGCAACGGTCTTCTGTCCGAGAATCTGCCGCACGATCATGGCATTGCCCTCCGAACGTCGCATCCGGGGACAGGATGGACCAGCCCTGCCCGCCCGTCAATCGCGCGATCAGCTGCGCCAGCCGATATGCGCGACATAGTCGTTCAGAAGCACCGTCCAGAGCTTGAACTGCTGGCGGAAATTCTCCTCGCCGAGCCCACCGGAGACAAGCACGTCCATGCGCAGGAAGGCGTTGCCGTCGCTGTCGCGCCAGGCCCGGGCGAAGCGCTTGCGGCCGTTCCAGTCGTTGACCTGGTCGGGGCTCAGCGGATCACGCATGCGGAAGCCCGAGCTGAACTGGACCGAGGTGCAGTCCCGCCCCTCGCGGCAGCCATAGAAGTAGATCGAGAAGTTGACGCCCTGCGCGGCCGAGCGGATCACCGGATTGCCGCCGGAATCGGTCTCGATCGAGGCCTTGTAGCCATCCTCGTGCAGGATCTGGCTGATCAGCCCGGGCTGGGCGCTGTCCATGTTCTGCGCCGCGGCCGGGCGCGCGGCGGCCAGCGCGAGCAGAGCGAGGGTGACGGCAACGGCGATCCGCATGGCAAATCCTTTCGGCATGCCCCCGTGGCCACGGGGGACGGCGCGCCGGCGGCGTGGCCGCGGCGTCGGGAAACGCGGCGCCCCACCGGGGCGGCGCGGCGAATTGCCAAGGCTCTCACGGATATGCCGGGCGGTCAACCCGCCCCGCGGATCACGACCCCGGCGCTGTCGCGGGCGCCTGCGCCGGCCGGGCATCCGCGGCGGGGGCGGCATCCGCGACGGGGGCGGCATCCGCGGCCGGCGTGAAGCTGACATGCACCGGGTTCGGCACATGTTCCAGTGTCGCGCCGGTGCTGACATCGACCGCCGCGCCGATCAGCCCTCCGATCAGGACGTTTCCGGCCAGGCCCGCCGCGCCCTCGCCGGCGACGCGGGTGGTCACGCGCACCTCGCGACGCTCGCCCCCATGGGTGAAGACGGCGGTGAATTCCTGCCGGCGGGGGATCTCCAGATCGCAGGGGGTGATGCAGCTCAACCCGGTGGAGGTGCGCATCTCGGCCCCCGAGGGCGAGGAGGTGAAGCTGACATGGCTGGTGGTGCCGCGGGTGACGGTGGCGCAGCCGGCGACGAGCGGCAGCAGGGCGGCGAGGACAAGACGCGACAGCATCGGAAACTCCCTGAACAAAACAGAAACACCCGCCTAGACGCATCCGGCCGCCCCGTCAAGGCGGAACGGCCGGCCGGGCAGGATTCGACATGGGGGATGGCGGCGGGTCACTCCGCCGCCATGCCCCGCCGGCCCAAGAGCGGGCGCAGATAGCGCCCGGTGTGGCTCGCCTCGACCAGCGCCACCTCCTCGGGGGTGCCCTGCGCCACCAGGCGCCCGCCGCCCGCGCCCCCCTCGGGGCCGATGTCGATGATCCAGTCGGCGGTCTTGATCACGTCGAGATTGTGCTCGATGACCAGCACCGTGTTGCCCTGATCAACAAGCTCGTGAAGGACTTCCAGAAGTTTCCTCACATCCTCGAAATGCAGCCCCGTGGTCGGTTCGTCGAGGATGTAGAGCGTGCGCCCGGTGGCCCGGCGCGACAGTTCCTTGGACAGCTTGACCCGCTGCGCCTCGCCCCCCGAAAGCGTGGTGGCCTGCTGGCCGATCTTCACGTAACCCAGACCCACGCGCTGCAGCGTCTCGAGCTTTTCGCGGATCGCGGGGATGGCGGCGAAGAATTCGACCCCGTCATCGACCGTCATGTCGAGGACATCGGCGATCGACTTGCCGCGATAGCGGATCTCCAGCGTCTCGCGGTTGTAGCGGGCGCCCTTGCAGGCATCGCAGGTCACATAGACATCGGGCAGGAAATGCATCTCGATCCTGATCACCCCGTCGCCCTGGCAGGCCTCGCAGCGCCCGCCCTTGACGTTGAAGCTGAAGCGGCCGGGCTTGTAGCCGCGGGCCTGGGCTTCGGGCAGGCCGGCGAACCAGTCGCGGATCGGCGTGAAGGCGCCGGTATAGGTGGCGGGGTTCGACCGCGGCGTGCGCCCGATCGGCGACTGGTCGATGTCGATGACCTTGTCGAGATGCTCGAGCCCCTCGATCGTCCGGACCGGGGCGGGCGACAGGCGCGCGCCGTTCAGCCTTGCCGCGGCCGCCTTGTAGAGCGTCTCGATCACCAGCGTCGACTTTCCCCCGCCCGAGACGCCGGTCACGCAGGCGAAGACGCCCAGCGGCAATTCCGCGGTCAGGTCCTTCAGGTTGTTGCCGCTGGCCCCGATGATGCGCAGCCAGCGGCCGTTCCCGCGGCGGCGGGCGGCGGGAAGCTCGATCCGCCGCGCGCCGGTCAGATACTGCCCGGTCAGGCTGTCGGGGCTGGCGGCGATGTCGTCCGGTGTGCCCTGTGCCACGATCCGGCCGCCATGCACCCCGGCGCCGGGGCCCATGTCGATCACGTGATCGGCGGTGCGGATCGCCTCCTCGTCATGTTCCACCACGATCACCGTGTTGCCGGCGTCGCGCAGGTTCTTCAGCGTGGTCAGCAGCCGGCCGTTGTCGCGCTGATGCAGCCCGATCGAGGGTTCGTCGAGCACATACAGCACCCCGGTCAGGCCCGAGCCGATCTGGCTGGCCAGGCGGATGCGCTGGCTCTCGCCGCCCGACAGCGTGCCCGAGCCGCGCGACAGCGTCAGATAGTCGAGCCCGACATTGACCAGAAAGCCCAGCCGCTCGCGGATCTCCTTCAGGATCGCGCGGGCGATCTCGTTCTTCTGCGGGGGCAGGCTGGCGGGAACATCCCCGGCCCAGGCCAGCGCCTCGCGGATCGACAGGTCGGCCACCTGGCCGATATGCCGCCCGCCGATGCGCACCGCCAGCGCCTCGGGCTTCAGCCGGAAGCCGCCGCAGGCGCCGCAGGGCCGGCTGCCCTGATACTGCTCGATCTCCTCGCGCGCCCATGCCGAATCGGTCTCGCGCCAGCGCCGTTCCAGATTGGGGATGATGCCCTCGAAGGCGCGGGTGACCTTGTAGACCCGCCCGCCATCGTCATAGCGGAAGGGGATCTTTTCTTCGCCCGATCCGTGCAGGAACACGTTGCGCAGCCTCTCGGGCAGGTCGCGCCAGGGGGTGTCGGGGCTGGCGCCGTAATGGGCGCAGATCGCCTCGATGGTCTGCATCACATGGGGGCTGCGCGAGCGCGCCCATGGCGCCAGCGCGCCCCGCGCGGGGCTCAGCGCCTCGTCGGGCACCACCAGGCGCGGATCGAAGAACAGTTCCACCCCCAGCCCGTCGCAGGCCGGGCAGGCGCCGTAGGGGGCGTTGAAGCTGAACAGGCGCGGCTCGATCTCGGGAATGGTGAAGCCCGACACGGGGCAGGCGAAATTCTCCGAGAAGGTGATCCGCTCGGCCGCGCCCTCGCCCTCGCGCGGGGCGGTCTCGAGGATGGCGATGCCGTCGGCCAGATCCAGCGCGGTGCGCAGACTGTCGGCCAGCCGCGTCTCCAGCCCCGGCCGGATCACCAGCCGGTCGACGACCACCTCGATGTCATGGCGCAGCTTCTTGTCGAGCTGCGGGGGCGCGTCCAGTTCGTAAAACTGCCCGTCGACCTTGACGCGCTGGAAGCCCTGCTTGCGCAGCTCGAGGAATTCCTTGCGGTATTCGCCCTTGCGGTCGCGCACGATGGGGGCGAGCAGATGGGCGCGGGTGCCCTCGGGCAGGGCCATGATGCGGTCGACCATGTCGCTGACCTGCTGGGCCTCGATCGGCAGGCCGGTGGCGGGGCTGTAGGGGGTGCCGGCGCGGGCGAACAGCAGGCGCAGATAGTCGTAGATCTCGGTCACCGTTCCCACGGTGGAGCGGGGATTGCGCGAGGTGGTCTTCTGTTCGATCGAGATGGCGGGGCTGAGGCCCGAGATGTGATCGACCTCGGGCTTGCGCATCATGTCGAGGAACTGCCGCGCATAGGCCGACAGGCTCTCCACATAGCGCCGCTGGCCCTCGGCGTAGATGGTGTCGAAGGCGAGGCTCGACTTGCCCGAGCCGCTGACCCCGGTGATGACCACCAGCCGGTCGCGCGGGATGTCGACATCGACCGATTTCAGGTTGTGCTCGCGCGCACCGCGGATCGAGATCTGTCTGACGTCGCCCATCGGCGGGATCCCCTCTGCCCGGCCACAGCATGTAACCCGTCGGGCGCGGAATGCCAGCCCCGCGGGCGCGCCATTCAGCCGGCGGTGGCGGGAACCCCCTCCAGAAGCTCGTCGACGAACAGGCTGATCAGCTGCGCGCGACCGCTGACCGCGGCCTTGGCGTAGATGGCGTTCAGCTGCGCCTTCACCGTGCCCTCTGCCCGGCCGCGGATGCGGGCGATCTCGGCGATCGAAAGCCCCTTGATCGCCATCAGCGCGACATCCTGCTCGGCCGGGGTCAGGCCCCAGTCGCGGAACCTCTCCTGCATCAGCTCCGCGAAGGCCCCCGAGGCGGCGCGCAGCTGGTCCTCGACGCGGCGTATCCTGGCGCGCTGGTGGCGCAGCTCCTGCATCAGGATGGCCGAGCCGATCACCAGCCCGACCACCGCCACCAGTTCGATCATGTGGTGCGCCGCCTCGGTCATGCCGCCGCCCTGCACAAGGTCGCGCAGCACGTCGAAGGTGAAGAAGACGGCGCAGGCGCCCTGAATGGCGATGCCCGCCGCCAGCATGGCGGCGCGGCGGGCATGCGCCTGCCGCGGCGGGCGGGGCGGCGCGCCGGTCAGCGGGGCCCGCGCGTCCATGGCCACGCGCCGGTCATGCCGCGCAGGAGATTGGCGTTGAGGCGGCGCGATTCCACGAACACCGCCCCCACATGCACGATCACCGACAGCATCGCCCAGTTCGCCACCGCCTCGTGCAGCTCCTCGACCCACTCCACCCCGAAGAAGGCGGTGGTGGTCATCATCCATCCTGTCAGCCCCAGCGCAAGCATGCAGGCCAGCAGGTTGTAGACCATCAGCGCCCCCAGCGGGCTGTGCGAGGCATGCGGACGGCCGGGCCGCCACAGCGCGATCTGGCGCAGATGGTCCCAGGCCGCGGCCGGATCGGGGGGGAAGCTTGCGAAGCGCGCCCGCCGCGGCCCCGCGAAGCCCCACAGGATTCGCAGCCCCACCAGCGCCGCGACCGCATAGCCGACCCAGCGATGGGCGGCGCTGTCGTCGTCGATCAGGGCATAGTTCAGCAGGAAGCCGCCGGCGAGCGACCAGTGGAACAGCCGCACGAAGGGATCCCAGACCGCGACGCGGCGCCGCCCGGCGCCGCCCGCGGCCGCCTCGGCGACCGGTCCGGTCATTTCACCTTCACCCGCGTCACCTGGCCGCTGGCAGGATCGACATAGATTTCCAGCCGCTCGGACCCCTTCACCGCATAGACCTCGGTCTTGCCATCCTCGATCTCCATCTTGCGCACCTCATAGCCCTGCGCGGTCAGCGCCGCGCGGATCTCCTCGGGCGCCCTGCCCAGCATCTCGCCCACCGCCGGGGCCGCCGCCGCCCCGCCCGCCATCGCCAGAATCGCCACCAGGGCTGCCGGTTTCAACGCCGCATGCATCATGATCGCCTCCTTCGTCGCATTGCGGATCTTCGCCCGGCGGCAGCACCGCCCGGCGGGGCGGATCTGGGCATGGGGCCGCCCCGGCCGCCATGGGCCGGTGGTTGAGGCCGCCGCCCGTCCAACCCGGGTTTATGGGCGATCCGGCGCCATCGGCGCTGCGGCGCGGTTGCGGGTCGCGCCCGGGCGCGGCGCAGGCTAAACCTGCCGGCAAGGCGAATCGCGAGACAGGGGAGGCCCCATGGCCGGCAGCGTGAACAAGGTGATCCTCATCGGCAATCTGGGTCGGGATCCGGAGGTGCGAACCTTCCAGAACGGCGGCAAGGTGGTGAATCTGCGCATCGCCACCTCGGAGCGTTGGCGCGACCGCAACACCGGCGAGAACCGCGAGCGCACCGAATGGCATTCGGTGGCGATCTACAACGAGAATCTCGGCCGCATCGCCGAGCAGTATCTGCGCAAGGGCTCCAAGGTCTACATCGAGGGCCAGCTCGAGACCCGCAAGTGGCAGGATCAGTCCGGCCAGGATCGCTACACCACCGAGATCGTCATCCGCCCCTATCGCGGCGAGCTGACGCTGCTCGACAGCCGCGGCGATTCGGGCGGGCGCGACTTCGCCGCCCCCGATGCGCCGCCCGCGGGCAGGGCGGGCGATCTGGACGACGAGATCCCCTTCTGACGCCCCCGGGGACGGCCGCACGGATTGCGCATCGGTCGTGGTGCCGGCTATAAGGCCCCACAAGATTTGGGTTTGCCCAGCGAGGATCCGTGACCGACGAGCCCGAGACCCCGCCCGACCGCCCCGAGGACGAGCGGCCCCAGCGCATGCCCTTCAAGGGGCCCAGCATCTCGGTCGAGGCCGAGATGCAGCGCTCCTATCTCGACTATGCGATGAGCGTGATCGTCGCGCGCGCCATCCCGGACCTGCGCGACGGGCTGAAGCCGGTGCATCGCCGCATCCTGTATGCGATGCACGAGAACGGCCAGACGCACGACAAGCCCTACCGCAAATGCGCCACCGTGGTGGGCGACGTGATGGGCCGCTATCACCCCCATGGCGATGCCGCGATCTATGACGCGCTGGTGCGCATGGCCCAGCCCTTCTCGATGTCGCTGCCGCTGATCGACGGCCAGGGAAACTTCGGATCGATGGATGGCGACCCGCCCGCGGCCTATCGCTACACCGAGGCGCGGATGTCCGAGGCGGCGGCCTATCTGCTGGCCGATATCGAGAAGGACACCGTCGACTTCCAGCCCAACTATGCCAACGAGCGGCAGGAACCCACCGTCCTGCCCGCGCGCTTCCCCAACATCCTGGTCAACGGCGCGGGCGGCATTGCCGTCGGCATGGCCACCAACATCCCGCCCCACAATCTGGGCGAGGTGATCGATGCCACGCTGGCGCTGATCGAGGATCCCGGTCTGGACAATGCCCGGCTGATGGAGTTCGTTCCGGCGCCCGACTTCCCCACCGGCGGGCTGATCCTCGGCCGGTCGGGGGCGCGCCGGGCCTATATGGAAGGCCGCGGCAGCGTCATCATCCGCGCCCGCACCCGCATCGAGGAGATCCGCAAGGACCGCTTCGCCATCATCGTCGAGGAGATCCCCTATCAGGTCAACAAGGCGACGATGATCGAGAAGATCGCCGAACTGGCCCGCGAGAAGAAGATCGAGGGGATCGCCCATATCCAGGACGAAAGCGACCGCTTCGGCGTGCGGGTGGTGATCGAGCTCAGGCGCGAGGCCACGCCCGAGGTGGTGCTGAACCAGCTGTGGCGCTTCACCCCCATGCAGACCAGCTTCGGCTGCAACATGCTGGCGCTTAACGGCGGACGGCCCGAACAGCTGAGCCTGCGCGACTTCCTGACCGCCTTCCTCGCCTTCCGCGAGGAGGTGGTGGCGCGCCGCACCGCCCATGACCTGCGCAAGGCGCGCGAACGGGCCCATCTGCTGTGCGGGCTGGCGGTCGCGGTGGGCAATGTCGACGAGGTGGTGCAGACCATCCGCTCCAGCCCCGATCCCGCCACGGCGCGCGAGCGGCTGATGGCCCGGCGCTGGCCGGCGGCGCAGATCGCCCATTACCTGGCGCTGATCGACGACCCCGAACACCGGATCAACGAGGACGGAACCTACAACCTGTCCGAGACCCAGGCGCGCGCCATCCTCGATCTGCGCCTGCAGCGGCTGACCGCGATGGGCGTGCGCGAGATCGGCGACGAGCTGACCGAGCTGGCCGCGAAGATCGCCGACTTCCTCGACATCCTGCGCTCGCGCGAGCGGATCCTCGGCATCATCGCCGCGGAACTGCGCGAGGTGCGCGAGAAGTTCGCCGTGCCCCGCCGCAGCGAGATCGTGGAGTTCGAGGGCGATCTTGACGACGAGGACCTGATCGAGCGCGAGGACATGGTCGTCACCGTCACCCATGGCGGCTATGTCAAGCGCACCCCGCTGGCCGAATACCGCGCCCAGGCCCGCGGCGGAAAAGGGCTGGGCGGCATCGCGATGAAGGATGAAGACTTCGTCGCCACCCTGTTCGTCGCCAACACCCACACCCCGCTGCTGATCTTCACCACCGACGGGATGGTCTACAGCCTGAAGACCTGGCGCCTGCCGCTGGGCGGGCGAACCACACGCGGCAAGGCGCTGGTCAACATCCTGCCCATCCGCCCGGGCGTCTCGGTCGCCGCCATCATGCCGGTCGACCGCCCCGAGGAGGAATGGGACGACCTGCAGATCGTCTTCGCCACCTCCGACGGCCATGTGCGCCGCAACGCCCTGTCGGACTTCACCAACATCATGCGCAACGGCAAGATCGCCATGCGCCTGCCCGAGGGGGTCAGCCTCGTCAACGCCTGCATCGCCTCCGAAGATCGCGACGTGCTGCTGGTCACCGCGCTGGGAAAGGCCATCCGCTTCCCGGTCACCGATGTCCGCATCTTCAAGGGCCGCGAATCCACCGGCGTGCGGGGCATACGCCTCGCCCCGGGCGATCGCGTGGTCTCGATGGCCGTCATCCGCCATTTCGAGGCCACCCCCGAGGAGCGCGCCGCCTATCTGAAGCGCCGCCGCGCCGTCGAGGGGGTGACCGAGGAGGAGGCCGGCGCCGACGAGGAGGAGGCGGTTGCCGACGTCGCCCTGCCCGAGGGGCGCTATGCCGAGATGTCGGCGGCCGAGGACCTGATCCTGACCGTCACCGAGGGCGGCCTCGGCAAGCTGACCTCCAGCCACGACTACCCGGTGCGCGGGCGCGGCGGCCAGGGGGTGCAGGCGATCGACAAGGGCCTGCGCGGCGGGCCGCTGGTGGCCGCCTTCCCGGTCGAGATCGACGATCAGGTCATGCTGGTCACCAATGGCGGCAAGGCGATCCGCTGCCCGGTGGCGGGAATCTCGTTCCGCTCGCGCAGCGCCGGCGGGGTGCGGGTGTTCCACACCGCGCCGGGCGAGAAGGTCGTCTCGGTCGCCCGCATCGCCGAAGGCGAGGAGAGCGGCCACTGACCGCCGCGCCTTCCCTTCCGGGCCGCCCTGCCCTAGATCGTGGCGCATGAGACCCGTTCACGTCATCGGCGGCGGCATGGCCGGATCCGAGGCCGCCTGGCAGCTGGCCGGGGCCGGGGTGCCCGTGATCCTGCACGAGATGCGGCCCCATGTCGCCACCTTCGCCCACCGCACCGACCGGCTGGCCGAGCTGGTGTGCTCGAACTCCTTCCGCTCGGACGACGACGAGGCCAATGCCGTGGGCCTGCTGCACTGGGAGATGCGCGCGGCCGGCGGGCTGATCATCGCCGCGGCCGACCGCCACCGCCTGCCCGCGGGCGGCGCGCTGGCCGTCGACCGGGAAGGCTTCGCGGCCGAGGTCACCGCGCGCCTGGCCGACCATCCGCTGGTGCGCATCGAACGCGGCGAGATCGCCGGCCTGCCGCCCGAGGACTGGGACAGCGTGATCATCGCCACCGGCCCGCTGACCAGCCCGGCGCTGGCCGAGGCGGTGCGCCGGCTGACCGGCGAGCGGGCGCTGGCGTTCTTCGACGCCATCGCCCCGATCGTGCATGCCGATTCGATCGACATGTCGAAGGCCTGGGTGCAGTCGCGCTATGACAAGGGCGAGACCGAGGCCGAGCGGCGCGCCTACATCAACTGCCCGCTGACGCGCGAGGAATACGAGGCCCTGATCGACGCGATCCTCGCCGCCGATACCGCCCCCTTCCACGAGGGAGAGACCGACACCCCCTATTTCGAGGGCTGCCTGCCGATCGAGGTGATGGCCGCGCGCGGGCGCGACACGCTGCGCTTCGGCCCGATGAAGCCGGTGGGGCTGACCGATCCCCGCACCGGCCGCCGCCCCCATGCGGTGGTCCAGCTCAGGCGCGACAACGCGCTGGGCACGCTCTACAACATGGTCGGGTTCCAGACCAAGATGCGCCATGGCGCGCAGGTGCAGGTGTTCCGGATGATCCCGGGGCTGGAGAATGCGCGCTTCGCCAGGCTGGGCGGCATCCACCGCAACACCTTCCTCAACAGCCCGCGCCTGCTCGACGAGAGGATGCGGCTGAAGGCGGCGCCGCGGCTGCGCTTCGCCGGGCAGATCACCGGGGTCGAGGGCTATGTGGAAAGCGCGGCGATGGGCCTGCTGGCCGGGCGGCTGGCCGCGGCCGAGCGGCTGGGGCGGCCCATCGCGCTGCCCCCCGCCACCACCGCGACCGGCGCGCTGCTCGCCCACATCACCGGCGGGGCCGAGGCGGAGACGTTCCAGCCGATGAATGTCAATTTCGGCCTGTTCCCGCCCCTGCCCGACGGCCCGGGCGGCCGGCGCGGCAAGCGCGACCGCGCCCGCGCCTATACCCAGCGGGCCAAGCGGGACTGGACGGCATGGCTGACCGCAGCCGCGCAGCCGGCCGCGGTCTGACCCGCGGCGCGCCCCGCGGGGCGCAGGGGCGGTGAATGCGCACGCGCTTCGCGCCCTCGCCCACCGGGCCGCTGCATCTGGGCCATGCCTATGCCGCCATGGTCGCCCATGACATGGCGCGCGCGGCGCAGGGCAGCTTCCTTCTGCGCATCGAGGACATCGACCGCGCCCGCGCGCGCCCGGAATGGGAGGCGGCGATCCTCGACGATCTGCGCTGGCTGGGGCTGGCGTGGGACGGCCCGGTGCTGCGCCAGTCGGACCGCCTCGCCGCCCATGCCGCCGCGCTGGACCGGCTGTGGGGGATGGGGCTCCTCTATCCCTGCCGGTGCAGCCGGCGCGACATCGCCGAGGCGCTGTCGGCCCCCCAGGAAGGCCCCCCGCCGCCGCCCGGCCCGGACGGGCCGGTCTATCCCGGCACCTGCCGCGCCACCGCCCGCCGCGACGGGCCGCGCCCGGCGGGCGCGCTCAGGCTCGACCTGGCCCGGGCGCTGGATCTGGTGGGCGGCGCGGTGACCATCACCGAGGCGGGCCCCGCCCGCGCCGGCATCCACCGCGCCGATGCCGAATGGTTCCTCTCGCGCGTGGGCGATCCGGTGCTGGCGCGGCGCGACATGGGCAGCTCCTATCATCTGGCGGTGGTGGTGGATGACGCCTTCCAGGGGATCACCCATGTCACCCGTGGCGAGGATCTGTTCGAGGCGAGCTTCATCCATGCCCTGCTGCAGCGGCTTCTGGGCCTGCCCGCGCCGGTGTGGCACCATCACCGGCTGATCCGGGACGCGGCGGGCCGCCGGCTGGCCAAGCGCGACAATGCCCGGGCGCTGGCGCGCCTGCGCGCCGAGGGGGCGACGCCCGCCGACATCCGCCGCATGGTCGGGCTGGGCTGAGGCGTTCAGACCGCGGCCGGGGTCGGGCGGAACCGCGCCCCGGGACCGGGCTCGCCCTCGGCCTCGGCCAGACCCCGTTCCACCAGATCCAGCAGATGCGCCAGCACGTTGCGCGCCGCGGCCCGGTGCAGGGCGGGATCGACATCGGCATAGATCCGCGCCACCAGCCCGGCCGGGGTGTCGGGCGCCTCGGCCAGCGCGGCGCGGATCTGCGCCTCGCGCGCCGTGCGATGGCGCAGGATGTGGGCGACCAGCCCGGCGGGATCCTGCACCGGCGCGCCATGGCCGGGGTAGTAGATGCGATCGGCCCGGCCCTGCAGAAGCCTGAGCGAGTCCATGAACGCGGTCAGATCGCCGTCGGGCGGCGAGATCAGCGTGGTCGCCCAGCCCATCACGTGATCGCCGGTGAAGACGGCGCCGCTGTCCTCCAGCACGAAGCACAGATGGTTCGACAGATGCCCCGGCGTGTGCAGGGCGGTCAGCGCCCAGCCTCGCCCCTCGACGGTCTGGCCATGGGCCAGGCGGATGTCGGGGGCGAAGTCGCGATCGGCGCCCTCGCCCCCGCCCAGCCCGCCCCTGCGGGCCAGCGCCGCCAGGGCCGGGCGCATCCCCACGCCGTGCGGCCCGAAGGCCAGGACCGGCGCGCCGGTCAGCCGCGACAGCCCGCGCGCGAGCGGCGCGTGATCGGCATGGCTGTGGGTGACGAGGATGTGGCGCACCCGCTCGCCAGGCTCCAGCGCGGCCAGGATCGCCCGCAGATGCGCCGGATCGTCGGGACCGGGATCGATCACCGCCACCTCGCCCCGGCCGACGATGTAGCTGCGGGTGCCGGTGAAGGTCATCGGCCCGGCATTGGGTGCGGTGACGATGCGGATCCCGGGCTCGGGCTGTTCCACCTCGCCCGGAACGACATGGTGATCGGTCTGGAACGGTGCGGCCATCGCTCCTCCCCCGCTGCTTGTGGGATCGCCGCTCCGAGGCTAGCTTCGCGTGATGGAGATGCAATGGCTTCGGCGCGGCCTGCCGCGGGGTCTGTTCAACCGCGCGCTGCTGATCCTGCTCCTGCCGATCCTGCTGCTGCAGGCGGTGATCGCGGTCGTCTTCATCCAGCGCCATTTCGACGGGGTCACCCGGCAGATGACCGAAGCGGTGGCCTACGAGATCCTCTATGCGGTCGAGACGGTCGAGAATGCCGCCTCGCTGTCCGATGCGGCCCGACAGCTGGAGATGCTGGCGGTGCCGCTGGGGCTGTTCCTGACGCTGGACCCCGACACGCCGATCACCCCCGGCCTGAAGCTGGGGTTCTGGGACCTGTCGGGCCGGGCGCTGGCCGACGAGCTGGCGCGGCGCATCGCGCGGCCGATGGCGATCGACCTCATGCGCGACGACAAGGTCGTCTTCCTGCATGTCGCAACCGCGCGCGGCGCCCTTCTGGCCGAAATCCCGCGCCGGCGGATGGTGGCGGCGAATCCCCATCTGCTGCTGGTCTGGATGCTGGGCAGCTCGGCGGTGCTGTCGGCGATCGCCATCGCCTTCCTGCGCAACCAGATCCGCCCGATCCGCGATCTGGCCCGCGCGGCCGAGGCCTTCGGCAAGGGCCGCACCCTGCCCTTCCGGCCGCGCGGCGCGGCCGAGGTGCGCGCGGCCGGGGCCGCGTTCCTGGCGATGCGCGCGCGCATCGAGCGCCAGATCGAGCAGCGCACCCGCATGCTGACCGGGGTCAGCCACGACCTGCGCACCCCGCTGACCCGGATCCGCCTGGCGCTGGCGATGATGGAGCCGGGTCCCGAGACCGAGGAGATCGCCAGCGACATCGCCGAGATGGAGCGCATGCTCGACGCCTTCCTCGCCTTTGCCCGCGGCGACGGGCAGGACGAGCCCGCCCCGGTCGATCCCGCCTCGCTGGCCGCGCGCATCGTCGCCGATGCCGCCCGGATGGGCCGAGAGGTGGAGCTGCGCATCGAGGGGGGGCCGCCCGGCCCGGTGGCGCTGCGCCCCGCCACCACCCGCCGCGCGGTGCAGAACCTGATCGACAACGCGCTGGCCCATGGCCGGCGGGTGCGGCTGACACTGCGGCTTTCGCCGCAGGCGCTGGCCTTCGTGGTCGAGGATGACGGGCCGGGCATTCCGCCCGAACGGCGGGCGGAGGCGCTGCGTCCCTTCGTCCGGCTGGACGAGGCGCGCAACCAGGACCGCGGCGGCGGCGTCGGGCTGGGCCTCGCGATCGCGCTGGATGCCGCGCGCGCGCAGGGCGGGGGACTCACGCTCGACGACAGCGCCGATCTGGGCGGGCTGCGCGCAACGCTGACCCTGCCGCGCTGAGCGGCGGGAAATTCCTGTCTCTGGCGCCCGCCTTCCGTTAACATGCCCTCTCCAATTGGCAGAGGAGCCAGACATGCGCACCATTCCCATCGTTGCGATTTTGATGACGACGGCCTTCGCCGCCGCGGCACCGGCCGCCCCGGCCCAGCCGATCCTGCTCGCCCAGGCCGACAGCGGCACCGATGATCCGCTGGCTCCGTTCCTGAAACGCAGCCGTCCGGCACCTGCCGAAAGCGCAGAGCCGCCCGCCGCGGCCGAGGCGCCCGCGCCGCCCGCCGCAGA
>RFGB01000147.1 GCA_003697125.1 Alphaproteobacteria bacterium
CTGGGGGCGGGCGGGCTGGTGGCGGCCTATGGGGTGATGCGGCTTGCCGGGGTGGGCTTCGCCCAGCTGCGCGACGTGATCTTCGCCCGAGTCGGTCAGCGGGCGCTGCGGCGACTGGCGCTGGAGACCTTCTGCCACGTCCACGCCCTCTCGCTGCGCTTTCACATCGCCCGCAAGACCGGCGCCCTGAACCGGGTTCTGGAAAGGGGCGTGAAGGGCGTGGATTTCCTGCTGCGCTTCCTGCTGTTCTCGATCGGACCGCTGATCCTGGAACTCGCCCTCGTGGCGGCGATCCTGTGGGCGGCCTTCTCGTTCAGCTATCTCGCCGTCGTCGCGGTGACCATCGCGCTCTATATCTGGTTCACCTTCCGCGTGACCGAATGGCGGGTGGCGATCCGCAAGCGGATGAACGACCGCGACCAGGAGGCCAACCAGAAGGCGGTGGACAGCCTGCTGAACTTCGAGACGGTGAAGTATTTCAACGCCGAACGGCGCGAGGCGCAGCGCTACGACGCCTCGATGGCCGGCTATGAGCAGGCCGCCCTGCAGACCAACTGGTCGCTGGCCTTCCTGAATTTCGGCCAGTCGCTGCTGATCACCACCGGGCTGGTGATCGTGATGGCGATGGCCGCGGCCGGCGTGCAGCGCGGCGAGATGACCGTCGGCGATTTCGTGATGGTCAACGCCTACATGATCCAGATCACCATGCCGCTCAACTTCCTCGGCACGGTCTATCGCGAGATCCGTCAGGCCCTGGTCGACATGCGCGAGATGTTCGACCTGCTCGACCAGCCGCCGGAGGTGACCGACCGGCCCGGCGCCCCGGCGCTGAAGGTGGGCGAGGGGCATGTGCGCTTCGAGCATGTGCGCTTCGGCTATGAACCCGACCGGGTGATCCTGCGCGATTTCGACCTAGACGTTCCCGGCGGGCGCACCGTCGCCGTGGTGGGGCCGTCCGGCGCGGGCAAGTCCACCATCTCGCGCCTGCTGTTCCGCTTCTATGACGTGCAGGCGGGGCGGATCACCATCGACGGGCAGGACATCCGCGACGTCACCCAGGAAAGCCTGCGCGCCGCGATCGGCGTGGTGCCGCAGGACACGGTGCTGTTCAACGACACCATCTATTACAACATCGCCTATGGCAATCCCGACGCCAGCGCCGAGGAGGTGGAGGCCGCGGCGCGGGCCGCGCGCATCCACGACTTCATCATCTCGCTGCCGCAGGGCTACCGCACCCAGGTGGGCGAACGCGGGCTGAAGCTGTCGGGCGGCGAGAAGCAGCGGGTGGGCATCGCCCGCACGATCCTGAAGAATCCGCCGATCCTGATCCTCGACGAGGCCACCTCGGCGCTGGATACCGAGACCGAGCGCAGCATCCAGGAGGCGCTGCGCGCCATCAGCCGCGGCCGCACGGTGATCACCATCGCCCACCGTCTGTCCACCGTGGTCGACGCCGATCGCATCGTGGTCATGGAGGCGGGGGCGGTGGTCGAGGCGGGCACCCACGAGGAGCTTCTGGCGCGCGGGGGGCGCTATGCCCGGATGTGGTCGCGCCAGCAGGCCGAGCGGAGCGAGCGGGCCCCGGCCTGAGCCGGGCGGGTCGGGGCGGGGCGGGTCAGCGCGACAGGAAGCGCATCGCCTGGGCTGACCACACGACATGGGTCGCCACGTCGGCCTGCGCCAGCGCGCCGCGCGGGACCATCGCCAGCAGCACCAGCCCCCCGGCCCGCAGCCGGTAGCGCGCCCGCGCCCCCAGGAAGATGCGCGTCTCGATCTTCACCGGCAGCGCATAGTCCGCCCCGGCCGAGTCGGCGGTCAGCGCCAGATCCTCCTGCCTCAGCGCGACCGCGCGCGCCCCCTCGGGCGCCGCGCCGGGGGGCAGGACAAGCCGCGCGCCGCTCACCCCCAGCGCGCCCGGCGGGGCAAGTTCGATGACATTGGCCCCGCCGATGAATTCGGCCACGAAGCGTGTCGCCGGCCGGTCATAGAGCGCATCGGGCGCGTCCTCCTGCTCGATCCGCCCCCCCTGCATCACCGCCACCCGGTCGGACAGGCTCAGCGCCTCGTCCTGGTCATGGGTGACAAAGACCGTGGTCAGCTTCAGCCGGCGATGCAGCTCGATCAGCTCCACCTGCATGTCCTCGCGCAGACGGGCATCGAGATTCGACAGCGGCTCGTCCAGAAGCAGCACGTCTGGGCGCGCCACGATCGCCCGGGCCAGCGCCACGCGCTGCTGCTGGCCGCCGGAAAGCTGGCGCGGCATCCGCCCGGCCAGGGCCGAGAGCTGCACCAGCTCCAGCGCCTCGGCCACGCGGGCCTCCTGCTCGGCCCGGCTGCCCTGGCGGCGCATGCGCAGCGGAAACCGCACATTCTCGGCCACGGTCAGATGCGGCATCAGCGCATAGGACTGGAACATCAGCGCGATGTTGCGCGCCTCGGGGGCCAGGTCGGTGACATCGCGCCCCCCGATCAGCACCCGGCCGGCCGAGGGCACCTCCAGCCCCGCCACGATGCGCATCAGCGTGGTCTTGCCGCATCCCGACGGACCCAGCAGGCTCAGGAACCCGCCATCGGGCACGGTGACGTCGATGTCATGCAGCACCCGCGTCTGCCCGAAGGTCTTGGCGACCCCTTCGATCTTCAGTTCGGCCATCACGCCATCCTGTCCAGCCCGACCGCGCGGTCGATCAGCAGCACCAGCAGGACCGAGACGAGGATCATCAGGGTCGAGACGGCGGCGACGCCGGGATCGGGGCTGAATTCGAGTTGGGAATAGATGCGGATCGGCAGCGTCTCGACGCCCGGCGCGCGCAGGAACAGCGCCACCACCGCATCGTCGAACGAGATGTTGAAGGCGAAGAACGCCCCCGCGGCGATCCCGGTTCGGCACTGCGGCAGGATCACATGCCAGTATTTCTGCCACAGCCCCGCGCCCATGCAGCGCGCCGCCTCCTCGAGCCGGGGATCGGCCCGCGACAGCACCGCCGTCACCGTCCGGATGACATAGGGCACGCAGATCACCAGATGGCCGATGATCAGCCCGCCGATGCCGGGGCCGCCGAAGAACAGGCTGGCGGTCATCAGAAGGCCGATGCCGAAGATCAGCGTCGGCAGCACCAGGGGCGACAGGAACAGCCCGGCCAGCGGCTCGCGCCAGGGCGTGGCCGGCCGCGACAGCGCGATCGCCGCCGGCGTCCCGATGGCCACCGCCAGTAGCGTCACCACCACCGCGATGCGCAGGCTGGTCCAGGCCGCGGACAGATAGGCCTCCGAGCCCAGGATCTCGCCATACCAGCGCAGCGAGAAGCCGCGCGGCGGAAACACCAGGAAGGCGCTTTCCGAGAAGCTGGCCGCGACGACCACGGCGAGCGGCACCAGCATCACCAGCCCGGTGACGATCACGATCAGCCCGCCCAGGAGCCGTGCCGACAGCGGCGCGGTCATGTCCGCCCCCGCGCGAGCCGGGTATAGGGAATGATCACCGCCAGCGTGGCGGCCAGCAGCAGCACCGACTGCGCGGCAGCGAAGGGCCAGTCGAACGAGCCGCCGATCGACTGGTAGATCGAGCTGGCCAGCACCGGAAGCCGGACCCCGCCGACCAGGCTGGGGGTGATGAAGGAGGAGATCGACAGCGCGAACACGATCAGGCTGCCCGAGACGATGCCCGGCACCGCCAGCGGCAGGACGACAAGGCGCATCGTCGCCCAGAATCCCGCGCCCATGGTGCGCGCGGCTTCCTCCAGATCGCGGGGAATGGCACGCAGCACACCCAGAAGCGTCAGCACCATGAAGGGCAGCAGCACCTGCGCCATCGCGATCACCACCCCCGTCTCGGTATGCATCAGCACCAGCGCCCGCCCGTCGAGGCCCAGGAACTCCCCCAGCCGGGCGAGCAGCCCGCCATTGCCCAGCACCACCAGCCAGCCGAAGGTGCGGATCACCACCGATGTCATCAGCGGCAGGATGACCATCAGCATGATCGCGAAGCGCAGCCGGGGTCCGGCGCGGACCATGATCCACGCCAGCGGCAGGCCGAAGATGACCGTCACTGCGGTGATCGCCAGCGCCAGGCGCAGCGTGCGCCAGGCGATGCGCAGGTAATAGTCATCCACGAAGAACTTGGCGAAATGGGCCGCGGTCAGCCCGCCCGCGGGGTCGCGCACCGAGGTGACGAGGATCACCGCCACCGGCAGCAGGAAGGCCAGCAGCAGCACCGCGATGCCGGGCGCCAGCAGGGCGAGGGATTCGCGCCGTGCCGCGGCAGTGATCCGGTCGCTCATCGCCCCCGCCCCCCGGCGGCCCTCCCCGCGCGGGGGAAGGCCGGCATCTCGGTCACCGCGCCCAGGCCCCTAGCGCGCCAGCAGCCGCTTCCACTGCTCGTTCCAGCCGGCGCGCTTCTCGGCGATCACCAGCGGATCGAACTGCACCAGCCGCGCGATCGCCGCCTCGCCATGGACAACCTGCTCGGCGACATCGGGGGCAAGCTGAACCTTGCGGTTGGTGGGGGTATAGCGCAGGGCCTCGGCCCAGCCCGCCGCCGCCTCGGGACGGATCGAGAAGTCGATGAACTTCAGCGCCAGCTCGCGATTGGGGCGCCCCGCGACCAGGTTGACCGTGATCGGCGCCATCGCCGCCCCCTCCTCGGGTTGGGAGAAGCGCACCGGCAGCCCCGCCTTGGTCAGCGTGTAGGCATAGTCCTGGGCATAGGCGGCCAGCCAGGCGACGCCCTGCGCGAAGTTCTGCTGGATCTCGGGCGATTTCGAGACGACGATCGCCCCCGCCTCGAGCAGCCGGCGCGCGAAGTCCAGCCCCGGCCCGATGTCGTCGAGCGTGCCGCCCGCCACGCGGTTCATCATCAGCAGCCCGAGCATTCCGTAGGTGTTCGAGGCGGCATCGGTCAGCAGCACATGTTCGCCCAGACCCTCGCGCAGCAGGTCGTTCCAGCTGGACGGGGCGGGCGTGACCTTGCCCGTGTCGTAGAGAAGCCCGATGACCGCCGTCGAATAGGTCGGCCCCACGCCCTTGGACAGGCCCGCGCGGGCGAAGTCGTAGAGATCGGCGGCATTGGGCAGCTCGGCCGGATCGATCGGGGCGAGCAGCCCCTCGATGGCGGCCTGGGTCTCGAGCCCGCCCGAGAAATGCGCCACGTCGAACTGCGGCGCGTCCTTCTGCGCCCGCAGCTGGGCCAGCATGTCGGCGGAATAGGCGGTGACCACCTCGACCTTCGCCCCGGTCATCTGCTCGAAGGGCGTGATGACCAGCCTGCGGTGAATCTCCTCATAGGCACCGCCGAAGGAATTGATCACCAGCCGGTTTTCCTGCGCGCGCAGGACGGCCGGGGTTGCGAGGGCCGCGGCAGCCAGTGCCGTGGTCGAGAGGAACTTCCGTCTGTCGAGCATCGTCGCGCTCCCTGTCTCGGGGTTGTGGTTGCGGTGGTGTTCCGTCAGCCCCGGCGGCCGAAGGTCACCGCCTTGGCGCCTTCCACCCGGATCGCCCGGCAGGCGGCGGCGAAGCCGTCGAGATCCTCTGCGATCTTCCCGAATATGTTGACCGGCGTCCAGCCGAGGGGGCCGAAGGTGCGCCCGCCCGAATCGTAGAAGATGCCGATCTCCCACAGCTCGTCGGGCAGGCCCTTCATCATGTTGCGGCCCTGATAGAACCACAGGCATTCGCCGGGGGCGGGAAAGCAGGTCTGGTTCTCGGCCGGGATCGAGGCGGGATCGAAGGTCTGGGCCGATTCCGGCAGGCCCATCATGATCTCGGGACCGGCGAACATGGCATGGAATGCGGTCAGGTCGGCGGGCCGCTCCAGCGCGTTCCACAGCGTCCGGCAGGTCACCGGCGCCAGCTCGGAATAGGGCGCGATCGGCCAGCGCCGCCCCAGCGCGGTGAACTCGATGTAGAAACCTTCCGCCATGCTCTCCCTCCACAGGTTCCGGGCAAGGGATGCGCCCGGCGGCTGATCATGTCAAATTCCGAATCATTATCTGTTGATAAGGGTTCTTTATCGTCAGCCCCAGCTGGCACGCGGCCTGGCGCTGCAGAAGGCGCCGGCGACGCGGCGGATTTCGGCCACCGTCCGGCGCTGCACCGCGTTGCCGGGCAGTTCCACATGGCTCAGCGTGAAGGGCACCGGCGGCATCGGCCGGGTCAGCGCCAGTTCGACCAGCGTGCCGTCGGCCAGCTGGCGTTCGATGGTCACCGGCGGGATCGCGGCCAGCCCGAGCCCCTCGCTGGCCAGGGTGATCATGGTCGCCATCGAGTTGGAGGCGTTGAGATGGGCGGGCGTGCAGCCCGCGTCGCGAAACCATGCCTCGATCAGATGGTCGGGGGGCGATCCGGCGCGGTAGGAGATGATCGGCAGCGCGGCGATCTCGGCCGGGCTGTAGGGGTGGTGCGGGCTGACCAGTTCCGGGCTGGCCACCCAGGCCATGTCATAGGCGCCGAGCGCAAGGTCCACCACCCCCGGCCGTCCGATCGGTTCGATGGTGACGCCGATGCCCAGATCGCCTTCCAGCAGCGCGCCATGGATGGCGGTGGTGGTGTCGACGGTGATCTCAGCCACCAGCCGGGGGTGGGCGTCCTTCAGGCGGCGGATCAGCGCGGGCAGCCAGGTGCGCGCGATGGAATCGACGACGCCGATGCGCACCGTGCCGCCGATCTCGCCCGATTCCCTCAGCCCCGCGCGCAGGTCGTGCCAGGCGCCCAGGATGGTGGCCGCGGCCTCCTGCACGCGCCGGCCCTCGGGCGTCAGCCGGAAGCCCCGCCGGTCGCGGATCAGCAGCCGCGCACCCAGCTCGGTCTCCAGCGCCTTGATCCGCGCCGACACCGCCGGCTGGGTGATGCCCAGCACCTCGGCGACGCCCCGGAAGCTGCGATAGGTGCACAGGGCGTGAAATGTCTCCAGCGCCTGGATGTTCATGCCGCACCCGCCTCCGCGGCCGATCCTAGCGCGGTGCCCGCGCGGCTACCAGACGAGAAGCACCCGCCCCAGCGCCGCGCCGATGCCCGCCAGCATCAGCGCCGCGGCGCCGTAGGTCACGACGATCATCGCCGGATCGGTCATCGGGCAGGCGGTGGCCCAGATCAGCCCGCCCGCCGCCCCCGCGGCGAGCCCGGCCAGCGCCCCGGCCCGGGCCGGCC
>RFGB01000148.1 GCA_003697125.1 Alphaproteobacteria bacterium
CCCGCGCCTCCCGCCCCCGCCCGCGGCGGCGGGGACCGGGGCGACGCGGGCCCCATCCGGCGGCGCGTGCGGCGCCGGGGGCATGCCGGTTGCAACGGCCGCGGGCGGCGGCGCCTCTGGCCATCGTCGCGGCCATGGGGCAGGCTGCCCCGATCCGACCGGTTTCCGACAGCGGGGGATCGCCGATGAACCTGCCCAAGGCCATCAGCCGCGGACTGCCTCGCGCGGTCCTTCCGGCCCTGGTCGCGCTGCTTGTGGCGGCCGCTTCGCCGGCGGCCCGGGCGCAGGGGCAGGAGCCCCCCGCCGACGCCGCGCCCTCCGCCCGGATCGCCGCCGAGACCGCGCCCGAGGCCGATCGGCGCATCGCCGCCCGGCTGCGCGGAATCCTCGACGAGCTGGGCGGCTACGACGGGGTGCGCATCCGGGTGGCCGACGGGGTGGTGCATCTGGACGGCGAGGTTGCCGACAACGCGGCCAGGGCGCGGCTGGAGACGATCGCCGGGCGGATCGAGGGGGTGGTCGCGGTCGAGAATGCCGTCGCCCTGCCCAGGGATCTCGACCGGCGGCTGACCCCGGCGATCGACCGGCTGGGGGGCCGGCTGCGGGCGCTGGGCGAGGGTGCGCCGCTGCTGCTGGTGGCGCTGGCCGCGGGCGGGCTGATCGCCTTCGGCGGCTGGTGGCTGGCCGGGCGGACCCGGCTGTGGCAGCGCCTCGCGCCCAATGCCTTCGTGGCCGAAGTCTATCTGATGCTGGCGCGCCTGGGGCTTCTGCTCCTCGGCCTGTCGGTGGCCCTGGAGATCCTCGACGCCACGGCGCTCCTGGGCGCGGTCCTGGGCGCGGCGGGGGTGGCGGGGCTGGCGCTGGGCTTCGCCGTGCGCGATACGGTCGAGAACTTCATCGCCTCGCTGATGCTGTCGCTGCGCCAGCCCTTCCGGCCCAACGACTTCGTCGAGATCGAGGGCAGCGCCGGGCGCGTGGCGCGTCTGACCGCGCGCGCCACCATCCTGATCTCGCCCGAGGGCAACCATATCCGCATCCCCAACGCCACCGTCTTCAAGGGACGCATCGTCAACTATACCCGCGACCCGCAGCGGCGCTTCTCCTTCACGCTGGGGGTGGACGCGGAAAGCGATCTGGCCGCCGCCCTGGCCACCGGGGTCGCGGCGATCAAGGCGCTGCCCTTCGTGCTGGAGGACCCGCCCGTCGGGGCCTGGGTGCAGGATGTGGGGGAATCGAACGTGATCCTGACCTTCACCGGCTGGGTGGACCAGATCCGGACGGATTTCATGAAGGCGCGGGGCGAGGCGGTGCGCGCGGCGAAGCTGGCGCTGGAATCGGCGGGCTTCGGCCTGCCCGAACCGATCTACCGGGTGCGGCTGGACGGGGCGGCGGCGCCGGCGGCGGCGGCACAACTCACCGCCCCGCCCCGCCCCGCCGTTCTCGGACCCGAAGCTCCCCGCGGCGCGGCGCCGCCGCCCGAGGCCGACCCGGGCGGCTCGGTCGATCCGACCGAGGAGGCGGTGGTGCGCGAACGCCGGGCGGCGGATGCGGGCGAGGATCTGCTGCATCCGGCCAGCCGGGGGGAATGAAGCCGCCGCCTTGCCCCGCGCCGCCGGCACGGGTGAAGGCCGCCCGCCTGGGGAAGCGGGCGGCCACCCTGCCCAAGCCGCTCAAGTGGGGGTCAGCGGCTCCAGGCCGGCAGGGTCTCCAGCGCCTCCCTGGTCATGTCGACATAGACGCGCAGCTCGTCGCCATCCTGCCGGCGCAGGATGTGGATCTTGTCGATCGGCAGGGCCACCGGCTTCTCGCCGATGCCAAGGAAGCCGCCCACGTCGATCACCGCCTTCTCGAGCTTGCCATCGGTGGTCAGGATCAGCTGGGACACCTCGCCGATCGATTCATCGGCGACATCGAAGACCTCGACACCGGTGAGGTCGTCGGCGGTGATCTCGTCATGGGCCAGGGTCACATAGCCGGGCCGCATCAGCCCGGTTCCGGCCAGCGGGTCGCGGACCTGCCGCGTCTCGGGATCGAACAGCGGCGCGGCCTTCAGCATCGCCGGCGTGGCGGCCAGCAGGATGTGGAAGTCGGTCGGATCATCGGGCGTCGAGGCATCGGCCACGAAGCGCAGCGCCGAGATGTCCACCGCCAGCTGGCGCTCGCCCATGCCGAGGAAGCCGCCGATGTCCAGGACCACCGCCTGCACCCTGCCGTCGCGCGACAGGTAGATCTCACGCACCTCGCCCACGTCGTTCCATTCCTCGGGCACGCCATCCACCGGCGGCACAGCGGCGACCGGAACCGTCTGGGCCACATGCACGCGCATCCCGATCAGCCGCGACGCCGCCAGGCTGTCGGCCGCGACGACGGGCCGGAAGACGGCGGCGGGCCCGGCGGCGGGCTCGGCCGCGCGCACAACCGCCACGGAGGCCGCCGAGGCCCCGATCACCAGAGCAGTCGTAAGAAGAAGGCGCTTCATGGTCGCATCCTTTCCCTTGTTCCATGGTCTTTCGCATGTCGCTGCGGGGTCATTCCCGCTCGCATGCAACAAGAACGCCTGGTCAATGCTTCGTTTCCGAAATCCTTCGGCAATATTCGGGCGAAAATTCATCCCGCCAGGCGACCAATGCGAAAGGGGGAGCGCGGCGCGCTCCCCCTTCCGGTGGTCGGCGGGATCGGGCCCGCCCGGGGCGGCCCTCCCGGCGCCTGTCACAATGGCGGCCGGCCGCGGACCAGATGCATGACGATGCTGACCGCGAACAGGATCAGGAACACGAAGAACAGGATCTTCGCGATCCCCACCGCGGTTCCGGCGATGCCGCCGAAGCCCAGAAGCGCCGCGATCAGCGCGATGACGAGAAAGGTGATGGCCCAGCCCAGCATGTGTTGCCTCCTTCCGGCTGATGGATGATCCGGGGTTCCGCCGCCCGCTCACAGGCGGGCGCGCCACTCCTCGACCTCGCGCTCGGCCTCCTCGCGGCTGCGGCCATAGCGCTGCTGGATCTTGCCGATCAGCTGGTCGCGCTCGCCGCGGATCTGCTCCCACTCGTCATCGGTGATCTCGCCCCAGGTCTCGCGGGCCTTGCCCATCAGCTCGGTCCACTTGCCCTTGATGATGTCCCAGTTCATCTCGCTCTCCCCTGGTTTCCGGCTGCATCCGGCGCTGCCGGGATCCATCCCCGGCGGCCGCGCTTCCGGCACTGTCGGTCAACGCCCGGGGCCGGGAAGGGTTCCCGGCCGGGCGGTCAGACGATCTCCTCGGGCAGGCCCGGCAGCTGTCCCGCCCAGTCGTCCGTCGCCGCCAGGTCGAAGGGCAGAAGGAAGCCGCGGCGTTGCTCGGGCGGGCGTCGGGCATTGTCGATCGCCAGCGCCCGCCATGCCGCCAGCGCGGTCTGCGGGGCGAGGAATTGCGGTCCGGCATCGGGGGGCAGCCAGTGGCTGAAGACCCGCCGGCGCAGCGCCTCCACCTCGGCCCGGCCGCGGAGGGCGAGGCCCAGCTCGGTATCCCAGCGCAGGCTGCGCCCGTTCAGGTTGGCCGAGGAGACGATCGCCGCGTCGCGATCGAAGATCGAGATCTTGGAATGGATGTAGACCAGCGGCGCGCCGTGATGGCAGGCGCGCGGGCAGCTTCCGTCGCGCGCGGGGTCGTGGCGCCGGGGCTGGGCCGGGGCGAAGGCGAAGAAGCGCCGGCCGAAGCCCCGCCGCAGGAGGCGGATGCAGCGCGCCTGAAGCCTTTCGCCATGGCGGGCGTCCAGATCGTCGCTGGCGTCGAAGGCGACATCCTCGGGGGCGGCGGGCAGCACCAGGATCAGCTCCAGCCCGGGCCGCGCCGCCCCGATGCGGGCGAGCCGGCGCGCCAGCCGGGTGTCGCGGAGGAACTGGGTCTCCAGATAGATCAGCCGGCGGCTCCGGCCGGCAAGGGCGACATGGGCGGCGAGGATTCCGGTCTCCACCGGGCGGGGACCGAAGGCGAAGGCGCGGCCCGGCCAGCCCCGGGCCGGGGCGGACAGGGTGCGCAGGATGTGCCGCGCGGGCTGCGGCGCGGCCCTTCCCGCGGTGATGTCGAGGAAGCTCTCCATATGGCGCTGCGCCTCGGCGACCGCCGGCCCGTCGGTCAGGATCTGCAGATCCTGCCAGGTCTCGCCGCCGGGGCGGCGATGGCCGGGATCGTCATGGCGCCGCTCATCAAGGTCGAGTCCGCCGACATACAGCAATCTGCGGTCGAAGACGGCGACCTTCTGATGGTGGGTGGCGGGAACCACCGGGCAGGGCGGCCATAGCGGGACGCCGAGCCGCCCGCCCGCGCCAAGGCGCAGCCGGCCGGCAAGCCCGGGCATCTCCTCCAGCGCCGCGGCACGCCGCGCCGGGGCAAGGGCATTGAGCCGCGCCGCCTCGGCCGCCAGCCTGCGCCGGGCCAGCGGCCAGACCAGAAGACGCGGCAGCCAGCCCATCCGCGCGGGATGCGTGGCCGCCACCGCCACGAGCCGCGCCCCCGGCCCGGCCGCAGCCCGCGCGGCGCCGGCGCGGCGGATCGTCCGCCATGTCATGCGGTGCAGCGCGGGGCGCGCGACCGGGTCGAAATCGCTGATGAACATGTGCACCGCGACCCCGCGGCGCAGCACGTGGACCAGAAGATCGAACCAGGTGGCCCCGATCCGCCGCGCCGCGTCGGAGCGCAGGCGCGTGTCGAGATCGAAGATCCGGAACCCGGCCCAGATCTCGTGGCGGGCCTGGAGGAAGGCCTCCTCGAAGGCGGGAAACGCCTCGGCCGCGGTCAGCAGGATCCTGAGCCCTGCCCCGCGGTGCAGCCGGAATCCCGATTCCCGCGCATCCGACATCGCAACGCACCTCCCTGCCGGCAACGCGCCGGACGGGGGGCCGGTTCCGCCCCGGGGGCGGCGCCGTTCAGGCCTGCGGGGCGGCGCGATCGCCCGGCGCGTCCCCGGCCCCGGGCTCCGCTTCGGCTTGCGTTCCCCCGCCCGGCGGCGCGGCCGCGGGGGCCTCGGCGGTGAAGGCCAGCGTCACCCGGTGCCAGCCGGCCGCCTCCTCGGCGTGAAAGCGCCCGCCCAGCTGCTCGGCGAAGGCCTGCAGCAGCTGGCTGCCCAGCCCGCCGCCCGGCTCGGTCTCGGCCAGCGGATCGGCGGCGGGTTCAGCCGCGACCGAGTTGGCCAGCACCAGATCGACCCGCCCGCCGGGCCCCGCGGTCAGCGTCACGTCGAGCCGCGCCGGCCCTTCGTCATCCGCGCCATGGGCGTATTTCATCGCGTTGGTCAGCGCCTCGGTGAACCACAGCGCCAGCGGCACCGCCTGATCGGGCGACAGCACCACCCGGTCGATGCGCTTGCGCAGGCGGAAGCGGCGCTCGTGATCGGCGCCCATGTGCAGCACCTGGCGCAGGATATCCTCGATCAGCTGCCCCGCCTCCAGCGCGGCGAGGCTGGAGGCCTGATACAGGCCGCGATGCACGGTGGCCAGGCTCATCACCCGCTCCTGCAGGCTGCGCAGCAGGCTGCGCGCCTCGGCGCTGCGGGCGCGGCGGATCTGCAGGTTCATGATCGAGGCGATGAGCTGCAGGTTGTTCTTCACGCGGTGATGCACCTCGCGCAGCAGCATCTCCTTCTGGCGGATGGTATCGTCGCGCTCGGCCTCCTCGCGGATGATCGCATCGGCCATCTTGGCGAAGCTGTCGGCCAGCGCGGCGATCTCCCATGGCGCGTCATGCATGTCCAGCACCGGAACCACCCTTTCGCCGCGCGCGAAGCGTGCCAGCGCCGCGGTCAGCCGCCGGACATGCCGGGTGACCAGCCGCTCGGCGGCCAGAAGCGCCACCGCCAGGCTGACCAGCCACATGGCCAGCGGCATCGCCGCGGGGGGCAGCAGCCCGGCAAGCCCGGCGCCGGCCTGTTCGTCGACCGGCCAGCTGCCCAGGGCATAGACCTGGTCGGGCACCAGCGGCACCACGGCGAAGACGCGCAGCGTGCCGTTCGCCGCCGGGGCGGTGAAGGCAAGCCCGCGATCGCCCGCCAGCGCGGCCAGCGCGCGGTCGGCGGGCAGCAGCGCGGCGCGCCGGGCGGCATCCGCGGGCCCGGTCAGGATGCGCCCGTCGGCGGCGAAGGTGAACAGCTCTCCGGTCCGGTCCTGCGGCGCGGCGGCGGGGGCGGGTTCGGGCGCGCTGACCAGGTCGTGGGGGACCGAGACCGCGGCGAAGGCGATCACCCCGCCGTCGGGATCCTTCAGCGGGTGCTGGGCGAACAGCACCGGCCGGCCCGAGAGGCGCGCCTCCTCCAGGACCCCCACCAGGGGTTCGGTGGCCTCGAGCGCGGGGCGCATCTCCTCGGGAAAGCGCCAGCCGGGCGGCGGCCTCCGGGAGGCGCACAGCATCCGGCCGGCGCGGTCATAGACCCCGGCGAGGGAGAACAGCGCCGAGCCGCGCACGATGTCGCGGGCCAGCGCGTCGCAGGTCGGATCGCCCGCGCCCGCCGGCAGGCGGGCGGCGAATGCGGCCAGCACCCGCGCCGCGCCGGCGGCCTGATCGATGGCGCGCTGTTCGCCGGCCGCGGCGGCGCGGGTGCGGCCCAGCACCGCCGCCTCGACCCGCGCGCGGCTCTCGCGCAGCAGCGACTGTCCCTGGAAGGCGGACAGGATGCCCAGCGGCAGCAATGCCAGCGCGAGCAGGAAGGCGAGGCGGAAGCCGAGGGTCCTGAGCGGGGGCGGCCTGCCCCGGATCATCGCCGCGCCGCCCGCTCAGCCGGCGCGGGCCGCCGCCGCGGCGATCGCGGCGCGGGTGCCGGGCTCGGAATCGATCAGCGCGCTTTCGCCCTTGCCGAGCCCCATCAGCTCCGCCAGCCGGGCGCGGGCGCGGCTGGCGCGGCTCTTCACCGTGCCGACGGCAACGCCCATCATCTGCGCCGCCTCCTCGCAGGAGAAGCCCTCGGCCCCGATCAGCACCAGAACCTCGCGATGCTCGTCGGACAGGGCATGGAAGGCGCGTTCGAAATCGGCATAGGCGAGGCGGCCGTCATGGCCCGGCGCCTCGGCCAGACCGGCGGCGTGAATCCCGTCGGGATCGCCCACCTCGCGCCGCCGCTTGCGCCGCAGCGAATAGAACCCGTTGCGCAGGATGGTGAACAGCCAGGCCCGCATGTTGGTCCCGGGCCGGAAACCGTCGATCCCCGCCCAGGCGCGCACCAGCGCGTCCTGCACCAGGTCATCGGCCAGGGTGGTGTCGCGTGCCAGGCTGATGGCGAAGGCGCGCATCGCCGGCACATGCGTGATCAGTTCGTCACGCGGGTCGGGGGCGTGGGTCATCGGCCGCTCTCTTTGCGGCGCAGTTCCTCCAGCAGCTTCCTGAAACGGTCGGGAACCTCCTCCTCGACCAGACGGCTGTAGACCCGCTTCAGGTTCTCGTCGATCTCGTCCCGCGGCCGGGGGTGCGGGTCGGACCGGCCGGTCCGCCGGTCGTCCACGGGGGATTTGCGTTCTCGGTCCATTCCTGCATAGCTGTGCACTTGCCCGTTCCATGTTGCAAGGGTTGTTGGATGGGTTCATGGGAACCGAACGCGCTGCCCGGCGTTCGGTTCCCGACAGGTTCCCATCCGGCCGGCAGGCGGATGTGCTGAAGGGGGGTCATCAGGATGACGACAGGCAATTCGCAGGCGGCCCGGTCGCAGGGGCAGGATCTCGCCGCGCAGGTGGCCGGGCAGCTGCCCTATCTGCGCCGCCATGCCCGGGCGGTGACCGGCAACCAGGACACCGGCGACCGTTACGCCGCCGCGGCGCTGGAGGCGATCGTCGCCGATCCCGCGCTGCTGGGCGCCGCCCCGGATCCGCGCATCGCGCTGTTCCGCACCTTCCACCGGGTCTGGGCCTCGGCCGGGTCACCCCTTGGCAAGCCCGACACGCCGCTTTCGGCCCGGGCGCAGGCGCGGATGGCGGCGCTGATGCCGCATTCGCGCGAGGCGCTGCTGCTGAAGACGATCGAGGGGTTTTCCGACGAGGAGATCGGCGCGGTGCTGGACATGACCGCCGCCGAGGCCGCCGAACTGGTGCGGGTGGCGCGCGAGGAGATGCGCCGCGCCGTCGCCGGCCGGGTGATGATCATCGAGGACGAGCCGATCATCGCGCTGGACATCCGGACCATCGTCGAGGAGATGGGCCATGCCGTCACCGGGGTCGCCCGCACCCACCGCGCCGCGGTGGAGCTGGCCACGCGCGAGATGCCCGACCTGATCCTTGCCGACATCCAGCTTGCCGACAACTCCTCGGGGATCGACGCGGTGAACGACATCCTTCAGGTGTTCGACGCCCTGCCGGTGATCTTCATCACCGCCTTCCCCGAACGGCTGCTGACCGGCGCGCGGCCCGAGCCGGCCTTCGTCATCACCAAGCCCTATTCCGAGGACCAGCTGCGCTCGGCGGTCAGTCAGGCGATGTTCTTCGCCTCGACCGAGACATTGTCGGCCTGAGGCGGCGCGGCCAGCGCGGCGCGCAGGCAGTCGACGAGCGCGCGCGAGGTGAAGGGGCGGTGGAGGACGGCGAAGCCCGCCGCCTCTCCCCGCTCCTCGGCGGCATCGCCGGTCAGGATCACCCGCACCCCCGCCCCGGCCAGCCAGCGGCCCAGCGGGGATGCGCCGAACCCCTCCGGCGCCGCCGCGACCAGGGCCACCGCCGGGGGCGGCCGGCCCTCGGCCTGCGCCAGCGCCTCGTCACAGCTGCGCGCCAACACCACCGCGATCCCCGGGAGGTCACGGGCCAGCGTCTCGGCGATGTCCAGCGCCACCAGCGGATCGCGCTGGATCACCAGCACCCCGCGCCCGGTCCCGCCATCGCCCTGCCCGTCCGAAGCCATTGCCCACCCCCGTTGCGGCGCAACGATTCGCCCCCGCGCCGGTCACCATGGAACCCGCCGCCGCCCCGCGCATTCAACTGTGACATGTCTTAAGGAGATTCGCGCCATGGCCGGTGTCAGCTGCAGCGCCTGTCCGCTGAGGCGCTTTCGGATCTTCACCCCCTTCACGCCCGGAGAGCTGGCGTTCCAGCAGGACTTCAAGTCGGGCGAGCTGACCGCCGATCCGCGCACCACGCTGCTGATGGAAGGGTCGAACGCGCCGCAGCTCTTCACGGTGCTTTCCGGGATGGGGGTGCGCTACAAGACGCTGGAGAACGGTCGGCGCCAGGTGATCAGCTTCGTGCTGCCGGGCGATTTCCTGGGCCTGCAGGCCGGCGTGATGGGCGAGATGCGCCATTCGGTCGAGGCCACCACCCGGATGCGGCTGTGCGTCTTCCGGCGCGAGGATCTGTGGCGCCTGTTCCAGGCCCAGCCCGCGCGGGCCTATGACCTGACCTGGCTTGGCGCGATCGAGGAGCATCTTCTGGGCGAGACCATCGTCACGCTGGGCCAGCGCGATGCCACCCAGCGCATCGCCTGGGCGTTCTACAAGCTGTTCCGCCGCCTGCGCGCCGTCGGGCTGGGGGATCCCCGCGGCGTGCCGCTGCCCTTCCGCCAGCAGGATCTGGCCGACGCCCTGGGGCTGTCGCTGGTTCATACCAACAAGACGCTGAAGCGCCTCGCCGCGGCGGGGCAGGCGGTCTGGTCGCGGGGGCGGCTGGAACTGGCCGACCCCGCCGCGCTGGCGGCGATCGGGCTGGTCGACCATCACCGGCCCGAGCGGCGCCCCCTGGTCTGACCCGTGCCGGGTTTGATCAGAGCTTCAGCCTTTGCAGCCTGAGCGCGTTGGAGATCAC
>RFGB01000002.1 GCA_003697125.1 Alphaproteobacteria bacterium
CTGTCGGGGGGCAGGGGGGTTCTGGAGAACACGTCCAGCGCCGCCCCGGCGATCCGCCCCTCCCGCAGCGCGGCCACCAGCGCATCCTCGTCCACGCAGCCGCCGCGGGCGATGTTGATCAGATAGCCGGTGGGCTTCATCGCGCGGATCTCGCGCTCGCCCACGATGTGGTGGGTCTGCGGCGAATAGGGCACCAGCACCACGGTGAAGTCGGCCTCGGCCATCGCGCGGGCCAGCTCGGCGCGGGGAAAGATGCGCTCCACCCCCTCCATCTCGGTCCGGCCGTCGCTGACCCCGCTGACCCGCATGCCGAAGGCGACCGCCAGCCGCGTCAGCGTCTCGGCGATGCTGCCCAGCCCGATGATGCACAGCCTGCGCCCCTGCAGCAGCGGCTGCTTGAAGCGGTCCCACCGGCGGTTGCGCTGGTTCTCGATCATCCGCGGGAACTGCCGGTTCAGCGCCAGCATCAGCATGATCGCCAGCTCGGACATCTGCGGGCCGTGAATCCCGCGGCAGTTGGTCAGCGCCACGCCGCGCATCGCCGCCATGCCGAGCAGGTTGTCGACGCCGGTGGTCAGCGCCTGCACCCATTCCAGCCGGCGCGCGGCGCCGATCAGCTCCTCGTCGAGGAAGGGCGCCAGCCCGATGATCACCCGCGCCTCGGGGGCGTGGGCCAGCGCGGTCTCGCGGTCGGTGGCCGCGACATAGTCCGGCCCGGGCAGCCGCGCGGCGAGTTCGCGCGCGTAGAACGGGGCCTCGCTGTCGAAGATCAGGATCTTGGCGGTCATGGGTAGAGGATTTCCGGCAGCCACAGGGTCAGGGAGGGGAAGGCGAGGATCAGCGCGACAAGCACCAGCGGCGCGATCAGGAAGGGCAGGATGCCGCGATAGAGCCGCGCCATCGGCATGTCGGGCACCTGGGCGCGGATGATGAACAGGTTCATGCCCACCGGCGGCGTGATCAGGCCCAGCTCGACCAGGACCACCACCAGGATGCCGAACAGCACCGGGTCGAAGCCGAAGCCGGTGACGATGGGCAGGAAGACCGGCACGGTGATCAGGACCATGCCGAAGCCTTCCAGAAAGCATCCCAGAACGATGTAGATCGCGATGATCATCCCGATCACCGCCGCGGGCGACAGCTGCGCCTCGCGCGCCAGCGCCAGCAGAGTCTCGGGCAGGCGGGTCTGGACGATGAACTGCGCGAACAGTGTCGCGCCGATGATGATCATGAACAGCGCGCAGGAAACGATCACCGAGGCCTGCACCGCGCGCCACAGCCCGGCCGCATCCAGCCGCCGGCGCAGAACGCCCAGCATGATCGCGCCGAAGGCGCCGATGCTGGCCGCCTCGTTGGGGCTGAAGATCCCGGCATAGATCCCGCCGATGGTGACCAGGAACAGCAGCGCGAAATGCCACGCCCCCCGCAGCGCCGACAGCCGCGCCCGCAGCCCGGCGGCGGGCGCCGCGCCCGCCCCGTCGCGCCCGGCCAGCATCACCGCGATGGCGATGTAGATCAGCGTCAGCACGATGCCCGGGATCAGCGCCGCGGCGAACAGCCGCGCCACCGACAGCTCGGCGATCGAGGCATAGATCACCAGGATGATCGAGGGCGGGATCAGGATGCCGAGGGATCCCCCCGCGGCGATCACCCCGGCGGCGCGGCCATCCTCATAGCCGGCCTTGCGCATCTCGGGCAGGGCAATGCGGGTCATCGAGGCGGCCGTGGCGACCGACGAGCCGCAGATCGCGCCGAAGGCGCCCGAGGCGGCGAGCGTCGCCACCGACAGCCCCCCCCTCAGCCTCCCCAGCGCGACGCGCGCCGCGGCGAACAGCTCGGCGGACATGCGCGAGCCCGAGGCGATCTCGCCCATCAGCACGAAGAGGGGGATGACCGAGAGATTGTAGTTCGACGCGGTGTCGAACAGCACCGTGCCGGCGACGAAACGCGCCATGCCGAGATTGTTGAGCAGGATGTTGCCCGCGATGCCGGTCACCGCCAGCGCCAGCCAGACCGGCATGCGCAGGAACTGCAGCGCGAACATCGCCGCAATCCCGCCGATGCCCAGCGCGAAGCCGCTCATCGCCGGTCGTCCCCCGCATCGGGACGGCCGCCCAGGACCGACAGGATCTGGGCGGCCGCGGCCCACAGGATGCCGATGATGCCCAGATACAGGACGCACCACAGGATCCATTGCGGCACGCCCAGCTCCAGCGAATGGTCGCCGTAGAGCCAGGCGCTCCACGCCGGATCCAGCGCCGCCCAGGCGAAGAACAGCATCACCGCCGCGGTCATCAGCGCCGCGATCGCGCGAAGGGCATGGACCCCGCGCCGCCCGGCGACATGGTCGATCAGGTCGACCACGATCTCGCCCCCGCGGGCGATCACCGGGCCCATGCCGAAGGCGACCATGACCAGCAGCAGCATCCCCACCGCGTCATAGGCGCCGCGCAGGGGCATGTTGAAGGCCGCGCGCATCACCACATCGGCGACCACGACCAGCATCATCAGCACCAGCGCGGCCGATGCCATCCACAGAAGGGCGCGCGCGATGCGCGGGGGCTTGTGCGGCGGGTGGTTCATACCGGATCCCCTGGCCGGGGGCACGGTCCCGCCGGGGCGGAACCGTGCCCGGGGCCTCAGCGCAGATAGGCGTCGAGGAATGCCTGCCCGCGTTCGCCGGTGGCGGCGCGGGCCTCGGCGATGATGCCGGCGAAGGCTTCGCGCAGCATGGCGAGCTTCGCCTCGTCCATGGTGACGATGGTCACCCCGCCGTCCAGCATGTACTGGCGGCCCTCCTTCTCGCTCTCGTCCCACATCCGGCCATACCATTCGGCGCGGTCGGGCCCGGTGGTCGCGGCGATCAGCTCCCGGTGCTCGGGCTTCAGCCGCGCCCAGGCTTGATCGCCCATCACCACCGCGAAGGTGGCCGAGGCGAGGCCGGGTTCCAGCGAGTAGCGGGTGACCGGGGCGAGGTCGAAGGAGCGGGTCGCCTCATAGGGGAAGGAGGCGCCATCGACGATGCCGCGGCGCATGGCGTCGGCGGTCTCGGCCGGCGGAACCGGCACGGGCGAGGCGCCGAGCGCCTCGATGATCTTCTGCCAGACCACGCCGGCATAGCGCAGGCGCAGGCCGCGGATTGCGGAGAGGTCCGACGGGTCGGTCCGGGTGAAGTGCAGCTTCAGGGGCGGGGTCACCGCCATCCACAGGATCCGGGTGCCGGCATGTTCCTCGGCCAGGAATTCCGGGGCGAGTTCGGTCAGCCGGCGCGAGGTGATCGCGCTGTCGAGCCCGGCCGAGGGATGCACCAGCGGCAGGCCCGCCAGCTCGGTCAGCGGAAACCGGCCGGGGGTCGCGCCGTGCAGGACCACCGCGATGTCGGCGCCGCCGGTGCGGGCCAGGTCGAACTGGCGCGGCGGCGGGCCGAGCTGGCCGGCGGGGAAGATCTCGACCTCAAGCTCCCCGCCGCTGGCCTTGCGCAGCTCCTCGCCCCAGGCGGCCAGCGCCTTGTTGAAGGTGTGGTTGGGCGGCACGAAGGTCGAGATGCGCAGCGTCTCGGCCGATGGCTGGCTGGCCATCCCCGCCATCAGCGCCGCCGCGGCGGCCATGGTTGTCAGAATTCTCATCGTGGTCCTCTCCCTGTTCTTTGTGGAGGCATGCGGTTCATCCGGCCCGGAAGGCCGCCCAGCGCGCGGCCAGCGCCGGCCAGTATCGCGCCCCGGCCGCGCGGGTCTGATCGGCGCTGCCGGGCGGAATGAAGGCTTCGATCCCCTCGGCATAGGCGGGCGTCTCGCGCCAGCGCGCCAGCCAGGGCGCGATCGCCGGCCGGTCGGCCCAGAAGCCGGCGAAGCCCAGCCTGTCGATGCGGTCGATATAGGCCACCAGCGCGACATCGGCGATGCCGGGCGCCTCGCCCCCCAGCCACGGGCCGGAAAGCTGCGCCTGCATGTCGTCGATGCAGCGGCCCAGATGCAGGAAGGCCTGGTCGAGATAGGCCGACTCGATCCCCTTCTCCAGCAGGTCGCGCCGCTTGGCGCCCATGATCGGGTCGGGAAAGCGCCGGGCCAGCGCCGCGGCATCCTCGGGGCCGTGGCTGGCGAGGAAGCGTTCGCGATAGGCGGTGGAGAAGCTCAGCGTGTTGACGGCGGCATGGATGTGAAGGCAGCGCAGAAGCCAGTGCCGCGCCGCCACCCGCGCCGCCCGCCCGGCCGGCATCAGCCGGCCGCCATTGTATTCCGCGTCGAGATATTCGAGGATCAGCGAGGATTCCACCACCACCAGCCCGTCATCGACCAGCGTCGGCACCACCGCGTCGGGGTTCAGGGCGCGGTATTCGGGGGCGAACTGGTCGCCGCGCTGCAGGTCGAGCAGCCTGCCTTCCCATTCCAGACCCATCAGCGCGAGTCCCACCCGCACCTTTTGGGAACAGACGCTTGTCGGCGCGTGATAGAGCGTGAGCATCAGAATTTCACCTTGTCCGCACCCTTCAGGTCGAGGATCTCGCGCGCCTCGTCGGGGGTGGCGACCTCGCAACCCAGATCCTCGATGATGCGGCGCACCTTCGCCACCTGCTCGGCATTCGATTTCGCCAAC
>RFGB01000149.1 GCA_003697125.1 Alphaproteobacteria bacterium
CCCCCGGCCGGCGCCGCCTCGCCCGCGCGCAGCCGCGCCTGGGCGGCTTGCTGCATGGCCAGCTCGCGCAGCCGCGCGATCATTGCCTGCTGCTCCTCGGGCGTCATGATCTGCACATGGGCCAGCTGCTGGGTCACGTCCTGGCGCAGGCGGTTGAGCAGCGCCTCGAACAGCTGGAAGGCCTCAGACTTGAACTCGTTCAGCGGGTCGCGCTGGGCATAGCCGCGCAGGCCGATCACCGAGCGCAGATGTTCCAGCGTCAGCAGATGCTCGCGCCAGCGCTGATCGATGGTGCGCAGCAGGATCTCCTTCTCGACCTGCCGCATCGTCTCGGCGCCGTATTTGGCCGCCTTCTGCGCCATCAGCTTGTCGGTCTCGGCATAGAGCCGCTCGCGGATGACCTCGTCGTCGACCCCCTCCTCTTCGGCCCAGGCGATCACCGGCAGCTCGATGCCGAAATAGCGGATCACCTCGGCATGCAGGCCCTGCACGTCCCACTGGTCGGCATAGGCCTTGGCGGGGATGTGGCGCGCGACCAGGTCGTCGATCAGCTCGTGGCGCATGTCGCGCACGGTCTCGGACAGGTCGGTGGCGGCCATGATCTCGCGCCGCTGGCCGAAGATGGCGCGGCGCTGGTCGTTCATGACGTCGTCGTATTTCAGGATGTTCTTGCGGATGTCGAAGTTGCGCGCCTCCACCTTGCCCTGGGCCTTCTCCAGCGCCTTGTTGACCCATGGGTGGATGATCGCCTCGCCCTCCTTCATCCCCAGCCGCTTCAGCATCGCATCGAGCCGGTCCGACCCGAAGATGCGCATCAGGTCGTCTTCGAGGCTGAGATAGAATCGTGACAGGCCCGGATCGCCCTGCCGGCCGGACCGGCCGCGCAGCTGGTTGTCGATGCGCCGGCTCTCGTGGCGTTCGGTGCCGAGCACGTAGAGCCCGCCCGCCGCCAGCACCTTCTCGCGCGCCGCGGTGACCTCGGCCTCGATGCGGGCGCGGATCGCGGCCTCGTCCGCGCCCTCGCCCGCGGCGGCCAGCTCCTCGGCGACGCGGAACTCGACATTGCCGCCCAGCTGGATGTCGGTGCCACGGCCGGCCATGTTTGTGGCGATGGTCACCGCATGGGGCTGCCCGGCCTGGGCGACGATGCGCGCCTCCTGCTCGTGGAAGCGGGCGTTCAGGACGTTGTGGGGGATGCCGCCCTTGCGCGCCATCTCGCGCAGATGCGCGGCGGTGTCGGTCAGATAGGCCTTGCGTTCGGCTTCCTTTTCCTTTCGGATCTCGCCGGCCCAGCGTTCCAGCTGATCGGCGATCTTGTTCAGATAGCCGGGGTTCTTCAGCAGGCCCGAGATCAGTTCGGACTTCTCGATCGAGGTGGTGCCCACCAGCACCGGCTGGCCGCGGCGATGGGCGTCGGCGATGCTCTCGACGATCGCGGCGTGCTTCTCGGCCGCGGTCCGGTAGACCTGGTCGTCCTCGTCGCGGCGGATGACCGGCAGGTTGGTGGGCACCTCGATGACGTCGAGCTTGTAGATCTCGGCGAATTCCTCCGCCTCGGTCATCGCGGTGCCGGTCATGCCGGCCAGCTTGTCGTAGAGGCGGAAGTAGTTCTGGAAGGTGACGCTGGCCAGGGTCACGTTCTCGGGTTGGATGGTGACGCCTTCCTTGGCCTCGATCGCCTGATGCAGCCCGTCCGACAGGCGGCGGCCGGCCATCATGCGGCCGGTGAATTCGTCGATCAGCACCACCTCGCCATTGCGGACGATGTAGTCCTTCTCGCGGCGGAACAGCTTGTGGGCGCGCAGCGCCTGGCTGACATGGTGGACGAGGCTGACATTCTCGGGGTCATAGAGCGTGGCCTCGCCCTTCATCAGCCCCTCGGCGCGAAGGCGCTGCTCGACCAGCTCGATGCCGGCATCGGTCAGCGTCGCGGTGCGGAACTTCTCGTCGATCTCGTAATGCTCGGGCTGAAGTTCGGGGATGATCTTGTCGACGGCGACATAGAGGCCCGAGCGGTCCTCGGTCGGCCCCGAGATGATCAGCGGCGTGCGCGCCTCGTCGATCAGGATCGAATCGACCTCGTCGACGATGACATAGGACAGGTCGCGCTGGACCATGTCCTCGAGGCGGCTCTTGAGATTGTCGCGCAGATAGTCGAAGCCCAGCTCGTTGTTGGTGGCATAGGCGATGTCGGCACGATAGGCGGCGCGCTTCTCCTCCTCGGACTGGCCGGGGACGATCACGCCCACCGTCAGGCCCAGGAAGCGGTAGATGCGGCCCATCCATTCCGCGTCGCGCCGGGCGAGATAGTCGTTGACGGTGACGATGTGCACCGACTTGCCGCTGAGCGCGTTCAGATAGGCGGGCAGGGTCGCGACCAGGGTCTTGCCCTCGCCGGTCTTCATCTCGGCGATCTTGCCCTGATGCAGGATGATGCCGCCGATCAGCTGAACGTCGAAGGGGCGCAGACCCAGCGTGCGCCGCGACGCCTCGCGCACCGTGGCGAAGGCCTCGGGCAGGATGTCGTCAAGGCTCTCGCCCGCCTTCAGCCGCTGGCGGAAGCTCTCGGTGCGCGCGCGCAGCGCATCATCCGACAGCGCCCTGGTCTCCTCCTCCAGCGCATTGATCTTCTGGACGATCGGCCGGTAGGCCCTCAGCTTCCGGTCATTGGCGGTGCCGAAGACCTTCCGCGCCAGTGTGCCCATGCCCAGCATGCGCCGCTCTCCCGTTCCTGCCCCGCGCCGGTCCCGCCGGCCGCGCCGCGCCGGCCATTCCTGCCGCGGTCGGTCGGCGCGGGCCGGCCCCATGCCCCCGCACGGCGCGCACCCTCACCAAATCGTGGCGCCCCGGGGGTATTGTCGGATGACGTCGGGCGTCGTAATGGAGGGCTTGCCGCCGCAGCGGCCCCCGATCGGAGGCCGGGCCGAGATGTAAGGGCCGGGGCGGCACCTGTCAACGCCACCGCGCCCCCGCCGCGGCCCCGGCCGCGAGGGGATGACGGGCGCGGGATGAAAAGGATGAGATGATGGATCGCCTGCCCTTCCGACTGAAGGCACTGATGGCCGCGACGGCCCTCGTCAGCCTCGCGGCCCCCTTCGCGGCCGCGCAGGACAGCAACGCCCCCCTGCCC
>RFGB01000150.1 GCA_003697125.1 Alphaproteobacteria bacterium
CTAGTCCCCGGCCAGCGCGCGCTGCACGTCGCGCATGCGCTGGCGCTCGGCCCGCCGCATCTGCCAGGCGCCGAGGATGACACCGGTGGCCACCACGGCGATGATGATGGTGCCCAGCGCGTTGATGTCCGGGCTGACCCCGAGCCGGACCTTGGAATAGACCACCATCGGCAGGGTCGAGGAGGCCGGCCCCGAGACGAAGCTGGCGATCACCAGGTCGTCGAAGGACAGGGTGAAGGCCAGAAGCCAGCCCGCGACCAGCGCCGGGGCGATCACGGGCAGGGTGATCTCCAGGAAGATCCATGGCTGGCGGCCGCCCAGATCGGCAGCCGCCTCCTCGATCGACCGGTCGAAATCGGCCAGCCGGGCCTGGACGATCACCGCGACGAAGGCCAGGCAGAAGGTGGCATGCGCGATGACGATGGTCACCACCCCCCGCCCCTGCGGCCAGCCGATCGCCTGTTCCATCGCGATGAACATGAGGAGCAGCGACAGCCCCGTCACCACCTCGGGCATGACGATCGGCGCGGTGGCCATCCCCGTCAGCAGCAGCCGCCCGCGGAAGCGGCCGAATCGCGCCAGCGCATAGCCTACCAGCGTGCCCAGCGCCGTGCCGATGGTGGCGGCCAGCACCGCGATCTGCACCGAGATCCACGCCGCCTGCAGCACCTGCGCGTTGCCCAGAAGCTCGCCATACCAGCGAACCGACCAGCCCCCCCACACGCTGACCAGCCGCGAGGCGTTGAAGGAATAGATCACCAGGATCAGGAGCGGGACATAGAGCAGCAGGAACCCCGCCGAGGCCGCCGCGACCAGGACCGCCCGGCGCGACATCAGCCCTCTCCCCTCAGCGCCGGGGAATTGCGCAGGATCATGAACGGCACCACCAGGAAGGCCAGCATGGCGATCGCCACCGCCGAGGCGACCGGCCAGTCGCGGTTGTTGAAGAATTCGGTCCACAGCACGCGCCCGATCATCAGCTGGTCGGGCCCGCCCAGCAGCGCGGGGATGACGAATTCGCCCACCGCCGGGATGAACACCAGAAGGCAGCCGGCAAGCACGCCGGGCAGGCTCAGCGGCAGCGTCACCTGCCAGAAGGTTCCGAAGGCCGAGGCGCCGAGATCGGCCGAGGCCTCGAGCAGGCTCGGGTCGAGCTTCTCGAGCGTGGCGTAGAGCGGCAGCACCATCAGCGGCAGATAGGTGAAGGTGATGCCGAGATAGACCGCGAAATCGGTCTGCAGGAACTGGATCGGCCGGTCCGGGTCGATCAGACCCAGCCAGCCCAGCGCGCTGTTCAGGAAGCCGTTGGGCGACAGCACCCCGATCAGCGCATAGATGCGCAACAGCGACGAGGTCCAGAACGGCAGAACCACCAGCATCAGCAGCACGATGCGGGTCGCCGGGGCCGAACGGGCGATCAGATAGGCCATCGGATAGGCGACCAGCAGGCACAGCGCCGTGGCGATCCCGGCCATGCGGATCGAGCCGAGATAGGCCCCGAGATAGAGCGGATCCTCGAGCAGGAAGCGGTAGTTGTCCAGCGTGCCGCGGTATTCGGGCAGCCAGCCGCCCTCGGGCCAGACCAGCGCCGGTCGGTAGGGCGGCATGGCGATGGTCGCCTCGCTCAGCGAGACATGGGCCACGATGGCGAAGGGCAGCAGGAAGAACAGGATCAGCCACAGCATCGGCAGCCAGATGACCAGCGCCCGACCCGCGCCGATGCGCCGCGCCCCGGTCATTCGCCCACCACTAGCGCCGAGCCGGCGGGAATGTCGAAGCTGATCGCGCTGTCCCAGCCGATCTCGGCCTCGCCCTCCCGCGGCCGGTTGGTCCGCACCGCGCGCAGCAGGGTGTCGGTGCCGTCGACGCGGATGCGGTATTCGGTCATGTCGCCGAAATAGGCATAGCCCTCGACCCGCCCCCGCCGGGGCAGCGCACGGGGATCGGGCGCGATCTCGATCATCTCGGGCCGCAGCACCAGCCAGGCGGCACCCCCGGCCGCGGGGGGATGGTCGCAACGCGCCGCGATCACCCCGCCCAGGGCCGGCACCTCGACCTCGACCGGGCCGGGCGCGGTGATCGGCGCCGGCAGCCGCGCCGCGAGCAGGTTCACCCGGCCGATGAAGTCGGCGATGAAGCGGTTCTTCGGGCTCTCGTAGACCCGGCGCGGACTGTCCACCTGGATCAGCCGGCCATGGTCCATCACCCCGATGCGCTCGGCCAGGACCATGGCTTCCTCCTGGTCATGGGTGACCACGATGAAGGTGGTCTTCAGCCGCTCCTGGATCTGCATCAGCTCGAACTGGGTCTCGCCGCGCAGCTTCTTGTCAAGCGCCGACAGGGGCTCGTCCAGCAGCAGCACCTTGGGCTGCTTGACCAGGGCGCGGGCCAGCGCCACGCGCTGGCGCTGCCCGCCCGAGAGCTGATGCGGCTTGCGCCCGGCATAGGGGGTCATGCGCACCAGATCCAGCATGCGGCGCACCCGCTCGGCGATCTCGGCGCGCGGCAGGCGTTCCTGACGCAGGCCATAGCCGACATTGCGCTCCACCGTCATGTGCGGGAACAGCGCATAGGACTGGAACATCATGTTGACCGGCCGGTCGGCGGGGGGAACGCCGGTCATGTCCTGGCCGTCGATCTCGATGCGCCCCGAATCCGGGGTCTCGAAGCCCGCCAGCATGCGCAGCAGCGTGGTCTTGCCCGAGCCGGACCCGCCGAGCAGGCAGAACAGCTCGCCCCCCGCGATCTCCAGCGAGAGATCCTCCACCGCGGTGAAATCGCCGAAGCGCTTGGTGACGCCCGTGATCCTGACCGGGCTGCCCCGACCTTCCGCCATCCGCCCCCCTGTCCGCCGCGCCGCCGGTTCCCCGGGCCTTGTGGCGACGACTAAAGCCCGCCGCCGCCATTCTGGCAAGGCTCGTGGAGCGGCGGGGTCGTCCGCCCGGGCGGCCGGCGACCGCCCGGGGGATGGGCGGATCACTGCCCGGTCTTCACCTGGGTCCACAGGCGGTTGACGATGCGGTCGGTGCGCGCGTCATAGACCGCCGCGGCCCACAGCCGGGCCTTGGCCTTCTCGGTGGGGAAGATGCCGGGGTTGTTCAGGATCTCGGGATCGACCAGCGGCCAGGATGCCGCATTGGCATTGGCATACCAGACATAGTTGGTGATGTAGGCGGTGATCTCGGGCTCCATGATGAAGTTGATGAATTCGTGCGCCAGGTCCGGATGCGGGGCGTCCTTGGGGATCGCCATCATGTCGAACCACTGCAGCGCGCCCTCGTCGGGGATGACATAGGCGATCTCGACCCCGTTGCCCGCCTCCTCGGCGCGGGCCTGGGCCTGGAAGACGTCGCCCGACCATCCGACCGAGACGCAGACATCGCCATTGGCCAGGTCGCTGATGTACTGGCTGGAATGGAAATAGCGCACATGGGGCCGGACCTTCATCAGCAGTTCGGCGCCCTTCTCGAAATCCTCGCGCGCGGTCGAGCGGGGATCGAGGCCCAGATAGTTCATCGCCGCGGGCAGCATCTCGGTGGGCGCATCCAGGAAGGTGATCCCGCAATCGGCCAGTTTCGCGGCGACCGCGGGGTCGAAGACCAGCGCCCAGGAATTCGTCGGCGCGTCCTCGCCCAGCCTCTCGCGCACCTTGGCGACGTTGTAGCCGATCCCCGTGGTCCCCCACATGTAGATGACGGCATGCCGGTTGCCCGGATCATAGGCCGCGGCATTGGCCATCAGCTGGGGGTCCATGTTCTTCAGGTTCGGCAGCTTGGACTTGTCCAGCTCCATGTAGACGCCCGCGGCGATCTGCCGGCGCAGGAAGTCCGAGGTCGGCACCACCACGTCATAGCCGGAATTGCCGGCCAGCATCTTGGCCTCAAGGACCTCGTTCGAATCATAGACGTCATAGTTCACCTTGACGCCGAACCGCGCCTCGAACTTGGCGATGGTGTCCTCGGCGATATAGTCGGACCAGTTGTAGACGTTCAGCACCCGGTCCTGGGCCGCGACCGGACCGGCCAGCAGCGCCATCACCGCCGCCGTGCGCAGGAAGTTTCCCATGATGGCTATCTCTCCCCCTGTGGATCATGCCATGGGCGCCACGATAGCGCGCGGCCCCGCGCTTCCCAAGCGCGAATCGGCGGCCGCGGACCGCCCGGCGGCAGGCCGCGACCCCGGCAGGCTTCGCGCTTGTTGCCCCGGCGCCCCCGGCCGCGCAAGGATGGGAAAGATTTACGCCCCGATGTGACATTTCCTGCATCAGTTTCGGGTTGACCCGGCCGCGCCCCGCCTGTAACGAGTCGCGCGAGGAGGAACAGGCAGTGCATTCCACCCTTTCCGTAATCGCCGAGGGCGCGCCGTTGCGGGGCTGACCGCCCCGCGGAACGCGCGCGCGCACCCCCTGCACGGGGGTTTTTTTGTGCCCGGGCCCGGCCCGGCACGAGGATGGAGAGCTGACATGGCCGAGACGCTGACCGGCGCCGAGATCGTCATCAGGGCCCTGCGCGATCAGGGCGTGGACACCGTGTTCGGATATCCCGGCGGCGCCGTCCTGCCCATCTATGACGAGATCTTCAAGCAGAACGACATCCGCCATATCCTGGTGCGCCACGAGCAGGGCGCGGCCCATGCCGCCGAGGGCTATGCCCGCTCGACCGGCCGGCCGGGCGTGGTGCTGGTCACCTCCGGGCCGGGCGCGACCAATGCCGTCACCGGACTGACCGACGCGCTGATGGATTCCATCCCCATCGTGGTGCTGACCGGTCAGGTGCCCACCTTCATGATCGGCAACGACGCCTTCCAGGAGGCCGACACGGTCGGCATCACCCGCCCGTGCACCAAGCACAACTGGCTGGTCAAGGATACCGACCAGCTGGGCGACATCATCCACAAGGCGTTCCATGTCGCCACATCGGGCCGCCCCGGTCCGGTGCTGATCGACATCCCCAAGGATGTGCAGTTCGCCACCGGCACCTATCACGGCCCGCGCCCGTCCGACTTCTGGTCCTACAACCCGCGCCGGAAGGGCGACCCCGAACGCATCGCCCAGGCGGTGGCGCTGATCGAGGCGGCCGAGCGGCCGGTCTTCTATACCGGCGGCGGGGTGATCAATTCCGGCCCGGAGGCGAGCCGGCTGCTGCGCGAGCTGGTGGAGGCGACCGGCTTTCCCATCACCTCCACGCTGATGGGGCTGGGGGCCTATCCCGCCTCGGGCCGGCACTGGCTCGGCATGCTGGGCATGCATGGCACCTACGAGGCCAACATGGCCATGCATGGCTGCGACGTGATGATCTGCGTCGGCGCCCGCTTCGACGACCGCATCACCGGACGGCTCGACGCATTCAGCCCCGGATCGCGCAAGATCCACATCGACATCGACCCCAGCTCGATCAACAAGGTCGTGCGGGTCGACGTGCCCATCCTCGGCGACGTGGCCGAGGTGCTGCGCGAGATGATCGCCCTGTGGCGCGAGCGCGGCGGCCGGACCCGGGCCGACGCGGTCGCCGCCTGGTGGCAGCAGATCGAGGCCTGGAAGGCGGTCGACTGCCTGCGCTACAAGCCCTCGGACCGGATCATCAAGCCGCAATACGCCATCCAGCGCCTCGAGGCGCTGACCCGCGGCATGGACCGCTATGTCTGCACCGAGGTCGGCCAGCACCAGATGTGGGCCGCGCAGTTCATGGGCTTCGAGGAGCCCAACCGCTGGATGACCTCGGGCGGACTCGGCACCATGGGCTATGGCGTCCCGGCATCGATCGGGGTGCAGATCGCCCATCCCGACGCGCTGGTGATCAATGTCGCGGGCGAGGCGTCCTTCCTGATGACCATGCAGGAGATGGGCACCGCCGTGCAGTATCGGCTGCCGGTCAAGCAGTTCATCCTGAACAACGAACGGCTCGGCATGGTGCGCCAGTGGCAGGAGCTGCTGCATGGCGAACGCTATGCCCACAGCTGGTCCGAGGCGCTGCCCGACTTCGTCAAGCTGGCCGAGGCCTTCGGCTGCAAGGGCATCCGCTGCGACAATCCCGCCGATCTGGATGACGCGATCGCCGAGATGCTGGCCCATCCCGGGCCGGTGATCTTCGACTGCGTGGTGGAGAAGCACGAGAACTGCTTCCCGATGATCCCCTCGGGCAAGGCGCACAACGAGATGCTGCTGGGCGAGGCCTCGACCCAGGGCGCCATCGACGCCGGCGGCGCGGTGCTGGTGTGACATGTCGGGATCCGCGCGGGGGACGAGGCTGCGAAGACGGGGTGGCGCATGACCGTTCATCTGCCCCCGCCCGAACTCCTCGTCCTCTTCAACCTCTTCGCCGTGCTGCGCTTCGAAAGCCGCCACTGGTGGGAGGCGCGCGCACCCGCCCGCGCCGGCGCGGGCGGCGCGTGGCGGCTGTCCGGCTTCGGCTTTCCCGAATGGAGCTATCTGGCGGGAACCGCCTTCTTCTACTGCTACGTCCTGTGGTTCGGCTGGGCGGCGGACCTGGTTCAGGCCGCCCTTCTCTTCGCCTCCAGCTGGATCGTCGGCTGGGGCTACGTCTTCCTCACCAGCTGGCTGCTCGGCGCGGGCACCCATGTCCTGTGGCGCCCCGCCACCCTTGCCATGTGGCCGGTGGCCATGCTGCTTGCCTGGCTGACATGGCGATAGACCGCCCGGCGATCCGCCGCCGGAATGGCGAGCGGCCGCGCCGCGACCCTCCCCGAAAGGAACCGCCCGCATGAACGCCCTGCACATCAAGCCCGGCTCCAGCGCCCATTCCGCCTATGACCTGCGCTCCAATCTGGATGAGCGCCAGGAACGCCACACCATCGCGGTGCTGGTGGACAACGAGGCGGGCGTGCTCGCGCGCGTGATCGGCCTGTTCTCGGCCCGCGGCTACAACATCGACAGCCTGACCGTGGCCGAGGTCGACCATCGCAGCCATCTGTCGCGCATCACCGTCGTCACCACCGGCACGCCCGAGGTCATCGACCAGATCAAGGCGCAGCTGTCGCGCATGGTCTGCGTGCATGACGTGCATGACCTGACCGTCGAGGCGCCCCATGTCGAGCGCGAGCTGGCGCTGGTCAAGGTCGCGGGCAAGGGTCAGGACCGGGTGGAGGCGATGCGCCTGTCGGAGGTGTTCCGGGCGCGCGTCGTCGACACCACGCTGGAAAGCTTCGTGTTCGAGGTCTCCGGCACCTCGGAGAAGATCGACGCCTTCATCGAGCTGATGCGCCCGCTCGGCCTGGTCAACATCGCCCGCACCGGCATTGTCGCGATCACCCGCGGCCCCGGCAAGCTGGAGAAACGGCAGGACTGATCCGGCGCCCGGCCGTTCTGGACAAGGCCCGCGGCCTCGTCTAGGGACGGGCGGGTTCCGGCCCGGGCAGGCGACACCCGGCATCCACAGCGAGGGCGGAGGTAACGCGGCATGCGCGTCTATTACGATCGCGATTGCGACATCAACCTGATCAAGGGGCTGAACGTGGCCATCGTCGGCTATGGCAGCCAGGGCCATGCCCATGCCCAGAACCTGAAGGATTCGGGCGTGGCCAATGTGGCCGTGGCGCTCAGGCCGGGATCGGCCTCGGCACGCAAGGCCGAAGCGGCGGGGCTGAAGGTGATGGAGATCGCCGAGGCGGCCGGCTGGGCCGACGTGATGATGATGGCCATGCCCGACGAGCTGCAGGCCGAGACCTATTACGCGCATATCCACGACAATCTGAAGGACGGCGCGGCGATCGCCTTCGCCCACGGGCTGAACGTGCATTTCGGCCTGATCGAGGCCAAGCCCGGCGTGGACGTGATCATGATGGCCCCCAAGGGGCCCGGCCACACCGTGCGCGGCGAATTCGTCAAGGGCGGGGGCGTGCCCTGCCTGGTCGCGGTGCATCAGGACGCCTCGGGCCGCGCGCTGGAAATCGCCCTCAGCTATTGCGCGGCGATCGGCGGCGGGCGGTCGGGCATCATCGAGACCACCTTCAAGGAGGAGTGCGAGACCGACCTGTTCGGCGAACAGGCGGTGCTGTGCGGCGGGCTGGTGGAGCTGATCCGGCTGGGCTTCGAGACGCTGGTCGAGGCGGGCTATGCGCCCGAGATGGCCTATTTCGAATGCCTGCACGAGGTGAAGCTGATCGTCGACCTGATCTACGAGGGCGGCATCGCCAACATGAACTACTCGATCTCGAACACGGCCGAGTTCGGGGAATACCTGTCCGGCCCGCGCATCCTGCCGCGCGAGGAGACCAAGGCGCGGATGCGGGCGGTTCTGAAGGACATCCAGGAGGGCCGCTTCGTCAGCGAATGGATGCGCGAATGCAAGGCGGGCCAGCCGATGTTCAAGGCGATCCGCCGGGTGAACGACGCCCATCAGATCGAGGCGGTGGGCGAGAAGCTGCGCGCCATGATGCCCTGGATCTCGGCCAACCGGATGGTCGACAAGTCGCGCAACTGACCCCCGTCCGGGGCGCGCGGCCCGCGCCCCGGCCTATTCCAGGAAGCCGTTCAGCCGCAGCGCCCGGCGCAGCGGGGCCAGCACCCCGCCCCCGCGATCCTCGCCCAGCCTTTCGGGCCCGGGCAGGAGCGGCCCGGTCCGTTCGGCATCCCGCGCCAGCGCCGCCGCCTCGGCCGCCGGAATCCCGGTGACCGCCAGCGCCCCCGCCAGCGGCTGCACGCCCAGCTCGGCCGCGCGGGCATGAAACCCGGCATAGGGCGCGATCAGCACCGTCGCCGGACGGGCCGCGGCGACGATCCGTTCCTCCAGCGCCTCCATCCTCTGCCGGTCGCGGATCGGCAGATAGAGATAGATGACGTCATAGCGGTGATAGCCGTCGAAGCGCAGCGCGTCGGCCTTGATGCAGCGCGCATTGCCCAGAAGGCGGCCGCCCAGCAGCCGCCGGGCGGCGGCGGCATAGCCGGGATCGATCTCCAGCCCGTCCGCCCCGGCGAAGATCCGCGCCGCGATCGCCACCTTGCTGCCCGCCCCGGCGCCCACGTCCAGAAGGCGCGCCGAGCCGCTGCGGCCCAGCGCCGCCATGATGCGCCAGGCGGCGTGGGCATGGCCCGCGAACAGGCTGGCGCCCAGCGGCACGTCGGGGAAGGCCCCGGCCGCGACGGCCGGATCGGCCTGGACCTCGGCGCGCAGCGCGAAATGCAGCGCGTTGTAGGCCTCGTCGATCACCCTGCCCTGGGCGTGGCGCGGATCTGCGGGATCGGTTTCGACCGCGAGCGGGGTGCGCGCGCCCGCGCAGACCGCCCGCAGCGCGGCCATCGTCTCGCCCCAGCGGCGCAGGGTCAGCCGGGCGACGGCCTCCGGCGCGTCAGCCGCGCCCGCCCGGCGCGATGCGGCCCAAGCGTTGCGGGCGGCGCCGGCGGCCTCGGCCCGGCGCAGCGCCGCCCCCAGGGGCAGCTTCAGCGCCTCGATCCGCATCGCCGCCCCGGCCAGCGCCGCGCCGTCGCGCCGCGCGACGGGCGCGCCCAGGATCGCCGCGGCCTGCCCGGCGGCCACCGCCAGTTCGTCCAGCAGAGCCGCCAGCCGGCGCGACCGCCGATCGGTCCGGTGCGGGTTCGGCATCGCCTGCCCTCCGACCATGGCTGATCCGCCATCCTCGCATGGCGAAGGCAGGACTCGAAATCGGAACAAAGGGTGAATACTCTCCGCCCATGCCCTTCGCCGAATTGTGCGTGACCACCAATTTCACCTTTCTCGCCGGGGCCAGCCACCCCGAGGAGATGGCCCGCCGCGCCGCCGCGCTGGGGCTGTCGGCCCTTGCGGTGGCCGATCGCAATTCCGTGGCCGGGGTGGTGCGGGCCCATGTCGCGCTGCAGGAGATCACGCGGGAGGGCGGCCGCGCGCCCGAACTGATTCCCGGCGCCCGGCTGGTGCTGACCGATGGCACCGAGGTGACCGCCCTGCCCACCGACCGCGCCGCCTGGGGGCGGCTGACCCGGCTGCTGACGCTGGGCAAGCGGCGGGCGCGCAAGGGCGGCTGCCGGCTGGCGCTGCCGGATCTGCTGGAGGGCGCGGCCGGGCTGATCCTTCTGGTCCATCCCGAACCGGTGATCCCCGACACCCCCGACGCCCCCGACGCGGGCGACCCGCCGGGCACGGCACGGGCGCTGGCGGCGCGCTTTCCCGGCGCGGTGTTCCTGGCCGCGCGGCCCCATTACGACGGGCGCGACCGCGCCCGGCTTGACCGGCTGGCCGGCTGGGGGCTGCCCATGGTCGCCACCGCCGCCCCGCTGATGCATGCCGCCGCGCGCCGGCGGCTGGCCGATGTGCTGTGCGCCATCCGCCACGGGCTGACGGTGGAAACCCTCGGCCGGCGCGCACTGGCCAATGCCGAACGCCGCCTGCGCGACGAAGCCGAGATGCGCCGCCTGTTCGCGGGCCACGAGGCGGCGGTGGACCGCGCTGCCGAGATCGCCGCGCGCTGCCGCTTCCGGCTGACCCAGCTGGCCTATGAATACCCCGACGAGGTGGCCGGCGGCGAATCCGCCCAGGCGCGGCTGGAACGGCTGACCGCCGAGGGGCTGGCCCGGCGCTATCCCGACGGCGTGCCCGACCGCGTCCGGGCAATGGCCGATCAGGAACTGGCCCTGATCGGCCGGCTGGGCTATGCGCCCTATTTCCTGACCGTCGAGGACATCGTCCGCTTTGCCCGCAGCCGCGGCATCCTGTGCCAGGGCCGTGGATCGGCCGCCAATTCGGTGGTCTGCTACGCGCTGGGCATCACCTCGGTCAGTCCCGAGATCGGCAGCATGGTCTTCGCCCGCTTCGTGTCGGAAGCGCGCAACGAGCCCCCCGACATCGATGTCGATTTCGAGCATGAGCGGCGCGAGGAGGTGATCCAGCACATCTATACGAAATATGGCCGCCACCGGGCGGGGCTGTGCGCCACCGTCATCCATTACCGCGGCAAGCGCGCGGTGCGCGAGGTCGGCCGGGCAATGGGCCTGTCGGCCGATGTGCTGGCCGCCCTGTCCAGCCAGATCTGGGGCTGGGGGCGGCCGGACTTCCCCCCCGAGCGCCTGCGCGAGATCGGCCTGGACCCCGGGGAGCCCCGGCTGCGGCTCACCCTCGACCTGTGCGCCGAGATCCAGGGCTTCCCGCGCCATCTGTCCCAGCATGTCGGCGGCTTCATCATCACCCGCGGCCGGCTTGACGAGCTGGTGCCCATCGAGAACGCCGCGATGGAGGACCGCACCGTCATCGAATGGGACAAGGACGACATCGACGCGCTGGGCATCCTGAAGGTCGACATCCTGTCGCTGGGCATGCTGACCTGCATCCGCAAGGCCTTCGACCTGATCGAGACCCATCACGGCCGGCGCTGGACCCTGGCCACCCTGCCGCCCGAGGATCCGGCGGTCTATGACATGCTGTGCGCGGCCGATTCCATCGGCGTCTTCCAGGTGGAAAGCCGGGCCCAGATCAACTTCCTGCCCCGGCTCCGGCCCCGCTGCTTCTATGATCTGGTGATCCAGGTCGCCATCGTCCGCCCCGGGCCCATCCAGGGCGACATGGTCCATCCCTATCTGCGCCGCAGGCGGGGCGAGGAGAAGGTGACCTTCCCCTCCGACGCCCTGGGCGCGGTGCTGGGCAAGACGCTGGGGGTGCCGCTGTTCCAGGAACAGGCGATGCAGATCGCCATCGTCGGCGCGGGGTTCAGCCCCGAGGAGGCCGACCGCCTGCGCCGCGCGCTGGCCACCTTCCGCCGCACCGGCACCATCGGCAGCTTCCGCGACCGTTTCATGGAGGGGATGCGCCGGAACGGCCATGACGCGGCATTCGCCGCGCGCTGCTTCTCGCAGATCGAGGGCTTCGCCGAATACGGCTTTCCCGAAAGCCACGCGGCCAGCTTCGCGCTCCTGGTCTATGCCTCGGCCTGGCTGAAATGCCACCATCCCGGCATCTTCGCCTGCGCGCTGCTCAATTCCCAGCCGATGGGCTTCTATGCCCCCGCCCAGATCATCCGCGATGCCCGCGCCCATGGCGTCGAGATCCGCCCCGTCTGCATCAATGCCAGCTTCTGGGACAACGTGATGGAACCCGACGGGAAGGGCGGCCTCGCGCTGCGCCTCGGCTTCCGGCAGATCCGCGGCCTGCGCGAGGAGGATGCGCTGTGGATCACCGCGGCGCGCGGCAATGGCTATCGCACGGTCGAGGATGTCTGGCGCCGCGCGGGGATCGCCCCGCATGTCCTGGTGCGCCTGGCCGAGGCCGACGCCTTCGCCGCGCTAGGCATCGCGCGCCGTGCCGCCCTGTGGGCGGCGCGGGCGATTCCCGCCGGCGATGCCCTGCCGCTGTTCGCCCGCGATCTGGAGGGCGAGGGGCTGGTCGAACCGCCCGCCCCCCTGCCCCGCCCCACCGCGGGCGAGGAGGTGGTCGAGGACCATCTCGCCCTGCGGCTCAGCCTGCGCGCCCATCCGCTGGCGCTGCTGCGCCACCGGCTGACGCCGCCGGCGGGCTGAACGGCCCCGGCGCTTCCGGTCGGCCGCCATCCCGGCTATAGTGCGCCCAGACAGCCACCCCGGCAGAAAGGACCGATCATGAAGACCATCGTCGCAGGAACCTGCGCCGCGGCCCTCCTCCTGACCAGCGCCTGCGATCCCAATACCGGCCGGCCCTCGGACCGTGTCGTCGCGGGCGCCCTGATCGGCTCGACCGTCGGCGCGCTGGGCGGGCTTCTCGTCGGCGGCAATGACCGGCGCAACGCCCTGGTCGGGGCCGGCATCGGCCTTCTCGTCGGATCGGCGATCGGCCATTACCTCGACGAGCAGGAGCGCCTGGCCCGGCAGGAGCTGGCCGGCACCGGCGTCATCGTCACCCGCTACGAGGACCGGCTGCAGCTGTCGGTGCCGGCGGGCATCACCTTCGAGACCGACAGCGACCGCCTGTCGCCGCGCGCCCGGCAGGTGCTGAACCGGATCGCCCGGGTCCTGAACCGCGACCCGCGCAGCTATATCGACATCATCGGCCATACCGACAATGTCGGCGACGCCCGCTACAACCAGGACCTCTCCGAACGCCGGGCGCTGGCCGTCTACAACCACCTGATCCGCCGCGGGGTGAATCCCGCCCGCATGGCCTATGCCGGCGCGGGCGAGACGCAGCCCATCGCCTCGAACGCCACCGCCGAGGGGCGCGCGCGCAACCGCCGGGTGGACATCTACGTCTATCCCGCCACCTGAATGCCGCATCCGGGGCGGGCAGCCCCGCCCCGGACGCGCCCGGACGCGGGGCCGCCCTGCCGGTCAGCCCCCGTCTTCCAGCCGCAGCGGCAGGCAGGCATCGGGCAGATCCGCGGTGTCCAGCGCGCGGGTGGGCCGCGCCAGCGCCGCGCGGGTGACCCAGAACAGCCGTTCCTCGGCCCGCGTCAGGGCCACATAGGCCAGCCGCTTCCACAGCGGCAGGCCCGCCTCGCTGCGCCCCGACCGCGCCGCGGCATAGAGATCGGGCGCGAAGACCTGCACCTCGGGCCATTGCGAACCCTGCGCCTTGTGGATCGTCACCGCCGCGCCATGCAGGAAGCGCGCGCCCATGCTGGCGGCGAAGGGGATCACCGGCTCCTCGGAATCGGGGCGCTCGATGGCGATGATGCTGGCCACGCTGATTCGCGGATCCTCGGCGCCCAGCACATGCAGCCGGCTGAAGCCGGGGCGCTTGCCGGGCCCGAGATAGATCACCGGCGCACCCTTGACCAGGCCGCGCGCCTCAAGATCGATCCGCCGCCGGCGGTGCTTCAGCGGCAGCTCCAGCCCGTCGCAGATCAGCGGTTCGCCCGGAAGCAGCTGGTCGGGCGGTGCGCCATGGGCGGCCCGGAAGGCATGGATCAGCCGCACCCGGGTGGCGTTGCGCCACACCAGCACCGGGGAACGCGCCATCAGGTCTGCATCCACCCGGGGCGCGATCACCACCCGGCCGTCCCGCGCCGCCGCGCGTTCGACAAGCCGCTCGAAATCCCGAAAGCCCAGATCCTCATCGCCCAGCGCATGGGCGAGATCCAGGATCGGGTTGTTCGCGGCCTGGCGATGGATGCGCGACAGCATGACCCTGTCGCGGTCGGGCAGCGAATCGAACACCATGCCCGCCGCTTCCCCGACCGGGGCGAGCTGCGCGGGATCCCCGAACAGGACAAGGGTCGCGAAGATCTCGGTCAGATCCCCCAGCTGGCGCGCCTCGAGCATCGACGCCTCGTCCACCAGCCCGATGTCCAGCGGCGCCTCGCGCCGCTTCCAGCCGGTGATGAAATCCGACCCCCGCAGCCCCGCGGCGGCCAGCGCGCCGGGAATCGAGGGATGGCTGCGGTAGAACGCCTCGGCCCGGTCCAGCGCGGCCTCGGTCAGCCCCTCGACCGCCGGGCGCGGCGCATCGCCGGCCAGCCATGCGGCGACCTTCTCGAACTGCGGATCATAGACCGGGGTATAGAGGATGCGGTGGATGGTGGTCGCCGGGACCCCCCGGGCGCGCAGCACCGCCGCGGCCTTGTTGGTGGGGGCCAGCACGGCGAAGCTGCGCCGGTCGCGCCGGCGCCGCCCCTCCCAGTCGGGCGAGACCGGCTCCACCCCGGCATCGACCAGCGCCCGGACGATCTCGGCCAGAAGCAGCGTCTTTCCCGACCCCGCCCGGCCCAGCACGGCCAGGACGCCGGGGCGCGCATCGCCCGGGGGGCGCACGGCACCTTGCGCGAGATCGACGCCCGCCTCGGCCAGCCGTTCCGCGACCGCGTCGAACGCCGCCGCCTGGTCCTCGGACAGCTGCATGCACCCCCCGACCGGACTGCCCCGACCGGGGTTCTAGCCGGTCGCGCCGGCGGCGGCCAGCCCCGCGGTCACTCGGCGGCGATCAGGCCCTCGCTGCGCCGCATGGCCGGGAAGGACAGCTCGAACCATTCGGCGGCCAGCGCCTCGGCGATGCCCGAGCGGCGGGCGATGGCGGCGCGGCTGTCGGCATCGATCGGCCACAAGCCGGTCGAGACTGCATCCGCGCCCGAACCCTCGGTGCCGAGAATCTCGGGCGACCAGCCGATCGCGCGATAGATGCGCACCATGCGCGCGTCGAACACGCCCACCGCATGGGTCAGGCCGAAGCGGATGCCCAGTTCGCAGCCTGCCATCATCAGGGCCGCCGAGACCGGCAGCGCGGCGCGGAATCCCCCCTTCAGCCGCGGCGAGAGGCAAAAGCGCGTGCATTCCCAGATCAGCGGGCTCTCGATGCGGACGCCGCCATTGAGATGGGCGAAGTGGTCGTTGACCATCGTCCGGCCCGTGGTGGGCAGGATCCGCATGGAACCGCCATGGGTTCCGTCCTCCTGCACCCAGATGACATAGAGCGGGCCCTCGTCGTCATAGCAGTCACGCTCATGCCCGTTCGCGTCGACGGTCACGTCCCAGCCGAGCCTGTCGCGGAACTGCGTCGCCCGGTCGCGGAACATGCTGTCGGCAAGGACGGGATGGCGGGAGAGTTCGTCGGCATACAGAAAGCGGATCATGGCTGCGGGTCCTCTGCGGTGCTGCGCGACGAGGACGGTGCGCCATGGGGGTTAACAGTTCGCGACCGCGCGCTCTAACCCATTATTTCGCAACGCCTTTGTCGCGCGTTGCGGAAAGTCAGATATGGATGATTCCGTTGGTCAGTGCCAGGGCGACGGCATGGGTGGTGTTCAGCGCCCCCAGCTTGAAGCGCGCGCTGTCGACATAGACGCGCAGCGTGTGCTCGGAAATGCCCAGGCGGTCGGCCACCTGACCGCGCCCGAGCCCGCGCGCCAGATAGCTCAGGGCATCGATCTCGCGCGGGGACAGATCGCGCCCGGGGGCCTTTTCCGCCACATTCTCGACATCCAGCACCTTCTGGTGAAAGTAGTGCGAGATCAGCAGCATGTCGCGGCCGAAATCCCCGGTGAAGCGATCCCATGAGGCATCGCCCGCACGCCCGTTCACGGTGAACAGGGCGAACTGCCCGTCGGGCCCCCTGATGGGCAGGCTGTAGCCCTGGTTGCCGAGCCCGGCATCGAAGGCATCGCGCAGAAGCCGCCGCGCGGCCGGGGCCGACCAGTCGAGCCGCCGCCAGTCGAGGGGGTGGAAGCGCCGCCACGCGGTCTGCACCACCGGATCGATGCGATAGAGGGCCGCATCCTGGTAGTGATCCACCCATTCGTTGGGATAGGTCAGCGCGGCATAGGGCGACCCGGCCAGGTTGACCGCGTGATAGACGACATGATCGGCATCGTAGATGTCGCGCAGCCTTTCGATCAGACCCTGCAGCCCCTCCCTGCTGTCAGTGGTCGTCAACCCCTCGGTGAAGCTTTCCAGTCTCGATGACATCGTCTTCGACCACGCTGCAGATTTCCCCCCGCTCCCGCAACTCCGCAGCAGCGACAATGATCGCGTCGTCGAGGATCTCGGTCAGCGCCGGGAACCGGTTGCTCCGGGCATACTGACGGATGTCTGCCAGAACGTCGATCATCCAGTCTTGCGACATGACGACTCTCTTTAGGAAAGGTTAACGGACCCTTAACTCAACCATAGCATGAAGGGCCCGCCCCCGGAAACTCGCATTTTCGCCCTCCCCGAAAATTGCGAGCCATCGTCGGAACAAGGCCTTGAAACGACTGGCATGACGCACGGCCGGCCGGATGTGCCATTCCCGCGGCTCATCCGGCCGGCGCGCTGATCGTCGGTCAGGAAGATGAACGGAAGGTTAACGCCGCGCCGCCTCCACCGCATCCTCGAAGGTCCTGAGCCCCGCCCGCGGCGCCGAGACCAGCACCGCCATGTTGCCCGGCTTGTGCTCGTTGCGCATCATCATCATGTGCGCATCGGGGATCTGCTGCCAGGGGAAGACGTCGGACATGCAGGGATCGAGCCTGCGCTCGATCATCAGCTTGTTCGCCGCGCTCGCCTGCTTCAGATTGGCGAAATGGCTGCCCTGGATCCGCTTCTGATGCATCCAGACATAGCGGGCGTCCATGGTCAGATTGTAGCCGCTGGTGCCCGCGCAGATCACCACCATGCCGCCGCGCTTGACCACGAAGGTCGAGACCGGGAACGTCGCCTCGCCCGGATGCTCGAACACGATATCGACATTCACCCCCTTGCCGGTGATCTCCCAGATCGCCTTGCCGAAGCGGCGCGCCTCGGCCAGCCAGGCGCGGTATTCCTCGGTGTTCACCCGTGGCAGCTGACCCCAGCAGGAGAACTCCCGGCGATTGATCACCCCTTTCGCGCCAAGGCCCATCACGAAGTCGCGCTTGTCCTCGTCGGAGATGACGCCGATCGCATTGGCGCCGACGGTCGCGGCCAGCTGCACGGCATAGGAGCCGAGCCCCCCCGACGCCCCCCAGACCAGCACGTTCTGCCCGGGCTTCAGCTCGTGCGGGTGATGCCCGAACAGCATCCGGTATGCCGTGGCCAGGGTCAGGGTATAGCAGGCCGATTCCTCCCAGGTCAGATGCCGCGGCCGCGGCATCAGCTGGCGCGACTGCACGCAGGTGAACTGGGCGAAGCTGCCGTCGGGCGTCTCGTAGCCCCAGATCCGCTGACTGGGCGAGAACATCGGATCCCCGCCATTGCATTCCTCGTCATCGCCGTCATCCTGGTTGCAGTGGATGACGACCTCGTCGCCCACCTTCCAGCGGCGCACCTTCTCGCCGACCTTCCACACGATGCCCGACGCATCCGACCCGGCGATGTGGAAGGGCGCGCCGTGCACGTCGAAGGGGCTGATCGGCTTGCCCAGCGAGGCCCAGACCCCGTTGTAGTTGACCCCCGCCGCCATCACCAGGACCAGAACCTCGTCGGCGTCGGGCTCGGGGGTGTCGACCACCTCGACCTGCATCGCCGTGGCCGGCTCGCCATGCCGTTCGCGCCGGATGGTCCAGGCATGCATCTTCGCCGGCACATGGCCCAGCGGCGGAATTTCGCCCACGGCATAGAGATCCTTGCGCGCGTCATCACCCTGCATGCGGCGGAGGGAGGCTTCGACCGAGGCCATGGCATACCCTTTCATCTCGGCGGGACGATTGGTCCCGCGCAACATTCGTTCGTCAGAACGCCTTGCGGAGGAATGACATTACTTGCCCGCCGGCGCAAGCGCCAATTGTGCGCTGCAATGCGGCCGCGCCGCCACGCACCCATCCCGCGCCGCGCGCCCGGCCGCCGCGCTTGCCGCAAGCCCGCAAATATGGTAAACAGATCCTTGCGGAGGCGCATAATGTCCCCGTACGGATGGAGAATGCCATGAATTTCAAGCGTATCCTTTCGGTGGCAGCGTTCTGTGTCGCCGGGGCCACGGCCCAGGCCGCCACGACCACCATCGATTTCAACAGCCTCACCCCCGGGACGATCATCAACGGCACCGACCTGGGCGGCGTGAAGCTGACCGCGCTCGGAGAGGACAACCTGCGGGTCTCGGGCTTCAACCCCGCGCCCGGCGAAGGCAATTCGATCGGGACGGACAGCTTCAGCAAGGTGATCGCGGGAAAGTTCCTGGTCTCCGGCGTGAACAAGGTGTCGATCGATCTTGGCGATTTCGGCCAGGACGAGGATCGGCTCTGGCTGAGGGTCTATGACTCGGGCAAGAACCTGCTGGCCCAGGCCACGGCGCTTCTGCCGGCCGGCGTCACTGCAATGAAGACGCTGACCGTGACCGCGTCGAACATCGCCTTCGTCGCCTTCGGCTCGCGCGGGCAGTTCAAGAACTCGATCTATGCCGACAACCTGCGCTTCAGCACCGACAGCGTGACCCCCGTTCCGCTCCCCGCCGGCTTCCTGCTGCTCGGGACCGCGCTGGCCGGTCTTGGCCTTTTCGGCCGTCGCCGCGCCTGAACGGGCATTGAAGGGTTTCGCCCCGGCAAGGGTCCGGGGCGCCGATGGACGGGGCCGCGCCGATCACGGC
>RFGB01000151.1 GCA_003697125.1 Alphaproteobacteria bacterium
CTTCGGCACCCTGCGCGGGGTCGAGGGGTGGGAGAAGCTGGTCGTCTCGGTCCGCTTCCAGGTCGCCCCCGACGGCAGCCTGATCGGCGATGTCGTGCCGCATGATCCGGCCAACCCGCAGGGCAATTTTCGCCGGGCCTTCGAGGCGGCGCGCCGCGCGATCCTGATCGCCGCCCGCCGGGGCGAGATCCGCTTTCCCCCGCAGGAGAAATACGAGCGGTGGAAGGACATCATCATCACCTTCGATCCGAAATCGCAAGATGTGGGGTTCTGATGGTCCGCACCCTCATGGTCTGCCTCCTCGCCCTGATCGCAACGACCGCCGGCGCGCAGGAACCCGGCCCGCTGCGCCTGACGATCAGCGACCCGAATGTGGAACCGATGCCGATCGCGGTGCCGGTGTTCATCGCCGAGACCCCCGACGCCGCGGCGCTGGCCGCCCAGATCACCGATGTCGCCACCAATGACCTGACCGGGACCGCGCTGTTCAGGCTGATCCCCCGCGAGGCCTATCTGGCCCGCCCCGCATCGGTCGACGCCGCGCCGGACCTGGCCGCCTGGCGGGCAATCAACGCCGACAAGCTGATCGTCGGCGCCGTCGCCACCCTGCCCGATGGCAGGCTGGCGGTGAAGTTCCGCCTGTGGGATGTGGCGACCGGGCAGGAGGACGGCGCGGGCCTGCAATTCGCCGGCAGCGCCGCGGAATGGCGCCGGCTGGGCCACAAGCTGGCCGACGAGGTCTATACGCGGATCACCGGCGAGGGGCCCTATTTCGACAGCCGCATCGTCTTCGTGGCCGAGAGCGGCCCGCGCGGCGCGCGCGTCAAGCGTCTGGCGATCATGGACCAGGACGGCGCCAATCTGCGCTTCCTGACCGACGGGCGCGATCTCGTGCTGACCCCGCGCTTCGATCCCACCAGCCAGCGGATCGTCTTCCTCTCCTACGCCTCGGGCCAGCCGCGGGTGCATCTGATGGACCTGGCCACCGGCACGCGGACCGAACTCGAGACCCTGCCCGGCATGACCTTCGCACCGCGCTTCTCGCCCGACGGCAGCCGGGTGGTGATGTCGCTGACCCAGGGCGGCAACACCGACATCTATGTGGTGCCGCTGGGCTCGCGCCCGCGCATCCGCCTCACCGACAGCCCCGCCATCGACACCGCGCCCAGCTTCTCTCCCGACGGCAGCCGGATCGTGTTCGAAAGCGACAGGGGCGGCTCGCAGCAGCTCTATGTCATGCCCGCCAATGGCGGCGAGGCACAGCGCATCAGCTTCGGGCCGGGCCGCTATGCGGGGCCGGTCTGGTCGCCGCGCGGGGACTGGATCGCCTTCACCAAGCTGCTGGGCGGGCGGTTCTACATCGGCGTAATGCGGCCCGACGGTTCGGACGAGCGGCTTCTAACCGCGAGCTATATCGACGAGGGTCCGACCTGGGCGCCGAACGGGCGGGTGCTGATGTTCTTCCGCGACCTGGGCGGACCGAATGCCGTTCCGGTCCTGATGAGCGTGGACCTGACCGGACGCAACCTCAGGCGCGTTCCCACCGACCAGCCGGGATCGGACCCCGCCTGGTCACCCCTTCTCGACTGACACCCCCAAGCGGAGTTTTCAGATGATCCACCGCGCAAGCAGCCTGCTCCTCGCCGCCCTCGCGCTGGCGGCCTGTTCCGGCGCGCCCGACGACCGCACCGCGCCGGTCGCCACGCCCGCGCCGGGCACCGCCGCGATCCCGGCCGACAGTGTCCAGTATTTCAACACCATCATCGGCGACCGGGTGTTCTTCGCCTTCGATTCCTCGGCGCTGGACGCCATCGCCCAGGACACCCTGCGCCGTCAGGCCGAGTGGCTGATCGCCAATCCCGCGGTCACCGCGGTCATCGAGGGCCATGCCGACGAGCGCGGCACCCGCGACTACAACCTCGCGCTGGGCGCGCGGCGGGCCAATGCCGTGTTCCAGTTCCTGGTCGGGCAGGGGGTGGAACCGACCCGCCTGCGCACGGTAAGCTATGGCAAGGAACGGCCCGAGGCGCTGTGCTCGAACGAGAGCTGCTGGTCGCAGAACCGGCGCGCGGTCACCGTGCTGGCCGGCGCGCCGCTGAGCTGACGGCCGCGGGAAGGGGGGGCGGAATGCGCGCGATGCTGCTTGCTGCCTGGCTTGCGGGGCTGGCGCTGCCCGCGGCGGCGCAGACCACCGCCGCGCCGCCCCCCGAGACGCTGGAGGACATCCGGCGCAACCTTCAGGCGATCGACGCGATCGTGCAGGCGCTCAACGCCCAGCTCCTCGCCACCGGGCGGCAGGTGCTGCCCCCCGCCTCGCCCGACCCGCTGGCGCGGCTCGCCGCGCTCGAGGCCGAGATCCGCCGGCTGACCGGCCGGGTCGAGGAGATCCAGAACCAGATCCGGCGCATGGCCGAGGATGCCGGGCGGCGCTTTGCCGATGTCGAGTTCCGCCTGTCGGAGATCGAGGGCGGCGCGGCCGCCCTGCCCCGGCCCGAGCCGGTGCCGCTGGGCGGGCCGTTCAGGAAGCCCGACGGACCGGCGACCGCCGTGACCGAGCAGGCGGCCTTCGACCGGGCGCGCGCGCTGCTCGACCAGGGCGAGGCCGCGCTGGCCGAAGGCGCGTTTCGCGCCTTCCTCGACAGCTATCCCGGCGGGCCGCTGACCCAGGCGGCAAGGCTGGGCCTGGCCCGCGCGCAGGAGATCCAGGGCCGTCCGCGCGATGCCGCGCGCAGCTATCTGGACGCCTTCAATGCCGATCCCGCCGGCGGGCAGGCGGCCGAGGCGCTGTTCGGCGTCGGGCGCATGCTGCGGCTCCTGGGCCAGATGCGCGAGGCGTGCCTGACCTTCGACGAGCTTGCCCGGCGCTTCCCCGAGGCGGTCGCGGGCCTTGCGCCCCGGCTTGGCGAGGAGCGCGCCGCCGCCGGCTGCCCTTGAGCCGGCCGGCCGACCCCGCCGCGGCCTTCGCGGGCGCGATGGCGGCCGCCCCGCCCGGGCCGATCGGGCTCGCCGTCTCGGGGGGCGGCGATTCGATGGCCCTTCTGGCGCTGGCCGCCGACTGGGCCGCCGCCAGCGGCCGGGCGCTGGCGGCGGTCACGGTCGATCACGGTCTGCGCCCCGAATCCGCGGCCGAGGCGGCGATGGTCGCGCACCGCTGCGCCGCGCTGGGGATCGCGCATGACGTCCTGCGCTGGGCGGACCGCCCGCCCCGCGGCAATCTGGCCGAAGCCGCACGCGAGGCGCGGCGGGCGCTGATCGCGGCCTGGGCGGCGCGGCGGGGCCTTGCCGCGGTGGCGCTGGCCCATACGCTGGACGATCAGGCCGAGACGGTGCTGATGCGCCTCGCCCGGGGCTCGGGCGTCGCCGGCCTCGCGGCGATGAGCCCGGTCAGCGCCGCGGGGGGGGTGGTCTGGCTCAGGCCGCTCCTGACCGTGCGGCGCGCCGCACTTCGCGCCCTGCTGCGCGCCCGGGGATGGAGCTGGGTCGAGGATCCCTCGAACCGCGACCCGGCCCGCGACCGCGCCCGCGCGCGGGCGATGCTGCGCCTTCTGCCCCGGCTGGGGCTGACCCCCGAAAGGCTGGCGATGACCGCCCGGCACATGGCCGATGCCCGGCTGGTGCTGGACGAGGCGGCCCGGCAGCTGGCCGCGCGGGCGGTCCTCTGGGGCGGTCATGGCGAGGCGCGCCTGTCCCCCGCCGCCCTGACCGGGGCGCCGCGCGCCATCCTCGGCCAGCTTCTGGCCGATCTGCTGACCGCCATCGGCGGCCGGCGCCACCCGCCGCGGCTGGCGCGGATCGAGGGCCTGATCGCGCGCCTCGACGATCCGCCGCCCGCCGCCACGCTGCATGGCTGCCTGATCCGCCGCGCCGGGGCGGCGCTGATCGTCTGCCGCGAGCCGGCCCGCGCCGCGCCGCCGGTGCCGCTGGCCGACGGGGTGACGTGGGACCGGCGCTGGCGCATCCTCGGCCCGGCCGGGGCGGGGCTGTCGGTGGGCGCGCTGGGACTGCCGGCGGCGCGCGCCGCCGGTGCCGGCCCCGGCGCCGAGATCCTTGCCACGACGCCGGCGATCCGGTCGGGCGGGCGGCTGATCGCGGCCCCGCTTCTCGGCCCCTCGGCATGGCGGGCCGAACCCGTCATCCCCGATGCACGTCGCCGCAGGGTCCTGACCGGCCTTTGAATCCGTCTCCCCCTCGCCTATCTTGACGGAAAGGCGGTCCGGCCGGGCCGCCGCGGCTCCATCCTGCGGGAGAGATCCTTGGGCAACGCGAAAAGTCTCGCCTTCTGGGCCATCGTCATCCTGCTCCTCGTCGCCCTGTTCAGCGTCTTCAGCTCGGGCACCCCGGGAACGAGAACCGACGAGGTCACATTCTCGGACTTCCTCGACCGGGTCGAGGCCAACCGCGTCGAATCGGTGCGCATCGATGGCGAACGCATCCGCGCGCGCGACACGGATGGCCGGCGCTACGAGGTGATCCAGCCCCAGGGCGCGGACGTCATCGACACCCTGCGCCAGCACCGGGTGCGGATCGAGGTCGCGCCGCAGGAACGTTCCGGCCTGATGTCCACGCTGTCGCTGTGGCTGCCCTTCCTCCTGCTGATCGGGGTTTGGATCTTCTTCATGAACCGCATGCAGGGCGGCGGGCGCGGCGCGATGGGCTTCGGCAAGTCGCGCGCGCGGCTTCTGACCGAACGTTCGGGCCGCGTCACCTTCGACGATGTCGCCGGCATCGACGAGGCGAAGGAGGAGCTGCAGGAGATCGTCGAATTCCTGCGCGATCCGCAGAAATTCTCGCGGCTCGGCGGCAAGATCCCCAAGGGCGCGCTGCTGGTCGGCCCGCCGGGCACCGGCAAGACGCTTCTGGCCCGCGCCATCGCCGGCGAGGCGGGCGTGCCCTTCTTCACCATCTCGGGTTCCGATTTCGTCGAGATGTTCGTGGGCGTCGGCGCCAGCCGCGTGCGCGACATGTTCGAACAGGCCAAGAAGAACGCGCCCTGCATCGTCTTCATCGACGAGATCGACGCGGTGGGCCGCCACCGCGGCGTGGGCTATGGCGGCGGCAATGACGAACGCGAGCAGACGCTGAACCAGCTTCTGGTCGAGATGGACGGGTTCGAGGCCAATGAGGGCGTGATCCTGATCGCCGCCACCAACCGGCCCGACGTGCTGGACCCCGCCCTGCTGCGCCCCGGACGCTTCGACCGCCAGGTGCAGGTGCCCAATCCCGACATGAACGGGCGGCTGAAGATCCTCGAGGTCCACACCCGCAAGACCCCGCTCGCCCCCAATGTCGACCTGCGGGTGATCGCCCGCGGCACCCCCGGCTTTTCCGGCGCCGATCTGGCCAATCTGGTCAACGAGGCGGCGCTGATGGCCGCGCGCACCGGCAAGCGCCATGTCACCATGGAGGATTTCGAGAACGCCAAGGACAAGGTGATGATGGGGGCCGAACGGCGCAGCCTGGCGATGACCGAGAAGGAGAAGCGCCTGACCGCCTATCACGAGGCCGGCCATGCCATCGTCGGTCTCAACATGCCCGGCCACGACCCGATCCACAAGGCGACCATCATCCCCCGCGGCCGCGCGCTGGGGCTGGTGCTGAGCCTGCCCGAACGCGACCATCTGAGCCAGACCTACGAGCAGCTGACCGCGAAGATCGCCATGGCCATGGGCGGGCGCGTCGCCGAGGAGCTGAAGTTCGGCCCCTCGCAGGTGACCAATGGCGCGGCCTCGGACATCCAGCAGGTCACCCGCATCGCCCGCGCCATGGTCACCCAGTTCGGCATGTCCGAGAAGCTGGGCACCATCGATTATGCCAATGAGCGCGAGACCTATCTGGGCGTCTATGGCGGGCCGGCGAACATCTCGCCCGAGACCCAGCAGCTGATCGATGCCGAGGTGCGCCGCCTGGTGGATGAGGGCTACCGCACCGCCAAGCGCATCCTCACCGAGAAGGCCGAGGATCTGGAGCGCCTCGCCCAGGGGCTTCTGGAATACGAGACCCTGACGGGCGAGGAGATCCAGCGGATCCTGCGCGGCGAGAAGCTGACCCGCGACGAGGATGGCGGCGCCCCGCCCCCCGCCGCCGATGGCGGCGACGCGCCCACCGTCATCTCGCTGCCCAAGGCCGGCAAGCCGCGCCCGCGCCCCGACGCGGAACCCGGCACCGCCTGAGATCGCGCCGCCCCGCGCGCCGGTCCGCAGGGATCGCCGGCACGGCGCCCGGGCCGGCGGCGGTCTGGCCCGCCGCGCCGCCCGCAGCCGCCCGTCCGCCGCCCGCCGGCGAAGACGGGCGCAATCGGCCTTCGGGATGTCGCAAACATTCTTGCCCCCGCCCCGGCCCTCCGGCACTCAGGACGGCGCACAGCCGCAGGCGGAGGAAAGCCATGGCCGCACGTTCCGACATCGAGATCGCCCGCGAGGCCCGCAAGAAGCCGATCGCCGAGATCGGCGCCCGGCTCGGCATTCCCGCCGAGGCGCTGCTGCCCTTCGGCCATGACAAGGCCAAGGTCGCGGCGGACTTCATCGCCGGGCTGAAGGACCGGCCGGACGGCAAGCTGGTTCTGGTGACGGCGATCAACCCCACGCCCGCGGGCGAGGGCAAGACCACCACCACGGTGGGCCTCGGCGACGGGCTGAACCGGATCGGCCGGCGCGCGGCAATCTGCCTGCGCGAACCCTCCCTCGGCCCCTGCTTCGGGATGAAGGGCGGCGCGGCCGGCGGCGGCATGGCGCAGGTCGTGCCGATGGAGGACATCAACCTGCACTTCACCGGCGACTTCCACGCCATCACATCGGCGCACAACCTGCTGTCGGCCATGCTCGACAACCATGTCTACTGGGGCAATGCGCTGGGCATCGACATCCGCCGCATCGCCTGGCGCCGGGTGATGGACATGAACGACCGCGCCCTGCGGCAGATGGTGATCTCGCTGGGCGGCGTCGCCAACGGCTTCCCGCGCGAGGCGGGCTTCGACATCACCGTCGCCTCCGAGGTGATGGCCATCCTGTGCCTTGCCACCGACGATGACGACCTGCAGCGCCGGCTGGGCGACATCATCGTCGGATACACCCGCGACCGCGCACCCGTCACCTGCCGCGACCTGAAGGCCGATGGCGCGATGACCGTGCTGCTGCAGCAGGCCATCCTGCCGAACCTGGTGCAGACGCTGGAAAACAACCCCGCCTTCATCCATGGCGGGCCCTTCGCCAACATCGCCCATGGCTGCAACTCGGTGATGGCCACCCGCACCGCGCTGAAACTGGCCGATTTCGTGGTGACCGAAGCCGGCTTCGGCGCCGATCTGGGGGCCGAGAAGTTCTTCGACATCAAGTGCCGCAAGGCCGGCCTCAGCCCCGATGCGGTCGTGATCGTCGCCACCGTCCGGGCGCTGAAGATGAATGGCGGCGTGGCGCGGGCCGAGCTGGGGCGCGAGGACGTGGCGGCGGTCGAGCGGGGCAGCGCGAACCTCGCCCGGCATCTGGAGAACCTGGCCAAGTTCGGCGTGCCCGCGGTGGTGGCGATCAATCACTTCACCACCGACACGGAGGCCGAGATCGAGGCGGTGCGCGCCTGCGCGCAGGCGCTGGGCAGCGAGGCCTTCCTGTGCCGCCACTGGGCCGAGGGCTCGGCCGGGATCGAGGCGCTGGCCAGCCGGGTGGCCGAGATCGCGCAGTCGGGCACGGCGCGGTTCCGCACCCTCTATCCCGACGGGATGGGCCTGCTTGCCAAGATCGAGACCATCGCGCGCGAGATCTACCGCGCCGACGGCATCGAGGTCGACCCGAAGGTGCGCGCCCAGCTGGCCGAGTGGGAAGCCGCGGGCTTCGGCCATCTGCCGGTCTGCATGGCAAAGACCCAGTATTCCTTCACCGCCGATCCCGGCGCGCTGGGCGCGCCAAGCGGCTTCACCATCCCGGTGCGCGAGGTGCGGCTGGCCGCCGGCGCCGGCTTCGTGGTGGCGATCTGCGGCGACATCATGACCATGCCGGGCCTGCCCCGCGTGCCGGCCGCCGAATCGATCCGGCTGGATCGCGACGGCCGCATCGAGGGACTGTTCTGACCGCGGGGGGTGCAGGGATGGCACGGATCATCGACGGCAAGGCCTTTGCCGAGGGGCTCCGCGGGCGCATCGCCGGCCATGTCGCCCGCATCGCCCGCGACCACGGCATCACCCCGGGCCTTGCGGTGGTGCTGGTGGGCGAGGATCCCGCCAGCCAGGTCTATGTCCGCAACAAGGCGCGCCAGACGGTCGCCGCCGGCATGGCCTCCTTCGAACACCGCCTGCCCGCCGATGTGCCCGCCGACCGGCTGATGGCGCTGATCGACCGGCTGAATGCCGACCCCGCGGTGCACGGCATCCTGGTCCAGCTGCCGCTGCCGCGGCATCTGGACGCGACCATGGTCATCAACGCGATCGACCCGGCCAAGGATGTCGACGGGTTTCACACCACCAATGTCGGGCGGCTGCATACCGGCCAGCCCGCCATGGTGCCCTGCACGCCGCTGGGCTGCCTGATGCTGCTGCGCCACCATCTGGGCGATCTGTCGGGGGCCGAGGCGGTGGTCGTCGGCCGGTCGAACATCGTCGGCCGGCCGATGGCGGCGCTTCTGCTGCAGGACAACGCCACCGTGACGATCGCCCACAGCCGGAGCCGCGACCTGGCCGCGACATGCCGCCGGGCCGACATCCTGGTGGCCGCGGTCGGCCGGCCCGGGATGATCGGCGCCGGCCATGTCCGCCCCGGGGCGACGGTGATCGATGTCGGCATCAACCGCGTCGATGATGGCGCCGGCGGCACCCGGCTGGTGGGCGATGTCGATTTCGACGCGGTCGCGCCCATCGCGGGCGCGATCACCCCGGTGCCCGGCGGGGTGGGTCCGATGACCATCGCCTGCCTGCTGGCCAACACGCTGACCGCCTGCTGCCGCAGGCACGGCCTGCCCGAACCTGCCGATCTGGCCGCCTGACCGCGCGGGCGCGTTCAGTCCTCGTCATCGACATAGAGATTCGCCCAGGCGCGATCGATCAGCTCGTTGGTCAGTTCGCGCGGACGCCCCTCATAGGCGCAGATCGACAGCGCCTGATCGATCAGGAAGGGGGCATGATAGGCGGCGAAGCCCTTCTTCGTCGTGGGGTAGAGGTCGCGCAGCAGATGGGTCAGCACCCCCTCGTCCGGCTTCACGCCATAGGCCTTGCAGGTGCGCGCGAAGATCTTGATGAAATCGTCGCGGCTGGGGCGATCGACCTTGATCTTGTAATAGACGCGCCTGAGCGCGGCGCCGTCGAACAGTTCGCTGGGCGCGAAATTGGTCGAGAAGATCACCAGCGTGTCGAAGGGCACCTCGAACTTCTGCCCCGAATGCAGTGACAAGAGGTCGAAGCCCTTCTCCATCGGCACGATCCAGCGGTTGATCAGCGCCATCGGCGGCTGGGCCTGCCGGCCGAGATCATCGACGATGAACACCCCGCCCGAGGCCTTGAGCTGCAGCGGCGCCTGATAGGTCTTCGAGATCGGGTTGAAGTTGAGATCGAGCATGTCGAGCGTAAGCTCGCCCCCGGTGATCACCGAGGGCCGCTTGCAGCGGATCAGCCGCGGATCATGGCCCGGCCCGGCAAGGCGCAGCCCCTGCGCGTCGACCCGCGGTGCCTCCTCGACCCGACGGTGGATCACCGGATCGTAGACCGCGATGATCTGGCCGGCCAGCTCGATCACCCGCGGCACCAGGATGGTGTCGGCCAGCGCGTCGCGGATCCCGTTCGAGATCGACGACTTGCCGTTGCCCGGCGGGCCGTAGAGCAGGATCGAGCGGCCGGAATTCACCGCCGGGCCCAGCTGGTCCAGAAGCCCCTTGGGCAGCACCAGATGGCCCATGCTGCGCTCCAGCATTTCGCGGCTGATGCGCGCCTTGCGGATCGACTGCATCTCGACCAGCCGGGCGAAGTCGGCCATCGGCACCGGGAAGGGCCCGAAATACTCGGACTGTTCCAGCGCGTCCAGCGCGCGGGCCTTGCCCGATTCGGTCAGGCCGTAGCGCATCTCCGACCGCAGCGAGGCGCTGCGCACCCCCAGCGTCTCGACCAGCCCCTGGCCCTTGGCCAGATCGAGAAGCTCATCCACCACCGGCGGCAGCACCTTCAGCGCATCCGACAGCTCGGTCGGGCTGCGCAGGTTCTGGCGGAACATGGTCTTCAGCAACAGGTCGCGCTGCATCACCTCGTTCAGGCCCAGATCGGCCATGCGGGTGGGCGCGCGCAGCGGAAAGGCATCGACCGACATGTCATTCATCGCCGAACTCCTGCAGCGGGGGCGGATCGCCGCGACTCAGCGCTAGGCGAGCAATGGGGCAAGGCGATGGCAGCGCCCCGCCGCCGCCCTCCCTGCCTTGGAAATGTCACCATTGTGTTGCCTGATCTTCGCCGCGACGACGGGGGAGGGATGGCCATGTCGGTGTTCCGGCCGCTGCTGCTGGTGGCGCAGGTCACGATCCTTTGGGCGATGCTGGCCGCGATCCTGCTGCTGCCCGGGCGGCTGATGATCTCGGGCATCGAGGCGGACGTGCTGCATGCGCTGGACGGGGCGCTGCGCGTGCAGGCCGGGGCGCTGCCGCATCTCGACTTTCCCACGCCGCTGGGGCTGATCGCCTTCGGGCTGCCCGCCCTGGGGCTTGCCCAGGGACTGGGCCCCGGCATGGCGCTGATCGCGGCCAATCTCGCCGTGGCGGCCTTCCTGCTGCCGATGCTGGTCTGGCTGGGGGTCACGCGGCTTTCGCCATGGACCGCGCTGGTCGTCTCGGTATGGGCGCTGGTCGAGGCGGGGGGGCTCGTGCATGATTCCACGGTCGCCACCACCACCTTCGCGCTGTTCTACAACCGCTGGGGGTGGGCGGTGTTCACCTGCCTCGCCCTTCTGATGCTGGTGCCGGCGCGGACCGCCCGGACCGCCAGCGGCGACGGGCTGATGCTGGGGGCGGGCCTTGCCTTCCTGGCCCTTCTCAAGATGACCTATTTCCTCGCCCTCGCCCTGCCGGTGCTGGTCTGGCTGGTCGCGGGCCGGCGCTGGCACGCGCTCGCGGTCGCCACGCTCACCGGCCTGGCGGTGATGGCGGCGGTCACGGTCCGGGCCGGGCCCGGCATCTGGCCGGCCTATCTGGGCGACCTGATCATGGTCGCCAATTCCGACATCCGGCCGCGGCCGGGGCTGTCGCTGGCCGAGATCGTCGCCTCGCCCGCCTTCGTGCTCGGCAGCTTCGCGCTGCTCGGCGGCATCATCGCGCTGCGCCTTGCCGGGCTGCGGGGGCCCGGGCTTCAGCTGCTGATGCTGCTGCCGGGGGCGATCTATGTCACCTATCAGAACTGGGCCAATGCGCCGGTCTGGCTGGTGACGCTGGCGGTGGCGCTGCACGAGGCGCGCGGGCGCATGGATTCGGGGGCGCGCATCCTGGCGCTGCCGGCGCGCGGCGTGCTGGGCGGGCTTGCGCTGGTGGCGCTGACCCAGGTCGGGCCCCATGCGATCAACATGCTGGCCAGCCCGTTGCGGCATCTGGGGGCCGATCCGGCCGATTATCTGGATCCCTTCGACCGGCCGGGCTGGGATGACCTGATGTTCCTGAAGGAACGCGCCGCGATGGCCATGGCGCAGGTTCCGGTGATCCTGCCCGAGGAGCCGCCGAGCGACCCGCGCAGCGCGGCCGAGATCCTGCCGGTGACCTTCATGGGGCGCAGCTTCCCCGCCTGCACCTCGACCTCGGGCCTGATCGCCCAGTATCGCGAGCGCGCCCGCGCCCTGGCCGCGCTGCCCGATCTCGACCCCGACCGGGTGCTGACCGCGGATCTGGTCAACGCCACTTGGGCGATGGCGGGGGGCAACCCCCTGCCCGGGGCCAGCCCCTGGTATTACGGCGGGCGCGCGGGATTCGATGCCGCCGACTGGATCCTGGTTCCGGCCTGCCCGTTCGGGGCGCAGGCGCGGCAGCTGATCCTGTCAGAGCTGGCGGCGACCGGCTGGGCCTTCCGGGAACGCTGGTCGGGCGAGGTCGGGACGATCTATGAGAGGATCAGATAGTGGCGGATGGCCAGGATCTGGTAGACCAGCGCGGTCAGCGCCAGCGGGATGCCGAGGGGGAAGGTGCGTGTCTCCGCCAGGGCCTTGAGGCGGCTTTCCACCCCGCGCGCGCGCAGGGTGCGCCGGGCGAGATGCAGCACCCCCACCGAGACCAGCGCGAGGATCGCGTAGATCCACAGCAGTGACGGCAGATCGCGCAGCGGCACGAACAGCACGATGGCCGCGGCGAACTTCGCGTCGCCCGCCCCGAACTGCCCGGTCAGGTGCAGGAGGAAGCCCGCCAGCAGCACCAGCGCGGCGGGCAGGAAGCGCCAGGCCATCTCCTCCAGCCCCATGACGAAGGGCGCCCCGGCAAGGAACAGGACCACGGTCGCGATCACCACATGGTTGGGGATGATCATGCGGCTGAGATCGGTCCAGATGGCATAGAGGCACGGGCCGGCGAGCAGCACCAGGAACAGGAGCGGCTGCATCATCGCCCTACCGGCGGGCGGCGGCGTCCAGCGCCGCCAGCTTCGAGACCGCCGCCTCGAAATGGCGCGGATGGGTCGCCACCGCCTCGGCAAGCAGGCTGCGGGCGACCTCCTCCTTGCCCTGGCGCAGCGCGATCAGGGCAAGGTTGTGCAGAAGCTGCGCCTTCTCCTCCTCGGTCATCGGGATCACCGGCAGGGTGAACTTGCCCTGCAGCCCGCGCGCGATGACCAGGTTGTTCTTGGCCGAGAACAGCTTCGGGTCATAGGTGACGGCATCGAGGAAGGCCTTCTCCGCGGCCTCCAGATCGCCGCGCGACATCTTCGACACACCCCAGTTGTTCAGCGCCCGCGCCGGCCGCGGCGTCAGGCGCCGCGCCGCCTCGTAATAGCGGTCTGCCGCGGCCCAGTCGCCGCGCTGGTCGGCCGCCATCGCCCGGAGCATGTTCATCCGGTAGCTGGAGGGCATCTCCGGCAGCTGGGCCAGCTGCGCCTCCACCTCCTCCCAGGCGTTGCTGCGCGCCAGCGCCTCGGCATAGCCGATGCGGTCCTCGGTATTGGCCAAACCGTCCTCGATCAGCTTGGCATAGACCAGCGCCGCCTCGGCATGCTGATCGGCACGCTGCAGCGCGCGGGCATAGCCGCGCCGGAACTCCACCCGGTCGGGCTCGGCGGCAAGGGCGTTGCGGAAATAGGCCACCGCCTGTTCGGGATCGGCGACGGTGAGCATCAGCTCGTTGAGGTTCGAGGCATCCACGACATTCAGCGGCGCGGTCGGGGCGTCGCCGGGGGTGGCCATCTGGTCGCACCCCGTCGCAACCGGGACCAGGCCGAGCAGGAGAAGCGCGCGAAGCGGGGGCAGATGCATGGGTCAGCCTTCCGATGGTGCGGGCCCGCGGGCGATCAGGCGATAGACGCCCGCGCCGGTCTGGCGAAGTTCAAATTCCGCCACAACCGAGTCCGCGTCAACCGGCTGGGACAGGCGGTGTTCGACCAGCGCGAGATTGGTGCGGATTTCCGGCGTCCGCCCGCCGTCCAGCGCGAAGGCGGTGCGCAGCGCCTCATGCGCGCCATGCTGGTTGCCAAGCGCGCTCAGCACCACGCCAAGGCCATTCCAGGCGGCGGCATTCTCCGGCGCCACCTCGACCGCGCGTTCCAGGAAGCGGCGCGCTTGGACCAGCCGCCCGAGCCGGAAACTGGCGACCCCCGCGCCGACCAGTGCATCCCCCGACCGCGGATCGGCCAGCAGCGCCTCCTCGAAGCGGCGCAGTGCCAGCTCGGGCTCGCCGGCGGCAAGCAGCCGCCGCCCCGCCTCGGCGGGTGCCACCTGCGCGGGCGGCGGGGCCAGCAGCGGCGGCGGCGGCGCATCGGGCAGCGCCGACAGACGCGCCGGGCGATCCGCGCATCCCGGCAGGGCCAGCATGACCGCCAGCGCCGCGGCGCACATCGGCGCTGCGGCGCGCCGGGTCATTTTCCGCCCCCGATGGTGCGCCAGATCTCGTAGAGCGAGGGGCCGATCAGGATGATCAGCAGCGGCGGCACGGTGAACAGCATGGTGCCCAGCGTCAGCTTGGTGGGCAGCACGTTGGCCTTCTCCTCGGCCCGCATCACCCGCTTGTCGCGCATCTCGGCGGCATAGACGCGCAGCGCGGTGGCGACCGATGTGCCATACATCGCCGACTGGATCAGCACGGTGGTGAAGCTGGCGATGTCGGGCACGCCGCAGCGTTCGGCGAGATCGCGCAGCACGCTGACCCGGTCCTTGCCCGCGCGGATCTCGCTGGCCACGATCTCGAACTCCTCCGACAGCACCGGATGGGTGTTCCGCGTCTCCTCGGCCACCCGCATGATCGCCTGATCCAGCGACTGCCCCGCCTCGACGCAGACCAGCATCAGGTCCAGGGCATCGGGAAAGCCGTTGGCGATCTCGGTCTGGCGGGTCTGCTGGCGCCGCGTGACCCAGTAGATCGGCAGGTAATAGCCGATCACGCCCGGCATCAGGACCGACAGCACGATGTTCGGGATCGAGGGCTCGCCCTTTCGCACCAGCACGTCGACCAGCCCGACGGCCAGGAAGATCAGCCCCAGCGCCATCCGGGCGAAGTGATAGGCGCTGACCGCCGAACGCGACCGGTAGCCGGCCTGGATCAGCTTCAGCCTGACTGCCGACAGCTCCTTCTGGTTCTGCGGCTCCAGATAGCTCGAGAACCGCTCCAGGCTCCGGTTCGATTTCGAATCGAAGCGCAGCACCGGCGCCGCCCCGCCCGCCCCGCCCGCGCTGGCCCGCGGCATCGCCGGCCCGCGGCTGCGGGCCAGCTTCTCGAACGGATCGGCCCGGCGCTTCAGCAGCACCGGGGCCGAGATGGTCACGAACAGCGCGCCGAACACCCCGATGGCGTAGAACGGGCCCAGCGGGCCGAAGGCGGCCTCGAGAAAGGCCCAGCCGTGCTGCAGGAAGCCGAGGATGCCGTCCATGGGTCAGACCTTGATGTTGACCATCATGCGCATGAAGAAGATGTTCACCACGAGCATGATGCCGACCACGATGGCCGCGGGGGTAAACAGCGCCGTCTGCTTGACGTCGTCGTAATAGTCGGGGCGGATCAGCTGGACCATGATCAGCGCCACCACCGGGAAGGCCGAGAGGAACCACCCCGACCAGCGCGCCTCGGCGGTGATCGCCCGCACCCGGCGGAACAGCTTGAAGCGCGACCGGATCACCTTGGCAAGGCCGTCGAGAACCTCGGCCAGATTGCCGCCGGACTTGGACTGGATCGACACCGCGACCGCCAGGAACTTCAGGTCCTGGATGTCCACCCGCAGGGCCAGCTTCTCCAGGCTCTCGGTGATGTCCATGCCATAGGTCGCCTCGTCGGCGATCAGACCGAACTCGGTGCCGATCGGGTCGGGCATCTCGCTGGCAACCACATTGATCGCCGAGGAGAAGGGGTGCCCCACGCGCAGGGCGCGCACGATCAGTTCCACCGCGTCGGGCAGCTGCTCCTCGAACAGGGCGATGCGCTTCTTGGCCTTGTTGCGAAGCCAGACATAGACGGTGCCATAGCCCATCACGACCGACACGCCCACGCGCACCGGCAGCGCGGCGGAGCTGAGCAGGCTCAGGGCGATGAAGACGACGACGGTGACGAACAGCATCACCATCAGAAGCCCCGCCGGGCTGAAGGCGATATTGGCCTTGGCGGCATAGTCGCCGAGGGGGGCGAGCAGCGGGAAGCCGCTGCGCTCGGCATGCTGCTCGCGCTCCTTGCGCAGCTTGTTCAGGACCTCCTCCGGATCCTCGCCCTTCTCCAGAAGCTCCAGCCGGCGGTTGACCTTCGAGGCGAGGCGCACCGACTTGCCGAAGATGGCGAGATAGAGCCCCTCGACCATCAGCAGCACGCCGACGAAGATGGCGGCGTAGATCAGCGGTTCGGTCATCGCCGGCCCCCCCTCATGCGGTGCGCCGCGGCGGCGCGTAGATGCTTGCCGGCAGGTCGTAGCCCCACTGGCGGAACCGGTCGGAGAAGATCGAGCGGATTCCTGTGGGCATGAAGCTGCCGATCACCCTGCCGTCGGCATCGACGCCTTCGCGCTGGAAGCGGAAGATCTCCTGCATCGAGACCACCTCGCCCTCCATCCCCACCACCTCCTGGATCGAGACCATCCGGCGCGATCCGTCCTGCAGCCGGCTGACCTGGACGATCACGTTGACGGCCGAGGTGATCTGGGTGCGCATGGCGCGCAGCGGCATCTCGATCCCGGCCATCGCCATCATGTTCTCGATGCGGCTGATCGCATCGCGCGGGCTGTTGGCGTGGATCGTGGTCATCGACCCGTCATGGCCGGTGTTCATGGCCTGAAGCATGTCGATGACCTCGGCCCCGCGACACTCGCCGACGATGATGCGGTCGGGGCGCATGCGCAGCGCGTTGCGCAACAGGTCGCGCTGGCTCACCTCGCCCTTGCCCTCGACATTGGGCGGGCGGCTTTCCATCCGCCCGACATGGATCTGCTGCAGCTGCAGCTCGGCGGTATCCTCGATGGTGACGATGCGTTCGGAATTGTCGATGAAGGAGGACAGGGCGTTCAGCGTGGTGGTCTTGCCCGACCCCGTGCCGCCCGAGACGACCACGTTCAGCCGCGTCGCCACCACCGCCTGCAGATAGGTGGCCATCTCCTCGGAGAAGGCGCCCCGCTCGATCAGCTCGTCGATGGTCAGCTTCTTCTTCGAGAACTTGCGGATCGACAGGAGCGGGCCGTCCACGGCGCAGGGCGGGACGAGGGCGTTGACGCGGCTGCCGTCGGCAAGGCGGGCATCGACCCAGGGCTGGCTCTCGTCGACCCGGCGGCCGACCGCCGAGACGATCTTGTCGATGATCCGCAAGAGGTGGCGGTCATCCTTGAACTGGGTGTCGGTCAGTTCCAGCTTGCCGTGGCGTTCCACGAAGACCTGGGCGTGGCCGTTGACCAGGATGTCGCTGACGGTGGGGTCCTTCAGCAGCGGCTCCAGCGGGCCGAGCCCGGTGACCTCGTCATAGAGCTCCGAGGTCAGCTGCTCCATCTCCTGCGCGTTCAGAACCACCGACATCTCGCGCAGCCCCTCGCGCGCGATCACCGCGATCTCGCGGCGCAGGTCGGCCTCGGGAACCTTGTCGAGGACCGACAGGTTCAGCGTCTCCAGGAGCTTGCGGTGCAGGTCGATCTTGACGTCGAGCAGCTTCTGGCGGCGTTTCTGGTCGCGGGACTGTTCGGCCGCGACCTCGGGCAGATCGACCACCGCCGGCGCCTTGGCCCGGATCGCGCGCAGCGCCTGGCCGTGATCGGCGTCGATGCGCGGTGCCGGCGGCGTCTCGGTCTTGCTGAAGCGTCGGAACACGGATCTCCCCCCTCACTCACGCAATCGCGGCGGACTGGGCCTCGGCCATCTCCACCAGCGATATCGCCACCTTGCGGATCTCCTTGCGCAGCGCGTTCCCGCTGGCGACCTCGGCAAGGGGCGCGCCCTGATCGCAGGCATTGACCACCGCCTTGCCGCCGTCGGGCAGGAAGATGTTGATGTCGATGCCCAGGCTGTCCGACAGGCGCTTGACCCGGCTCTTGCCGTTCAGATCGGTGAAGCCCGGGGCGCGGTTCAGCACATACTGCACCTTCTCGAAGGGCAGATCCTCGGCCTTCAGCGCCCGCAGGAAACGCAGCATGTTCTGGGCGCTGCGCATGTCGACCTCCAGCACCGCGAAGAAGGTCTCGCACATCTGCAGCACGGTGTCGGACCAGTGCACCAGCGATTGCGGCATGTCGACGATGACGAAATCATAGGCCGAGGCGGCGATCTCCAGCAGCCGGCGCACATCCTCGGGCGCGATGATGTCGAGCGGCAGCGCGTCCGAGGGGGCGGTCAGCACCGCGAGGCGCTTCTTGTAGGAGGTGAGCGCCTGGGCCAGCGCGTCATGGTCCAGCGTGGCGGGGTCCGAGATCAGCTCGTAGATCGCCTCGCGCCGCGGCAGGTCCAGATAGGTCGCCACCGATCCGTACTGGAAGTTGAAGTCCAGCAGGCAGACCCGCATGCCGGTCTTGCGCAGATGTTCGGCCAGTTCATAGGCCAGATTGACCGCGAAGGTCGTGGCCCCGACCCCGCCGGCCACGCCATAGCAGGGCAGGATGTAGCCCCGGCGCCGGCGCCGCGCCTCGACCGCCTGGGTGGCACCGGTCTGGACCAGATCGCGCATCCGCGCCACCGCGTCGCCGAACACCCCCTCGGGCAGCGGGAAGGGGGCGAAGTCGTCCACGCCCGCGCGCATCAGCCTGTGCAGCCCGGCGGGGCTGAGATCGCGCGCCACCAGAAGAACCGCGGTGCGGGCCTCCTTGGCCTTGCGGATGATGCCGACCAGCACGTCAAGTTCCGCCTCGTCCTCGGCACTGGCGGCGATGACGACGAACTTCACCGATGCGGGCAGCTTCACGTCGAAGGCGTCATGCCCCTGCATCAGGTCGAAGGACCGCCAGCCATCGTCGAAGGCCGCGGCCAGTTCCTGGTCAAGTTCGGGAAAGGCGGACAGATCGCGCGAGATGGCGAAGGCCTCCACCAGCTTCTCGTCCCGCTTCAGAAGCGCCATGGCCGACGACCCTCTCCCCTCAGCTGCCCAGGTTTTCCGCCACCAGCGTCGCCGAAACCGCCGGCAGCCGCGTGTCGATGCCCAGAAGCGACAGACCCAGCGGGAACTCCCGCGAACTGATCGAGACGGTGATGATCGGGATCACCGGCTCGGTCGCCCGGCCCAGCCCGCTCTCCTCATAGCGGATCGACAGCGACTCGGGCTGCAGCCCATAGGCATGCACCGCGACCACCGCCATCAGCTGTGCCATCCGCTCGGCACTGCAATCGGGGTCGAGCAAGCTGCCGCCGCGGCAGGTGACCGTGGGAATGGTGGTGCAGCTGGTGCCGAAATAGCAAAGATCGCCCGGGCGGGCGGCGCCGACGCGCTGGTAGCGGGCGACCGTCCCGTCGCTGTCGATCAGCGCGGAATGGATCGGCAGCTGGGTCACCGCCAGGCGGACGCCGTTCTCTACGCCCTTCTGCGCCGCCAGCGCCCAGTGATAGGCCATCGTCATCTCGAAGATGAAGAAGATCATCACCATCAGCGGCACGAACACCAGCACGTATTCGACCGTGGCCGCGGCCCCCTCCTCGCGCAGGAAGCGGCCGAGGCGCCGGGTCGCGGCCTGGCGCGCGGCGCTCATGGCGACACCATCGCCACCAGAGAGGCGTCGGGGCAGTCGCGGAAGGGTTCGCCGGACAGCTGCTGGGCCAGAACCCCGCCCGCGTCGCGCGATTCGCTGACCGCCCAGCCCTCGCAGGACACCATGGCGATGGTCTGGGCGGTGTCGTCGCCCGAGAACCAGCCGATCACTTGCAGAAGCGGCAGATCGACCGTGGCGGTGGCCTTCACCGCCACCATGTCCGCGCGCACCACCAGATCGTTGACCTCGACCACCGCGGCGTCGCTGATGCGGTCATTGACCAGCTGGACCGCCTTGTCGAGGAAGGCGGGATCCACCGAATGGGTGATGGGATCGACCGGGGCGCGCGAGAGGTAGCGCGCCGCGTCGCGCACCGCGACGTCGAGCGCGTTGCGCACCTGCATGGCATAGCCGTACTGCACCGCGAAGGCGAGCACCCCGAGCAGCAGCGGCAGGGCGACGACGAATTCGACCGTGACCGCCCCGCGCGTTTCGGCACCGAAACGGCTCAGGCGGTCCCGGAACCAGGCGAGTGCTCCCAATCCACGCATGCTTCTTCGCTCTTCCCGGCCGGCCTCCGACACGCCACCCCGGGCGCCCCACCGGAAGCCGGCAGCACCAAACCCACGAAAACACGCGATCGGGACAACCTGCCCGGATCAATCCTGGGGCGTGACCGACTCGATTGTTCCCGCGTCGTTCACATAAGCCCTGTACACATTAACAGCCCGTTTTCCGTCCATCCCGTCGCCGACGAAACCGTCGACAAATCCGGCCACCCGCGTCTCGGCCCGCCGGTTGCGCCGCTCCGGCCCCTCGCTGGGCACGACCGGCTCGCGCTCGCCGCGCGAGACGATGGCATCCAGCCGGTTGCGCGCCACACCCTGGGCGATCAGGAACCGCACGACCGCCCGCGCCCGCGCCAGACCCAGCCTGTCGTTGTAACCCTCGGACCCCACAAGATCGGTGTGGCCGATCACCCGCAGCCGGACATCCGGGTTTGCCTTCAGCCAGGCGGCCTGACGGCGCAGGATGTCCCGCGCCTGTGCATCCAGCGCCGCGCTGTTGAAGGCGAAGTTCACGACACTCGGCACCTCCCTCTCGAAACGGTCCTGCCATGCCTCGATCACGCGGTCCGACCGCAGATAGGCCGCCTGGACCAGAAGATTCTCCGTCGTCGCAGCGCCGAAGCTCTCCTCGTTGGGAAACTGTCCGGCCTGCCTCGAGTCGCAAGCTGACAGGAGGAATGTGGCGAAACCCAGCACCGTCAGGGTCTTTTTCATGGCTGTCACTCCGACACGTAGCCGTACCTGCCCTCGAAGTCCTGACGGGCCACATCGCGCACCGTCGCCGTTCCCTCGACCCGGCCGAGGAGGAACAGCTCCCGCTCGTTCGGGATGCGCACCCGGTCGGTCGGCAGCGCGATCGAATCCTCGTCCGTCGGCACCACCAGATAGGGGGTGACCAGGATGACCAGCTCGCTCTGGCGCCGCTGGAAGTCCGAGGAGCGGAACAGCGTGCCCAGCACCGGAACGTCGCCAAGCCAGGGCACCTGCGCGGCATTGTCGGTGAAGGCATCCTGCAGCAGCCCGGCGATGGCGAAGGTCTGGCCGTCGCGCAGCTCGATCGTGGTGCGCGCACGGCGCACCACGAAGGCCGGCACGAAGGCATTGCCGGTGTTGGTGGCGATGGTCAGGCCGTTGGCGGTATCCAGCGAGGACACGAAGGCCTCGAGCTCCAGATTCATCAGATCCTCGTCCACCACCCGCGGACGGAAGCTGAGGCCGACGCCGAAGGGCTTGTATTCGATGGCGATCCCGTTGTCGCCGGGCACCGGGATTGGCACCTCGCCCCCGGCGAGGAAGCTGGCCTCGTCCCCCGACAGCGCCACCAGGTTGGGCTCGGCCAGGGTGCGCACCATCCCGTTCGATTCCAGCGCATCGATCGCCAGATCGACGAACACGCCGCCGGCCTGGAATGTGCCGCGGATGCCGGCGAAGGAATTGGGATCCTGGTTGAAGGTGGACTGGAAGGGCGCGAAGCTGCCATCGGCCAGCGCGATCGGCCCTTCGGTCAGGGTGATGTTGTTGGTGGTCCCGCCCAGGCCCCAGTTCCCGAACAGGGTGCGCACGCCCAGGCTGAAGCCGAGGCTCTTGGCGGTGGAACGCTGCATCTCGGCAAAGCGAACCCGCAGCATCACCTGCTGGGTGCCGCCGACCTGCAGCAGATTGGTCACCCGCCCCGGGGCATAGCGCTCGGCCAGCTCCAGCGCGCGGTCGATCTTGGCCGGGCCGGACACCCTGCCCGACAGCACGATGCCATCATTCGCGGTGCGCACCTCGATCTTCTCGCCGGGAAGGATCTCGCGCAGCCGTTCCTTGAATTCGGCGATGTCGGGCGAGACGCGGATGTCGACATTGGTGATCAGCCGCCCCCCGGGTCCCAGGATCGTCAGCGTGGTGCGCCCCGCCGCCTTGCCCAGCACATAGATGGTGCGGTTCGACAGGGCGGCGACATCGGCGATGCCGGGATTTGCCACCGAAACCTCGGCGAATTCGCGGCTGCTCTCGACCACCACCGCCCGGTTCAGCGCCACGATGATGCTCTTGGAGGTCGCGCCCTCCATGATTCGCAGCACGCTCTGGGCCGCCGCGGGCGAGAGCGCGGCGCAGATCATGGCCGCCACCAGGCCGACGGCACGAGTCAGGTCCCTCAACTTCATGTGATCAGTTCCCTCCGGACCGCTACCCCTAGTGGCATTCCGGGTCGTGCCACCTCCGATGGGCGATCCTAGGACATGAGGGAAATCAATACAAGAAACATGGTGTTACGAGGGTGAATTGAAGCTTCCCCTCTAGTTTTCGCGCAACACTTGCAGGCGCTAGCGGGTCGGCGCGACCTCGGGGATCACCTCGGTCGCCGCCTCGGTGCCGCGGCGCACGCGCACCGTCAGCGGATCCTCGGCCGGCGCCTCCTCCTTGACCGGTTCGGCGCCGATGATCGCGGTCTGGTCGACGGTGAACTCCCCGGTCAGGCTCTTGTCCTCGACCCCGCGCAGCGCGAGACTCAGCCGGCCGCTGTTCTGCGCCAGGGTCAGGATCGCGGCCTGTTCGGGCGTCACCTCGACCATCACCGTGCGCGGTGCCGCGGTGCGGTTGCGTTCGGGCAGCACATTCTGATCGATGGCGATGACCTCGAGCTTCTCGAGGATCTGCTTGGTGATCGGCTGCCCGCGCGCCCCGCCGGTCCAGTAGACATCGACGAAATCGCCCACCGACAGCAGGCCCGAGACCGCGGTCGTGACATCCACGCGGATGGTATAGGCCCGCATGCCCGGCCGCAGCCGCTGGGCGATGCCGGCGACCTGTCCGAAATCGGTGACCTTGCTGGCCAGGATCGGCTCTCCCGGCTCGATCCGCCGCAGCACCGAGCGCGGCTCGCTGCCCGCGGCGCCGAACAGCGCCTCGCGCGTGGTGAAGGCGCCGGGCGGCAGCGCGTGCCTCGGCCATTTCACCCACTGCACCGATTCGGGCTTCAGCACCTGGCCGAAATTCAGCTCGGTCTTGGCGGCCGCGACCTCGACCAGCTCGACCGCGGGCTGGGCGCGGCGGGCGGCCAGTTCGGCCTCCATCGCCCGGAACCGTTCGGAGACGAAATAGACCGCGGCCCCGGCGAGCGCGAGGCCGATCACGAGGGCGAGAATGGCGACGAGGCGCATGGGCGGGTCCCCCTGCCGGGCGGATCGATCGGAACGCGGGGCGCGCGCGCGCGCGGCGCCTCCTCCTCAACGCGAGATGGGTCGCGCAGCCACTGCGCGACCCACGGGAAATCTCGACTGAAGGCTGCGCGGGATCAGGTGCTGACCGAGATGCCGGCGAGGGCCGAAGAGATGTCGCCCGCCAGATCCTCGGTGCCGCCCTGGACCAGAACGATGATCGCGGTCGCCAGGCCGACGATGGCCGCCGTCAGCACGACCCAGTCCACGGTCACCGCGCCCTCTTCCTCACGGGCGAAACGGCGGAACAGGTTCGAGATCTTCATGTGCTTCCCTCCAGGATGCGGTTCACTCGTGTTACGCTACTTACGCCGTTCCACTCCGGACAGCGGCGCGTTTGCCGATTTGTCGCGGCCGAGACCCCCTCTGCCGCATCTGCCAGGAACCCCCGCTCGCTCCACGGTCGATTGCCTGTGCAGCCTCCATAAACCCGCGAATCGTGGCGCAATTTGGGCCGGAAAGCAGAATTTCCGGGGAAGCCGCGATCCGCGCCCTGGCCGGGTGCGCAGAAAGACGCATGGCCCGCCGGGGCGGGCCATGGCGTGATACCGGTGATGCGCTGCGGGGCGGTCAGGGCAGGAGAGAGCCCTGAGCGGCGATGTTGCTGGCCACAACCTCCGACGCCCCCGTGAGAAGGCCGACATAGTTGATGCCGATCGGGGCCGCGAAGCCGATGATGAGCGCGGTCAGCACCACCCAGTCGACGGTGACGGCGCCATGCTCCTGGCGGAGAAGACGGTGGAAGCGGCGTCGAAGTCGAGTCATAACACACCCTCAGGGCAATATCCGCACAGAACGCATGCGGACCGGATACACAGGGCCGAGAGTCGACGAGCATTATGGCCAGATTCGGGCGAAATCGGCCAGATCTTTCTGACGATCGCCGGCAAATGTCGCGACCCCACCCGCCGGCCGCGCGCCGGACCCGCCGGCGCACGCAATGGTTGCTGACCGGGGCGGCGGCGGCCTGCCTCGTGCTGGCGCCGCCGCTGCCCGGACCGACCGGGCCGGCGCGGGCCGAATCGCCCGTCGCCGACTTCACCTTCAAGCGCGTGCGCGTTCCCGCCCCCGGGACCCGCAAGCGCATCACGGTGCAGATCACGCCGGGGACGCCCCCCGCGGCAGCGCCCGTGCCGCCCGGCGCCACCCCCGCGCGGCCCGGCCCGCCGCGGCGCCGGGCGGATCACGGC
>RFGB01000152.1 GCA_003697125.1 Alphaproteobacteria bacterium
CGTTGAGACATGCTGCTCTCCTCTTTCCCAGAAGTGAATCAGCATTCCTCAAAAAACGCTAGCGATTTATGAGTGTATGACCTAGACCACCCCGGCGGCGCGGTGGGTGACGCGGCCGCCACAGACGGTCAGCGCCACCGGGTGGCGGTCCAGCTCCCCGGGCGGGGTGTGCTCGATCTCGCAGCCGAGCAGCACCAGATCGCCGGCCAGCCCGGGGCGAAGCATGCCGGTCAGATGATCGCGATGCGCCGCCCAGGCCCCGTCCGCGGTATAGGCGCGCAGCGCCGCCATCAGATCCAGCCGCTCGTCCCGCGCGCCGGGATAGGGCTGGCGGGTCAGCGCCGCCTTCAGCCCCCGCATCACCGAGACATCGGCCACCGGCCAGTCGCTGGCAAAGGCGAGGCGGGCCCCCGCCTCGGCCAGGCTGCGCACCAGATAGGCATCGCGCCAGCGCGCCCGGCCGATCCGGTCCATGGTCGGCTGCAGCGGGAAATCCATCGCGCCCGGCGGATGGGGGGGCTGGAGGCTGGCGGTGACCCCCAGCCGGCCCAGGCGGGGGATGTCGGCCGGGTCGATCAGCTCGATATGCTCGATGCGGTGGCGGCTGTCGCGCGGGCCGTTGGCGCGGCGGGCGGCCTCGTAGCCATCCAGCGTGACCCGCACCGCGCCGTCGCCGATGGCGTGGACCGCGATCTGCAGCCCGCGCCGGTCGATCTCGGTCGCGATCCGGGCGAATCGGTCGGGGTCGAACAGGGGCTGGCCGCGATGGCCCGGGGCGTCGGGATAGTCGTTCAGCATGAAGGCGGTGCCGCTGTCGATCACCCCGTCCATGAACATCTTGACGAAGCCCGAGGAGAGCCAGTCGTCGTCGAAATCGCGCGCCATCGCCTCGGCGCGGACCAGGGCCGCATCCAGCTCCATCTGCGGCTTCAGGTGGAAGGGCACGCGCACCCGGGCCAGAAGCTCGCCGCGGGTCTGCATCTCGCGCAGAAGCTCGAGCAGATAGCGGTTGCCGTCCATGTTGACGATCGAGGTGATCCCCTGCGCGGCGCAGTGGCGCAGCCCTGCCAGGATCGCGGCGCGGTCGGCCGCGCGCGCGGCGGCGTCCGGGGCGGGGCGGGGCTCCTCTCCGGTGGCCAGCCCCAGATGCAGCCTCGCCTCGCCGGCAAGCTGCAGGATCGGGGTGAAGGCCTCGAACTCGCGCAGCTCGCCGCTGGCCAGCCCGTCGGGACCCATAACCACCTCGTGGCCCGGCGGGGTGCTGGCGCCGTGCAGGATTCCCGCCGCGCGCAGCGCCGCGGTGTTGGCCCAGACGGTGTGATGGTCGTGGGCGACGATCGCGATCGGCCGGTCGGGCAGGATCTCGTCGAGCGCGGCGCGGCTGATCGGCCGGCCGAGGATGGCGTAGTGCGCGCCCTGGGCCAGCAGCACCGGCCGGTCGGGATGGCGGGCGGCGAAGGCGCGGAAGGCGTCGCGCACCGCGGCGAAGCCCTCGACCCCGGCAAGCTGGAGATGGGCGAGCTCGACCCCGCCCAGCGCCAGATGCATGTGGCTTTCCACGAAGCCGGGCAGCAGCGTGCGGCCGCCCGCGTCGATGACCTCGGTGCGCGGGCCGGCCATCGCCTCGATCGCGCCGCGCGCGCCCACCGCCCGGATCCTGCCGCCGGCCAGCGCCACCGCCTCGGCGCGGGGGCGGGCGGGGTCCATGGTCAGCACGCGGGCATTGGTGATGATCAGCTCGGCGGTCATGGCGTGGCGCGAATCGCGGGTCGGGGGAAGGGTGGCACGGTGCCGCGGGCGGCGTTCGGCGGCGTGGTCATCTCGGGTCAGGCTCCGGCGGCGTGCGGGGGCGGGGCGCCCCGAAGCGGAGAGTGGCAGAACTCGCGCCCCGCCCGCAAGCCGCAGCCTTCGCCCGCGGCGCTTGGCGCGGCAGGCGACAGCCACTAGAGAGGGGGCATGGATGATCTCGACCGTCTTGCCCATGGCCTGGAGGCCGGGGCGCTGGAACTGCCCGAGGGCCCGGTGCTGGTGATCAATGCCCGGCCCGGCCGGCTTTCGCCGCTGCCCGGCCGGCCGGTCTGCGAACAGGGCATGCGCCCGCTGCATGACGCGCTGGCGGCGATGGGGCACGAGGTCCATCCGCGGGTGGATCAGGGCAGCTTCGCCGCCGCCGTGGTGCTGCTGCCGCGCAACCGGGCCGAGGCGCTGGGGGCGCTGGCGCGCGCCTTCCGGCTGACCCGGCCCGGGGGCAGGGTGGTGCTGTCGGGGGCGAAATCCGACGGGGTCGATTCGATCATCGCCCGGCTGCGGGCGCTGGTCCCGGTCGAGACGATGGCCAAGGGGCATGGCAAGCTGGGCTGGGCGGCACGCCCCGACGCGCTGCCCGGGACCTTCGGCGAATGGGAGGCCGCGGCCGTCCCTGCCCGCAATGCCGACGGCTTCCTTTCCGCGCCGGGCATGTTCAGCCACGCCCATGCCGACCCGGGATCGCGTCTGCTGGCGGCGCATCTGACCGGCCGGCTCTCGGGGCGGGTGGTCGAGCTCGGCGCGGGCTATGGCTGGCTGGCCGCCCAGCTTCTGGCCGGCAATCCCGGGATTGCCGAGCTGACGATGGTCGAGGCCGATCACGCCGCCTGCCGCGCCGCCGAGGCGAATGTCGCCGATCCCCGGGCGCGGGTGGTCTGGGCGAATGTCGCCGCGCTGCCCGCGCCCGAGCCGCCCTTCGACCATGCGGTGGCCAATCCCCCCTTCCATGCCGGGCGCGCCGCCGATCCCGCGCTGGGGCTGGGCTTCATCGCCGCCGCGGCGCGGTTCCTGGGCCCGCGCGGGCGGCTGGTGCTGGTGGCCAATCGCCACCTGTCCTACGAGGCTGGGGTCTCGCGCCTTTTCGCCAGCTGGCGCGAGGAGGCGGTGGCCGGCGGCTACAAGATCCTGGTCGCCGAGCGGCCCCGCCCCGGCGCCGCCGGCCGCGGCCGGCGCTGAGCCAGGGCGACATTTCCTGACCGCCCTCGCGCGGCGGGCTTGCCGCGCGCGCGCGCAGGCGCGAAGCTGCCGGCCATGGGGTTGCGTGGTGTGCTGGTCGTGGCGGCGCTTGTGTCGGCCGTCGGGTGGTGGGTGGTGCCGGGCGCGGCCCCGCGCGGGCCGGGCCCGGTGGTGTCGGCGGCGGATCGGACGGCGCCGGACACCGCGCCGGGCCCGGTGCTGTCGGGCCGGGCGCGGGTGATCGACGGCGACACCCTGAAGATCGGCCGCTGGCGGATCCGGCTGCACGCGATCGACGCGCCCGAACGCGGCCAGAGCTGCATCCACGACGCGCGGCGGATCGACTGCGGCGCCCTGTCGGCGGCGATGCTGGGCCGCCTGATCGGCGGGGCGGATCTGGCCTGCGCTGTCCGCACGACGGACCGCTATCGCCGCCTTGTCGCCGTCTGCCGCCGCGATGGCCGCGACATCGCCCGGCTGATGGTCCGGGGCGGCTGGGCGCGGGCCTATCTGCGCTATGGCGACGACTATGCGGCCGACGAGGCCCATGCCCGCCGCAACCGCCTCGGCCTGTGGGCCGGGGGCGAGGGCCTTCCCGCCCCATGGGTTTGGCGCCGCCGCCAGGCCGCGATCGCCGCCCCGGACCGGTCCTGACCCCCGATCGGGGCGGGCGGGGCGGCGCGCCCGCGGGCCCCGCGCCCCGGCCCGGCGGCCGCGATCACATGGCGCGGGCCCTTTCGCGCAGGACGAATTTCTGGATCTTGCCGGTGGAGGTCTTGGGCAGTTCGCCGAACACCACCCGGCGCGGGCATTTGAAATGCGCAAGCCGGTCGCGCATCCAGGCGATCAGTTCGGCCTCGGTCACCTGCGCGCCCTCCCGCAGCTCGACGAAGGCGCAGGGGGTCTCGCCCCATTTCGCGTCGGGCATGGCCACGACCGCCGCCAGCGCCACGGCGGGATGCTTGAACAGCACCTCCTCGACCTCGATCGAGGAGATGTTCTCGCCGCCCGAGATGATGATGTCCTTGGAGCGGTCCTTGAGCTGGATGTAGCCGTCGGGATGCTTCACCCCCAGATCGCCCGACCAGAACCAGCCATCGCGCAGCGCCTTATCGGTCGCCGCGGGATTGCGGAAATATCCCTTCATCACGACATTGCCGCGGAACACGACCTCGCCCATCGTCTGCCCGTCGGCGGGCACCGGCCTGCCGGTGGCGGGGTCGAGGATGTCGAGCCCCTCGAGCGCGAGATAGCGCACCCCCTGCCGCGCCTTCAGCCGCGCCCGGTCGGCCGGCGGCAGCGTGTCCCATTCCCGGTGCCAGTCGTTCACCACCGCGGGGCCGTAGACCTCGGTCAGGCCATAGAGATGGGTCACCTCGAACCCCGCCTCGGACATCGCCGCCAGAACCGTCTCCGGCGGCGGGGCGGCGGCGGTCAGGAAATGCACCCGCTGGGGCACCGGCCGGCGTTCGGCCGGCGGCGCGTTCAGCAATGTGGCCATCACGATCGGCGCGCCGCACATGTGGGTCACGCCATGGGTGGCGATCGCATCATACATCGCCCCCGCCCGCACCGCGCGCAGGCAGACATGGGTTCCGGCCACGGCCGACAGCGTCCAGGGAAAGCACCAGCCGTTGCAGTGGAACATCGGCAGCGTCCACAGATAGACCGGATGCATCCCCATGCGGGCATGGATCGCGTTGGCCTGGGCCAGCAGCATCGCCCCGCGATGGTGGTAGACGACGCCCTTCGGGTCGCCCGTGGTGCCCGAGGTGTAGTTCAGCGCGATCGCGTCCCATTCATCCTCGGGCATCGCCCAGGCAAAGCCGGGATCGCCGCCGGCGAGGAAGTCCTCGTAATCGGTGCCCCCCAGGCTGTCGGATCCCGGCGCCAGCGGATCGCGGTATTCCACGATGCGCGGCGGGCGGGCCAGACCCTCCAGCGCCGCGCGCGCCAGCGGCACCAGCTCGCTGTCGACGATCAGCAGCCGCGATTCGCCATGTTCCAGGATGAAGCGCACCGCCGGCGCGTCGAGGCGGGTGTTGATCGCGTTCAGCACCGCCCCGGTCATCGGCACGCCGTAATGGGCCTCCAGCATCGCCGGGGTGTTGAACAGAAGTGCCGAGACCGTGTCGCCACGCCCGATTCCGGCCCGTGACAGCGCCGAGGCAAGGCGCAGGCAGCGTTCGTGAAGGCCGCGATAGCTGATGCGCTGGGCGCCATGGATCACCGCCAGGTGATCGGGAAACACCCGCGCGGCGCGATCGAGCAGGGTCAGCGGCGTCAGGGGCTGGAAATTGGCCGCCCGGCGCGGCAGGTCGCGGTTGTAGTCGTCGCAGGTCACCGGTGGTCCTCCGCTGGTCGCGCCCCATCATGCCGTGATCCGCGGCATGGGCAAGGCGCATTGCGCCGCGCGCGGCGCCGGCCTAGGGTGCGCGCCGCATCGCAGCGATCGGGGAAGGGCGGATGCTGGAAGGCAGGACGGCGATCGTCACGGGCGCGGCCACCGGGGTCGGGCTGGCGGTGACGCGGCTTTTCGCCCAGCGGGGCATGCGGCTGGTGCTGACCGACACCGATGCCGAGCGGCTGGAGCAGGAGGCGCGCTATCTGCGCGATGAGGGCGCCGAGCTGGTGACGCTGCACTGCGACCTGCGCCAGCGGCTGTCGGTGAACAATCTCGTCGCGCTGGCGGTGGACAGCTTCGAGACCATCGACGTGCTGGTTAATGCCTCGCGCCACATGGTGGCGGGCGACCCGCTCCAGACCACCGAGGAGGATGTCGACGCGCTGTTCCTGCACAATGTCAAGGCGCCGCTGGGCCTGGCCCAGGCGGTCGCGCGGCGCATGATCGCCCAGGCCGAGGCGCGCGGCGCCCCGCAGCCCGGCGGCAATGGCTGCATCGTCAACGTCACCTCGATCGCGGCGCGGCGGACGCTGCCCGAACTGCTGGCCTTCTCGGTCAGCTGCGCGGCGCTGGAACAGGCCACGCGCAGCCTGGCGGTGGCACTGGCGCCGCACGCGGTGCGGGTGAACGCGGTCGCGCTGGGCAGCGTGATGACCGCCAGCCTGCGCGCCGCCTTCAAGGATCAGGAGGAGACGCGCCGCCGGCTGATCTCGGTCACGCCGCTGGGGCGGATCGGCGAGGCGGCCGAGGCCGCCGAGGCGGTCGCCTTCCTCGCCTCGCCCCAGTCCAGCTTCATCACCGGCCAGGTGCTGGCGGTGGATGGCGGGCGAACGCTCCTCGATCCGCTGGGGATCCCGGCACTCTGACGCCCGCCTTGGACAGTCCCGGCGGCGCGGGCTATCGTGACAGCATGGGCATCGACACCGACATCGTGGTTGCCGGCGGCGGCATCGTCGGCATGACCCTCGCGCTCGCGCTGCGGCGCGCGGGTTTCGCGGTGACGCTGTGCGACGCCCTGCCGGTTCCCGCCCGGGCGGATGCGCAGTTCGACGGGCGCGCCTATGCCGTGGCCGCCGCGGGGCGGCGGATGCTGGATGCGCTGGGGGTCTGGCAGGCGGTGGCCCCCGCGGCGCAGGCGATGACCGATATCCTGGTCGGCGATTCGCGGCCGGGCGAGGCGGCGCCGCCGCTGTTGCATTTCGACCATCGCGAGTCCGATTCGGGCCCCTTCGCCTGGATGGTCGAGGATCACGTCCTGCGCATTGCGCTGCTTTCGGCGCTGGAGGCGGCGGGGATCACCCATCTGGCCCCGGTGACGATCGCCGGGCAGGAAGCCGGCCCGGAGGCGGTCGCGGTGGCGCTGGCCGACGGGCGGCGGCTGCGGGCGCGGCTGCTGGCCGCCTGCGACGGCCGCGACAGCGCGATTGCCGCCCGGGCGGGGATCGGGCGGGTCGGCCGCGGCTATCGCCAGCGCGGGCTGGTCTGTGCGCTCGCCCATGAACGCCCCCATCGCGGCATCGCCCGGCAGATCTTCCTGCCTGGCGGGCCCTTCGCGATCCTGCCGCTGACCGGCAACCGGGTCAGCCTGGTCTGGACCGAGACCGAGGCGCTGGCCGCGGCGCTCGACGCGCTGCCCGATGCCGATTATCTGGCCGAGATCCGCCGGCGCATCGGCGACCCTCTGGGCGCGGTGCGGCTGATCGGACGGCGGTGGAGCTATCCGCTGGCCTTCTCGCTGGCCCGGCGCTATTTCGCCGATCGCGTGGTGCTGGCGGGGGATGCGGCGCATGTCATCCACCCGCTGGCGGGGCAGGGGCTCAATCTGGGCCTTGCCGATGTGGCGGCGCTGACCGAGGTTCTGGCCGAGGCGGCGCGGCGGGGCGAGGATATCGGCGCCCCGTCCGTGCTGGCGCGCTATCAGGCATGGCGGCGTTTCGACGCCGGCCTGATGGGGCTGGCCTGCGACGGGTTCAACAGCTCGTTCTCGAACGACAATCCGTTGCTGCGCGCGCTGCGCGACGCCGGACTCGGCCTGGCGGGGGCGCCGCTGGCGGCGCGGCGGTTCTTCATGGGGCTGGCCGCGGGCGAGACGGGCGACGTGCCGCGGCTGATGCGCGGAGAGCCGGTCTGAGGCCCCGCCGGGGCGGGCATCGGCGCGTGGTCAGTCGTCCAGCCGGCGCGCCTCGTCGACCAGCATGATCGGAATCCCCTCCCGCACCGGGAAGGCGAGCCGCGCCCCCTTCGAGACCAGCTCCTGACGCTCGGGATCCCAGCTCAGCGGCCCGCGCGTCACCGGGCAGACCAGCACCTCCAGCATCCGCGGATCGAAGGCCGGCCGCGGCGGTTCGGCACCCTGCGCTTCGCGTTCGCCGCTCATTGCAGCGATCCCTCGCCGTCCGGGCCCGCGCGAAGCGCGAACTCCATCAGCGTCACCAGCGTCTCGCGCCGGGTCTCCAGGCTCGGCGCCTCCAGCAGCGCCTGCTTCTCCTCGGGCTCGAAGGGGCACAGGATCGACAAAGAGTTGACGAGCAGTTCCGGATCCGCCGCCCGCAGCGCGTCCCAGTCCGAGCTGAGGCGGGTGGTCTCGAAGAAGCGGGCGAGGAGTTCCAGGAAGGCGTCGCGGTCGAAGCCGGGGTCCTCCTCGCAGGGACCGAGATCGCGCTCGAAGCTGGTCCAGTCGACCCGGAAGCGGCGATAGGGGGTGAAGCCCTCCACCTCGGAGAGGAGCCGGAAGCGGCTGACCCCGGTGAGCGTGACGAGGTAGCGCCCGTCCTCGGTCTCGGTGAATCCGGTCAGCCGTCCCGCGCAGCCGATCTGGTGCAGCCGCTGGCCGCCCTCGCGGGGCTGGACCATGCCGATCAGCCGCTCGGAGGTCTTCATCGCGTCGTCGAACATCGCCAGATAGCGCGGTTCGAAGATGTTGAGCGGCAGCCTCGTCCGGGGCAGCAGCAGCGCCCCGGGCAGGGGGAAGACGGGAATCGTCTCGGGCAGGTCCGCCAGCGAGAAGCGCCGCATGCGACCGGCCGTCAGGCGAACAGCACCGACGACAGGCGGCGGCGGCCCTTCAGCGTCAGCGGGTGCGACGGGCCCAGCATGTCGAACAGCTTGAAGAGCTGGGTCTTGGCGGCGCCCTCGTTCCAGTCGCGGTCGCTGCGGATGATCTCTAGCAGAAGCTCGATCGCCTCCTCGGCCCGCCGGTTGCCCGCCAGCGCCACCGCCAGGTCGAACTTCGCCCCGAGGTCGGCGGGGTCGCGCGCGACCCGCGCGCGCAGCTCGCCGATCTCGCCGGCCTCCGCGCTCTGGTTCAACAGGTCAAGCTCGGCCTGCGCCGCCACCACATGGCGGTCGTTGTGCTTCTCGGCCGGGACCATCCCCAGGATCTGCCCGGCCCGCGCGGTGTCGCCCAGCGCCAGATGCGCCCGCGCCAGCCCGGCCAGCGCGCGCGGATTGCCGGGCTCCTCCTCCAGGATCGCGGCGAAGGTCTGCGCGGCGTCGGCCGCCGCGCCCTCCTCCAGCATCGCCTCGGCGGCTTCCAGCGCCTGGTCCAGCCCGTCGCCGGTTCCGGCCATCGCCACGATGCGTTCGACGAACTGGCGGATCTGCGCGGGCGGCTGGGCGCCCATGAAGCCGTCGACCGGCCGGCCGTCGATGAAGGCGAAGACCGCGGGGATCGACTGGATGCGCATCTGCTGGGCCAGCCTCTGGTTGCGGTCGACGTCGATCTTGACCATGCGCACCCGGCCGTTCTGCGCGCGCACCGCGGCCTCCAGCGCCGGGCCGAGCGTGCGGCACGGGCCGCACCACTGCGCCCAGAAATCGACGATCACCGGCACCTCGCGCGAGGCCTCGATGACATCGGCCATGAAGCTGGCCTCCGATCCCTCGACGACCGGATCGGTCTTTGCCCTGGTGGCGTCTTTCCCGCCCTCGATCAGCATGACTGTTCTTCCCCGTTTCCGGCCCCTGCCGGGATCGCGGGCGGCGCTGCCGCCGCGAATCCCGCCGGCCCCGCGGTCGGGGCCCGGCCGTCCCCCGTTACTTAGATGCCGCGGTGCCGGGTGCCAAGGCCGCGGCGGCGGCCTGCGCCGCCAGCGCGTCGAAATCGACCATCTGCGGCCGGTGGCCGGTGGCCGCGAAGACGCGCATCAGCTCCGCGGGGGTCAGCACCACCGTCGCCTCGTTGTGCAGCGGGTGGCAGGCGATCAGCTCGGCCTGCATCATCTGGGCGTCCAGCACCACCCGCACGGCGCGGGCTGGATCATTGACCACCGCCAGGGGCGTCACCGCCCCCGGGGCCACCCCCAGATGCCGGGCCAGCAGCGCGGGGCTGGCGAAGCTCAGCCGCCGGGTGCCGATCTGTCGCGCCAGATCGCCGATGCGCAGCCGGCGATCCTCGCGGCAGGTCACCAGCACCAGCGCGCCGTCGCGATCGGTCAGGAACATGTTCTTGACATGGACGCCCGGAATGGCGCCGCGCAGCGCGCGGCTTTCCTCGACCGTGCGCAGCGGCGGATGCGCATGGCGCGCGGGACGGATGCCGAGCCCGTCCAGGAAGGCGGCCAGCCTGCGTTCGGCCTCGGGGATGTCGGATGCGGTGCTCATGGGCCCGGGGATACGCGCCGGCGCGCGCGCGGGCAACCGGGCGCGTCGGCCCCGGGGGCGAAAATCGGGGGTTGCGGAGCGTCGGGCGCTGCGCTATTGGGCTGCGTCACAGAGCGGGCGTAGCTCAGGGGTAGAGCACAACCTTGCCAAGGTTGGGGTCGTGAGTTCGAATCTCATCGCCCGCTCCAGTCTCCTCACATGCGGATCGGGCCGCCGGGGCAAGGGCCCCCGGGGCAAAGACGGCAGGGGCCAAGACGGCAGGTGCGCGGGTTGTCCGCGCCGGCCGGCTCAGTCGCCGGCATCCTCGCGGCCCGCCGCGCGGTCGCGGCGCGCATTGGCCGACAGCCGCGCGGTGCGCATCAGCACCACCACGATCGCGGCGGCGAACACCAGCAGCAGAAGAACGTTCACGTCGATTCCCAGCATTCCGGATTCCCCCGTATCGGGTCGGGCCCGCCTGCGCCTCGCATCCTCCTGCGCCGGCAATCGGGCGATTCGATGACCGATTCGGGTCCGAATGCGTCCGCGGCGAAGGGCGGGGATCGGGCGGCGGGGAATCAGACCGACAGGGTCGCGGCCACCGCCCGGCGCCAGCGCGCGTGGCGCCGGGCCCGCTCCTCGGCCGCCATCGCCGGGACGAACCGGCGCGCGGCGGTCCAGCGCGCGGCCATCTCCCCGGGGCCGGGGCACAGCCCGGCGCGCATCCCGGCCAGCCAGGCCGCCCCCAGTGCGGTCGTCTCCAGCAGATCGGGGCGGTCGACCGGGGCGTCGAGGATGTCGGCGAGGAACTGCATCGCCCGCTCCGCGGCCGCCATGCCGCCGTCGACGCGCAAGGTCTCGATCGCGCCCGCCCCGGCCGCGGCGCGCCAGTCCTCGGCCATCGCGTCGATCAGGTCGCGGGTCTGGAAGCCGACGCTCTCGAGCGCGGCGCGCGCCAGCTCCGCCGGGCCGGTGCCGCGGGTCAGCCCGAACAGCGCCCCCCGGCAGTCGGGGTTCCACCAGGGGGCGCCGAGCCCGGTGAAGGCGGGCACCAGGATCACGTCCTGCGCGGGATCCGCCGCCCCGGCCAGCGCGTCGGCCTGCGCGGCCGCCTCGATGATGCCCAGCCCGTCGCGCAGCCACTGCACCGCCGCGCCGGCGATGAAGATGGCGCCTTCCAGGGCATAGCTGATCCGCCCGTCCAGCCGCGCGGCGATGGTGGTCAGCATCCGGTTGCGGCTGGGCACGGCGACATCCCCGGTGTTCATCAGCACGAAGCCGCCGGTGCCGAAGGTTGCCTTGACCATCCCGGGGCGGAAGCATGCCTGCCCCATCGCCGCGGCCTGCTGGTCGCCGGCCACGCCCAGGATGGGGATTGCCGCGCCCAGCAGTTCGGGCCGCGCGGTGCCGAAATCGTCGGCGCAGTCGCGTGCCTCGGGCAGCATGGCGGGGGGGATGTCGAAGCGGCGGCACAGCCCGTCGTCCCACTGTCCGGCATGGATGTCGAACAGCAGGGTGCGCGCGGCATTGGTGGCGTCGGTTGCGTGCACCCGCCCGCCGGTCAGGTTCCAGATCAGCCAGCTGTCCACGGTGCCGAACAGGATCTCGCCCCGACGGGCGCGGGCGCGCAGGTCGTCGCGGTCGAGCAGCCAGGCGAGCTTGGTGGCCGAGAAGTAGGGATCGAGGATCAGCCCGGTGCGGGCGGTGATTTCGGCCTCCAGCCCCTCCGCGGCAAGCCGGGCGCAGGCCTGCGCGGTGCGCCGGTCCTGCCAGACGATCGCCCGGTGCACCGGCCGGCCGGTGGCGCGGTCCCACACCACCACCGTCTCGCGCTGGTTGGTGATGCCGATGGCGGCGATCGCGGCGGGGGCGATGCCGGCGCGGTCGATGGCCGCGCGCGCGGTTTGCAGCGCGCTCGACCACAGCTCCGCGGCATCATGCTCGACCCAGCCCGGCGCGGGGAAATGCTGGGCGATCTCGGCCTGCGCGCTGGCCAGCGGCCGCAGCGCGGCGTCGAACAGGATCGCGCGCGTCGAGGTGGTGCCCTGATCGATGGCGAGGATATGTGTCATCTTGCCCATGCCCCCCGCCGCGGCGGGGTGGCGCGCCGCGGCCCGGGCCCGAGCAAAGGCCGGCGGCGCCGGCGCTGTCAATGGCGGCGGCCGTGGGCTGGCGCGGGCGGGCTGGACATCGGGCCGGTCCATGCCGATCTTGCGGGGCATGATCGAGGCTTCGGGAGCGATGTCGGGCGAGGCGGTGGTGCGCCTTTCCGCCTTCGGCGCGGTCTTCGCGGCGATGGCGCTGTGGGAGCTGGCGGCGCCGCGCCGGCGGCGCGAGATCCCGCGCCTGATCCGCTGGACCAACAATCTCGCGGTGGTGGCGCTCGACACCCTGCTGGTGCGCCTCGCCTTCCCGGTCACCGCGGTGGGGCTGGCGATGGCCGTCGAGGGCCGCGGCTGGGGGCTCATCCCCGCGCTGGGCCTGCCGCACTGGGCGGCGGTGGCGGCGGGGATCGTCGCGCTGGACCTGATCATCTATCTGCAGCATGTGCTGTTTCACGCGGTCCCCGCGCTGTGGCGGCTGCACCGGATGCACCACGCCGACACCGAGATCGACGTGTCCACCGGGTTGCGCTTCCACCCTCTCGAGATCCTCATCTCGATGGCGATCAAGCTGGGGGCGGTGGCCGCGCTGGGGCCGCCGGCGGTGGCGGTGCTGGCCTTCGAGGTGATCCTGAACGCCTCGGCGATGTTCAGCCATTCCAATGTCAGGCTGCCTGCGGGCGTGGACCGCATCCTGCGGCTGGTGATCGTGACGCCGGACATGCACCGGGTGCATCATTCCGCCGACCCGCGCGAGACCGACCGCAATTTCGGCTTCAACCTGTCGCTGTGGGACCGGCTGATGGGCACCTATCTGGCCCAGCCGGCGCGCGGGCATGACGGCATGACCGTGGGCCTTGCGCGCTGGCGCAGCCGTCGCGACGCCTGGCTTGACCGGATGCTGCTGATCCCGCTGCAGGGGCCGGCGCGCGATCCCGACCCGGCTATGACACCTGCCCGGGACGGGACCGGCGCGTCCGCCCGCTCGCCGATTTCAGCTGCCCGCAGGCGGCCATGATGTCCTCGCCCCGGGGGGTGCGCACCGGGCTTGCATATCCCGCGCGGTTGACGATCTCGGCGAAGGCCTCGATCCGGTCCCAGTCGCTGCGCTGGTAGGGCGCGCCGGGCCAGGGGTTGAAGGGGATCAGGTTGATCTTGGCCGGGATCCCCGCGATCAGCCGCACCAGCCGCCGGGCATCCTCGTCGCTGTCATTGACGCCCTTCAGCATCACGTATTCGAAGGTGATCCTCTCCGCATTCGACAGGCGGGGATAGCTGCGGCAGGCCTCGATCAGCTGCGCGATGTTCCACTTGCGGTTGATGGGCACCAGCCGGTCGCGCACCTCGTCGGTGGTGGCATGCAGGCTGATGGCCAGAAGGCAGCCGATCTCCTCGCCGGCGCGCGCGATCATCGGCACCACGCCCGAGGTGGACAGCGTGATCCGCCGGCGCGACAGGCTGATCCCCTCGCCATCCATGGCGATGCGCATCGCGTCGCGCACCGCCTCGAAATTGTACAGCGGCTCGCCCATCCCCATCAGCACGATGTTGGTGATGCGCCGGCGCCCGTCGGGGCGGTGGCCCCAGTCCTGAAGATCGTCGCGGGCGACGAGGATCTGGCCCACGATCTCGGCCGCGGTCAGGTTGCGCACCAGCCGCTGGGTGCCGGTGTGGCAGAACGAGCAGGTCAGCGTGCAGCCGACCTGGGAGGAGATGCACAGCGTGCCGCGATCCTCGTCGGGGATGTAGACGGTCTCGACCTCATGCCCGCCATCGATGCGCATCAGGTACTTGCGCGTGCCATCGGCCGAGATCTGGCGCGTGACCACCCGCGGCCGGTCCAGCCGGAAGCATTCGGCCAGCCGCGCCCGAAGCGGCTTGGCCAGATTGGTCATCTCGGCGAAATCGCCCGCCCCGCGCACATACAGCCAGTGCCAGATCTGGCCCGCGCGCATGCGCAGCTGGCCGGCGGGAACGCCCGCCCCGGCCAGCGCCCGGGCCAGCGCATCGCGCGGCATGCCGATCAGGTTCGCCGGCCCCCCGGGGTCGCGGGGCAGGGCAACGGGGTCGGGCCTCAGCGCCGCCGTCTCGGGCGGCCGGGATGCGGCGATCGGTGCGGTCATGGCCGGGATATAGCGCCCCGCGCCCCGCCGCGCCAGAGCCTCAGCCCAGGCCGATGCGCGCGCGGATGGCGGGATCGCGCAGCGAGACGTCCTCTCCGTGCAGGTCCGCCGCCGCGTCCGAGCACAGCCACGCCACCGCGCGCCCGGCCCATTCGGGCGGGATATGGGCCGAGGGATCGAGCCGGCTGACCGGATTGATCCCCGAGGCACGGATCTTCACCTGCATCTCGGTCGCCACCGTGCCCGGCGACAGGCCGACCACCCGGATGCGCGGGCCGTATTCCAGATCGGCCGCGCGGGTCAGCATCAGCACCGCGGCCTTCGAGGCGCAATACGCGCTCCACCCCTCCAGGGGCCGCGTCGCCGCGCCCGAGGACAGGTTCACCACCACGCCGCCCCCGGCCATGGCCGGGATCGCCGCGCGCAGCCCGTGATAGACACCCTTCACATTGATGTCGATCAGCCGGCCCCAGGCGGCGGGATCGGTCTCGGCCATGCGCCCGATCGGCTCGATCACCGCGGCATTGTTGACCAGGATGTCCAGCCGCCCGAATTCCCGCAGCGTCCGCGCGACAAGGGCCGCGACCGCCTCATGGTCGGCCACGTCGCAGGCCAGCCCCAGCGCCCGGCCCC
>RFGB01000153.1 GCA_003697125.1 Alphaproteobacteria bacterium
CCCCCCACCCCGTCGCGCCCGGTCTTGGCGCCCAGATAGACCACCGGCATCCCCACCCCGGCCGCGGCGGAATAGAAGATGCGGTCGGCACGGGCGATGCCCACCGCCATCACGTTCACCAGGCAGTTGCCGTCATAGGCGGGGTGGAAGCGCAGCTCGCCCCCGACCGTGGGCACGCCGAAGGCGTTCCCGTAGGCGCCGATCCCCTCCACCACACCGGCCAGCAGGCGCCGGGTGCGCGGGTTGCGCGGACTTCCGAAGGACAGCGCGTTCAGGCAGGCCACCGGCCGCGCGCCCATGGTGAACACGTCGCGCAGGATGCCGCCCACCCCTGTCGCCGCGCCCTGATGGGGCTCGATGAAGCTCGGGTGGTTGTGGCTTTCCATCTTGAACACCGCGGCCAGCCCGTCGCCGATGTCGACCACGCCGGCATTCTCGCCCGGCCCCTGGATCACCTGCGGCCCGGTGGTGGGCAGGGTGCGCAGCCACTTCTTCGACGACTTGTAGGAACAATGCTCGTTCCACATCGCCGAGAAGATCCCCAGCTCGGTGAAGCTCGGCGGCCGCCCGAGGAGGTCGAGAATGCGCCGGTATTCGTCGGCCGTCAGGCCGAGTTCCGCCGCCAGAGCCTGGTTCGCCTCGGGTTCCAACACCTGCCGTTCCCCCATCCGCAGCACGCGCCCTAACTAGCCCGTCAAGCGGGCGCGGGAAAGCCGCAAGCGCAGCCGCACGCCCCGGCCTTGCGCCGCCCGCCCCCCTCGCCTAGGACGAAGGGGTGACCAAAGCCTTTCGGACCCGCGATGGGGCAGCCGTTCAAGGTGTTCGGAATCGGTCTGAACAAGACCGGAACCAGCTCGCTGGGCCGGGCGCTGCGCCGGCTGGGCTTCCGCCACCTCTCCCACAGCCCGCGGCTGACCCGCGCGCTGGCCCGCGGCGACATGGCGCCGATCGAGCAGGCCGCCGATTCCCATGACAGCTTCGAGGACTGGCCCTGGCCGCTGGTCTGGCGCGAGATGGACGCCCGCTATGGCGACGGCGCGCGCTTCATCCTCACCCGCCGCGCCAGCCCCGAACGCTGGCTGGCCAGCCTGAAGGCCCATGCCGAACGTGCCCGCCCCGGCGGCATCGCCCGCCGGCTCGCCTATGGCTGGGACTATCCCCATGGCCGCGAGGCAGAGCATCTGGCCGTCTACGAGCGGCACAACGCCGCCATCCGCGCCCATTTCGCCCATCCCGCGCGGCGGCATCGCTTCATCGAGCTGTGCTGGGAGGAAGGCGACGGCTGGCCGGCGCTGTGCCGGTTCCTCGGCCTGCCCGCGCCGATGCAGCCCTTCCCCCACGCCAACCCCGCCGCCGCGGCGCGGCCCGACCCCGCGCATCTGGCCGAGAACCGCCGCCGCATCGCCGCCCAGCGCCGCGCCGGCGCGCGACCCGGTGACTGACCGCGCCGCGGACAAAAAAAAGGCCGAGCAGGGCTCGGCCGAAGTCCAACAGGGAGGTATGACATGCAGGATTGCAACAGTGTTGCGCGACTGCCTGCCACGCACCCCAGATAGGCCCGGCGACCCGACCGATCAAGCGCATTCTTGCCGCGGCGCAGCGATGCATGGCAGACATGCCGTGACTGCATGCCCCGCCCCGGCCCTGCGCGCCGCGATCACCCCCCGCCCAGCGCCTTGCGGTAGCCACTGATCTCGGCCAGGACGAAATCGCGGAACGCCGCCACCCGCCGGGAATGGCGCAGCTCCTGCGGATAGGCGAAATAGACCGGAATCGGGTCCGACGCCTCGTCGGGCAGCACCTGCACCAGCTCGGGCAGGTCGACGGCCAGGTATTCCGGCAGCGCCCCGATCCCCAGTCCGTTGCGCACCCCCTGCAGCACACCGAAATAGCTGTTCACCGACAGCCGCACGCTGGCGCCCAGATCGAGAAACCGCTGCATGAAGCTGCGCCCCGCGCCCACCTGTGGGCTGTCGATGGTGAACAGCAGCAGCCGGTGATCGCGCAGGTCGGCCAGGGTCTCGGGCATGCCGTTGCGGGCCACGTAATCGGTCGAGGCATAAAGCCGGATGCGGATGTCCATCAGCCTGCGGCGAATCAGGTCCGACTGGCTCGGCTCCTTCATGCGGATCGCGACATCGGCCTCGCGCATCGCAAGGTCCAGCACCCGTTCCTCCAGCAGAAGCTGGATGTCGAGATCGGGATAGAGGTCGAACAGCCGCCCCAGCCGCGGCGCCAGCCACAGCGTGCCGAAGCCGGTGGTGGTGGTCACCCGCAGCCGGCCGAGGATCGCGTCCTCGGCATCGCGGATGCGCGCGGCGGTCGATTCCAGCTTCTGCATCATCGCGCGGGTCGCCTCGTGCAGAAGCTCGCCCTGTTCGGTCAGGATCAGACCGCGCGCATGGCGGTGAAACAGGGTGACACCCAGCGCTTCCTCGAGATGGCGGATCTGCCGCGACACCGCCGACTGGCTGAGGTTCAGCGTCTCGCCCGCATGCGTGAGACTGCCGGCCTCGGCCACCGCATGGAACACGCGCAGCCGGTCCCAGTCCAGATTCCTGCCCATCGCGACCCGTTTCTCTTTCCCGCGGAATTCGGGCACAATCACCCAAACCCGCGCCCCAGCCAAGGGCCTTGCCAGAACCGGGAGCATCAGCGTGACCGCAAACCGCATCATGCGGCGCCTTGCCGCCATCTGCATCGGGCTTGTGGCCCTCATCGCCGCCGCCAGCCCCGGACGCGCCCAGATCGAGAGGCTTGCCGGCCGCTTCGTCGGGGTGGCCGAGGCCGAGGGCATGGTGATCGACCTGCGCGCCGAGCGGGGCCGGCTGGTGGGGACGTTCACCGATTCGAACGGGCTGTCCGCTCCGGTCGAGGCGCGCATGGAGGGCAGCGCCGCCGAGGCGATGCTGACCTTTCCCGCGCGCAAGGTGCGGATCCGCTTCTTCCCCGAGGGCCTGGGCCTGCGGCTGATCTCGATCCCCCTCGACGAATCCGGCCAGCCCCTGATCGACGACATCCACATCCTGGCCTTCGTCCCCGAGGGGACCCGGATGCCCGAGCTGCCCGCCGGCTATACCCCGCCCAGCTATCGCGTCCGCGTGGTCGACCCCGACAGCTTCCTCGTCTCCTATCCCTTCTGGCCCCCCGAGGCGGTCGCCTTCGGCTATGAGAGCATCGAGCCGCGCTATCGCCCGATGTTCGCCCTCTTCCCCCATGTGCTGGGCGACATATTGTGGAAGCTGTGCTCCTCCAGCTACCGCCCGGCGGTGCTGGGCGAGGCGCTGCGGGGCCAGGGGGTCACCTGCGACAGCGTGCTGGCCGCGTTCCGGCGCATACTCACCCGCGGGCGCTTCGATGCGTGGAAGGCGGCGGTCGAGAAGGAGGCTGCCATCCTGCTGCCCGCGCTGCGCTGCGCGCGCGGCTATGTCGTGCGGCCCGAGATCTGCCAGCCTGCCGCCCGCGCCATCGCCGACCGGGCCGTGGCGATGAACAGCGTCGCGGCGGTGCTGGGCCGCTTCTGATCGCGCGGGCAGGCCCGCCCCGGAACCGGACGCCGCCGGGCAGATGCGGCGCCCGCGCGGCGATCCGCGCCCCTGCAGGAACGCATGGCCGCCGGGGCGCGGATTGACAGAATAGGTCATAGCAGTTTACCTTATCGGTTAGCGGGGGCGCGGGCCGACCCCCCGGCCCACCCCCGGCGCAGGGAAGGATGGCGCCATGCAGCTCCGCCCCGTCACGCTTCAGGACCGCTACGACCTCGAGCGCGAGGAGGTGCTTCTTTCCGGCATCCAGGCGCTGGTGCGGCTGATGCTGATCCAGAAGGCGCGCGACCGCGCCGCGGGGCTGAACACCGCGGGCTATGTCTCGGGCTATCGCGGCTCGCCGCTCGGCGGGGTCGACATCCAGATGTCCCGTGCCGCGAAGATCCTGAAGCAGAACGACATTGTCTTCGAGCCGGGGCTCAACGAGGATCTGGCCGCCACCGCCATCTGGGGCACGCAGCAGGCCGAGCTGCGCGGCGAGGGGCGCTTCGACGGCGTCTTCGCGCTGTGGTATGGCAAGGGGCCGGGGGTGGACCGCTGCGGCGACGTCTTCCGCCACGCCAACATGGCGGGCACCGCGCGCCATGGCGGCGTGCTGGCGGTGATGGGCGACGATCACACCGGCGAATCCTCGACCACGCTGCACCATTCCGAATTCGCCTTCGTCGATGCGCTGATGCCGATCCTGTCGCCCGCCGGCGTGCAGGAGATCCTCGACTATGGCGTGCTGGGCTGGGCGCTCAGCCGCTATTCGGGCTGCTGGGTGGGGCTGAAGGGCGTCAAGGACACCGTCGAGGCCACCGCCGTCGTCGACGGCCGCCCCGGACGGATGCAGATCAGCCTGCCCACCGATTTCGAGATGCCCGAGGGCGGGCTCAACATCCGCCTGATCGACGACCGCGTGGCGCAGGAGGCGCGGCTGCACGACTACAAGCGTTTCGCCGCCGAGGCGTTCGGGCGCGCCAACCGCATCGACCGGCGCGTCCACGGCCGGCCGGGGGCGAAGATCGGCATCGTCTCGGCGGGCAAGTCCTGGCTCGATCTCCTCCATGCCCTGGAGCTTCTGGGCATCGACGCGGCCGAGGCCGAGCGGCTGGGCATCACCACCTACAAGGTGGGGATGGTCTGGCCGCTGGACATGAGGAGCTTCCACGACTGGGCCGAGGGGCTGGACCTGATCGTCTGCGTCGAGGAGAAGCGCAAGCTGATCGAGGTCCAGGCCAAGGAGGCGATCTTCGACGACCGCCGCGGCCGGCGGATCATCGGCTGGAAGGATCAGGACGGCCGCACCCTGTTCACCGTCAAGGGCGCGCTGGATCCGGTGCTGATCGCGCGCAAGCTGGCCGGCGTGCTGGAGCGCGAGGGCCGCGCCACCGAGGCGCTGCGCGCCGCCGCCTCCCGGCTGGAGGAGATCGCCCGGGCCGAGAACGCGCCCGAGATCGCCGCCCGCCTGCCCTATTTCTGCTCGGGCTGCCCGCACAACACCTCCACCCGCCTGCCCGAGGGCAGCCGCGCCTATGCCGGCATCGGCTGCCATTTCATGGTGCAGTGGATGGACCGCAACACGCTGGGCTTCACCCATATGGGGGGCGAGGGGGCGAACTGGATCGGCGAAAGCCACTTCTCGAAGACCCGCCACGTCTTCCAGAACCTCGGCGACGGCACCTACAACCATTCCGGCGTGCAGGCGATCCGCGCCGCCCTGGCCGCGGGCACCAACATCACCTTCAAGATCCTCTACAACGATGCCGTGGCAATGACCGGCGGCCAGCCCAACGAGGGCGGGCTGACGCCCCAGCAGATCGCCCACGAGCTGCTGGCGATGGGGGTCAGGAAGGTCGTCGCCGTCGTCGACCCGAAGGAGGAGATCGACCGCAGCGCCTTTCCCCGCAGCTGGAGCCTGACCGGCCCCGCTCGCTTCCGCTTCGCCGAGCGCGACGACCTGGATGCCGTGCAGCGCGAGCTGCGCGAGATCGAGGGCGTCACCGCGATCATCTACATCCAGACCTGCGCGGCCGAGAAGCGCCGCCGGCGCAAGCGCGGCGCCTTCCCGGACCCGAACCGGCGGGTGTTCATCAATCCCGCGGTCTGCGAGGGTTGCGGCGACTGCGGCGTGCAGTCGAACTGCGTCTCGATCCTGCCGCTCGAGACCGAGTTCGGCCGCAAGCGCCAGATCGACCAGTCGAGCTGCAACAAGGACTTCTCCTGCCTGAAGGGTTTCTGCCCCAGCTTCGTGACCGTCGAGGATGCCGAGCCGCGCAGGGCCGAGCCGCGCGAGCTGGCGATCCCCGAACTGCCCAGCCCCGCCCTGCCCGCGATCGCGGGCACCCACAACACCGTCATCACCGGGGTGGGCGGCACCGGGGTGGTCACGCTGGGCGCGATCCTCGCCATGGCCGCACATCTGGAAGGCAAGGGTGCGGGCATGATGGAGATGGCCGGCCTCGCCCAGAAGGGCGGCGCGGTGCATATCCATGTCCGCATCGCCGAACGGCCCGGCGACATCTCGGCCATCCGCGTCTCGGCAGGCGAGGCCGACGCCCTGATCGGCGGCGACCTGGTGGTTGCCGCCGGCCCCCAGACCCTGGGCCTGACCGCCCGCGGGCGCACCCGCGCAGTGGTCAACAGCCACGAGATCATCACCGGCGAATTCACCCGCAACACCGAATTCGCCCTGCCCACCGACCGGCTGTCGCTGGGCCTGCGGGCGCGGCTGGGCGACGGGGCGGTGCGCTTCCTCGACGCGACGCGGCTGGCGGAGCGGCTGCTGGGCGATGCCATCTTCGCCAACATGCTGATCCTGGGCGCGGCATGGCAGGCGGGGCTGGTGCCGCTCTCGGCCGAGGCGATCGCGCGTGCCATCGAGCTCAATGGCGCGCAGGTGCAGGGCAACCAGACCGCCTTTGCCATCGGGCGCTGGGCGGTGGCCGATCCCGCCGCCGTCGCCGCCGCGGCGCATGAGGAGCCCGTGCCCGAGCGGAGCATTCCCGAACGCATCGCCCTGCGCGAGGCGCATCTGCGCCGCTGGGGCGACGAGGCCTGGGCGCGGCGCTACCGCGCACTCGTCGACCGGGCGATGGCGGTCGATCCCGATTTCGGCTGGGCGGTGGCGCAGGGCGCGCACAAGCTGATGAGCTACAAGGACGAATACGAGGTCGCCCGCCTGCATGCCGAGGAGCTGGAGAAGGCGCTCGACGCCAGCTTCGCCCGCCGCGGCAGGCTGCGCTTCCACCTCGCGCCGCCGATCCTGGGGCGCAGGGATTCGCTGGGCCGCCCCCGCAAGACCGAATTCGGGCCGTGGATCCTGCCGGTGCTGAAATGGCTGGCCCGGCGCAAGTCCTGGCGCGGGCGCTGGTTCGATCCCTTCGGCCGCACCGCCGAGCGGCGGATGGAGCGCCGGCTGATCGAGGACTATTTCGCCGACATCGACCGCGCCATCGCCGCCTTCGGGCCGGCCACGCGCGACGCGGCCATCGCGCTCGCGCTCCTGCCCCTGTCGATCCGCGGCTTCGGCCATGTCAAGGCCGCGAATGCCGAGAAGGCGGCCACGCGCCGCGACGCCCTGCTGGCTGAGATCGGCGGCGAACCCGCCCGGGCGGTCCAGGCCGCCGAATGACCCGCGCCCGGGATCGATCCCGGGCGCGCGACGGCCGCGGGCGCCCCGCGCCTTGATCCCCCGCACCGGGCCGGTCTATGCCCCGGGGAAGGACAGGGCCGGGATCGGCCGCGGGGCTTCGGGGGGACGGTGTCGGCGGCAGGGTCGGTGATGACGCGCAGCGGCCGGCCGGGGCGGCCCCCGCCGGGCGGGCCGGCATGATCGGGACCGGCGCGACGCTGCGGCCGCTGGTGGTGGTGGTCACGCCCCATCTCGCGCTGGCCGCGCTGATGCAGGCGGTGCCGGTGCTCGCCCCCGCCTTCACCGCCGCCAAGGGTCTTCCGCCCGAGGCGGTGGGGCTGATCTCGGGCCTCGTCGGGCTCGGCTCGCTGTGGTTCTATGCGGCAAGCGGCGCGCTGATGCCCGCGCTGGGCGCGGTGCGGGCGCTGCGCCTGGCCTGCCTTGGCGGCGCGCTGGCGGTGGCGGCGATGGCGGCGGGGCCGGTCTGGCTGATCGGGCTGGGGGCGCCGCTTCTGGGCATCTGCTATGCGGTGACGACCCCCGCGGGCAGCGAGATCCTCGCCCGCCATACGCCACAGCGGCTGTGGGGGGCGCTGTTCTCGCTGCGCATGGCCAGCGTTCCGGCCGGGGGGGCGCTGGCGGGGGTGCTTGGCGGCACGCTGGCCAGCCTGTGGGACTGGCGGGCGGGAATCGCCGCACTGATCCTGCCGGCGCTTCTGGCCGCGGGCTGTCTGCACCGCGCGGCGCGGGGGCTTGGCGAGCCGCCACCGCGGCGGCGGCTCAGCGCGGCGGCGGTGCTGGCCCCGGCGAACCTGCTGACGCCCTTCCGCAGCCTGGGCGCCAATCCCGGGCTGGGGCGGCTGGCGCTGGCGAGCCTCGGCCTCGCCGCGGTCCAGACCTCCACCTTCACCTTCCTGACCACCTGGCTGAACGCCGGGGCCGGAATCGGCCTGGCGCTGGCCGGATCGCTGTTCGCGACCTGCCAGCTGGCCAGCGTCGCGGGCCGCATCCTGGCCGGCGCCCTGACCACGCGCCTGCCGCTGCGCCCGGTGCTGATCGGGCTGGCGCTTCTGTCGGGGGCATCGGCGCTGATGCTGGCCGGGCTGCGGCCGGGGCTGCCCGGCTGGCTGCTGACCGCCGGGGCGGTCCTGATCGGCGCCAGCGTGGCCAGCTGGAACGGGCTGTTCCTGGCCGAGGTGGCCAGGGCCGCCCGGGATCCGGAGGTGGCCGCCGCCACCGCCGCGGCGACCTTCTTCACCTTCCTGGGCTTCGCGCTCGCCCCTCCGGCCTTCGCCGCGGTCTCCGCGCTCTGGGGCTTTCCCTTCGCCTATCGCTGCGCGGCGGCCGGGGCGCTGGCCGCGACGCTGGTGCTGGCGCTGCCGCCGCGCCGGGGCTGAGCGGGGCCCGCGCCCTCAGCCATGCAGATGGCAATAGACGGTCCGCGCCCCGATGCGGGTCGGGCGCGGCGCCTCGGCCGCGCATCGGTCATGGGCGAGGGGGCAGCGGTCCCTGAAGCGGCACCCCGAGGGCGGATTGCGCGCATCGGGCGCCCCGCGGCCGATCGGCAGCGGCGCGTGGCTCTGGTCGGGGTCGGGGGTCGGCACCGCCGCGACCAGAGCCCGGGTATAGGGATGCAGCGGGTCCTCGATCATCGCCTCGGTCGGGCCGTCCTCGACCACGCGGCCCAGATACATGACCACGGTGCGCTCGCAGACATAGCGCACCAGCGCCAGATCGTGGCTGATGTAGATCGCGGTCAGGCCGAGCCGTGCGCGCACCTCGCGGAACACGTTCAGCACCCCGGCGCGCACCGAGACATCCAGCATCGACACCGGTTCGTCGGCAACGACGAAGTCGGGATCGAGCAGCAGGGCGCGGGCCATCACCACCCGCTGCAGCTGCCCCCCCGACAGCTGGTGCGGACGGCGCGCAAGGAACTGCCCGGGATCGGGCAGGCGCACCAGCTCCATCGCCCGCTCGATGCGCCCCGCCCACTCGGCACGGGGAATGCCGGCATTCTCCAGCGGCTCGGCCAGCGCGGCGGCGATGGTGAAGCGGGGGTTCAGCGCCTCGAACGGGTTCTGGAAGATCATCTGCGCCCGGGCGCGGAAGCGGCGCAGCCCCGCCCCCGACAGCGCCGCGATATCCTCGCCGTCGAAGCGGATGCGCCCGGCCGATGGCCGCAGCAGCCGCAGGAGCAGCCGGCCCATGGTGGTCTTGCCGCAGCCCGATTCGCCCAGAAGGCCCACGCTCTCGCCCCGCATCAGGGTCAGGCTGACGCCGTCGACCGCCCGCACCAGCGCCGGCCGCCCGCCCACCAGCGCCGACAGCGCCGAGCCGACGCGGAAATGCATCGCTACGTCCTCGGCCTCGATCAGCGGCACGCCCGCCCGCGGGCCGCTCATGCCACCGTCTCCGCCATCGCGGCCCAGGTCTCGACCCGCGCCGCCCGCGCGCGCAGCGCCTCGGCCTCGGCGATCCGGTGACAGGCCGCCAGATGCGTGCCGCCGATCGCCTGCACGGGCGGCGCCTGCCGCCGGCAGGCATCCACCGCGAACGGGCAGCGCGGGGCGAACCGGCAGCCCGGCGGCGGCGCCAGAAGGTCGGGCGGGGCGCCCTCGATCGGGGTCAGCACGCCGCGGGCGCCGTCAAGATGGGGGAAGGCATTGCACAGCCCCATGGTGTAGGGATGGGCCGGCCGGGTCAGCACGGTGCGCACGTCGCCCGCCTCGACCACCTGTCCCGCATACATCACCGCCACCCGGTCGCAGACATAGGCGACGACCGAGATGTCATGGGTGACGAGGATCACGCTGAGCCCGAGGCCCTTCTGCAGCTCCAGCAGCTGGTCGAGGATCTGGCGCTGAACGATCACGTCCAGCGCGGTCACCGGCTCGTCGGCGATCACCAGCCTGGGCCCCAGCGCCAGCGCCAGCGCGATCGCCACCCGCTGGCGCATCCCGCCCGAGAACTGGTGCGGATAGTCGCCCAGCCGCCGGGGCTCGATCCCCACCATCCCGAACAGCTCCTCTGCCCGCGCCCGCGCCCTGCGCCGGTCCATCCCGCCGCGGCCGACCAGAACCTCGCGCAGCTGCGTTCCGACGCGATAGACCGGGTCGAGCGAATTCATCGCCGACTGCGGCACGAAGGCGATCTCGCGCCAGCGCAGCCGGTTCATCTCCGCCTCGGGCAGCGTCATCAGATCGCGCCCGGCGAACAGCGCCTGCCCGCCGGCCAGCCGCGCATTGCCCGGCATCACCCGGGTCAGCGCCCGCGCCAGCGTGGTCTTGCCGCAGCCCGACTCGCCCACAAGCCCGGTGATCGTGCCGGCGGGCACGGCCAGGCTGGCGCCATCGACGGCCCTCATCTCGCCCTGCGCCACGCGATAGGCGATGGCGAGGTCGCGTATGTCCAGGATCGTCTCGGTCATTCCTTCAGCTTCGGGAACAGGATCTCCTCATAGCCGCGCGAGACGAGGAAGCCCGCGACGACGACCAGGATGATGCAAAGGCCGGGGGGGACGAACCAGTGGAACGCCCGGGTGGACAGCGCCTGGCTGGCATAGGCGTCCTGCAGCATGGTTCCCCAGGATATCGTGTCCGGATCGCCGAAGCCGAGGAAGCTGATCGAGGCCTCGGTCAGGATCGCCCAGCCGATCGCGATCGAGCCGTAGAGGAACGACAGCGGCAGGATGTTCGGCGCGATGTGGCGGAAGACGATCTTCAGATCCGACGATCCGCACACCCGCGCCGCCTCGACATAGGCGCGGGTGCGCAGGCTCAGCACCTGCGAGCGGATCACCCGCCCCGTGTCGCGCCACAGCACCAGCGCCATGGCCAGCACCACGTTCCAGATCGAGGGTTCGAGGAAGGCCGACAGCACGATCACGAAGGGCAGGAAGGGAATGCCGAAGGCGATGTCGGCCAGCCGCATCAGCACCGCATCCACCCAGCCGCCGAAATAGCCCGCCACCAGCCCGACCAGCGTGCCGATCAGCGCCACCATCACCGCCGCGGTCAGCCCGATCAGCAGTGCCGAGCGCGAACCGTAGACGAGCTGCGACCAGATGTCCCGCCCGAGCGAGGTGGTGCCGAGGATGTAGCCGTCCTCGCCGGGGCGCCGGTCGGCGGCAAGGTCGTAATCCGGGGTGTAGAGGATCTCGGTCGGGTCATGGGTGGCCAGCTGGTCGGCGAACACCGCCGTCAGGATGAACAGCACATAGATCATGAGGCCGAACACCGCCAGCGGATCGCCCAGCGGCAGCCTCAGCCCGCGCCACAGCCGGCCCGCCAGACCGCCCGCAGCCGCCCCGGGGGATGCGTCCATCGCCTCAGGCATGGGACACCCGCGGGTCGAGGATGCCATAGAGGAGATCGGCGATCAGGTTCATCACCACCACCACGGCCGCGATCATCAGGAAGGCCCCCTGCGCGAGCGGATAGTCCGAGGCCGAGACGGCGTTGACCAGCTCGCGCCCCAGACCGGGCCACGAGAACACCGTCTCCACCACCACATTGCCCTGGATCTGATAGCCCACCGCGATCGCGAAGCTGGTCGCCACCGGCAAGAGCGCGTTGCGCGCGGCGTGAAGCACCACCACCCGCCAGCGCGGCAGCCCCTTGATGCGGGCCATGGTGACGAAATCCTCGCGCATCACCTCCAGCATGTTCGACCGCATCAGCAGCAGCGGCAGGCCCTGCGAATAGATCGCCAGGGTCAGCACCGGCAGCGCCAGATGGGACAGGAAGTCGCGCGAGGCATAGAGCGCGAGCAGGCTGTCATACTCCGCCCCGGGCGGCCGGGTGCCACCGGCGGGAAACCAGCCCAGCCAGAAGCTGAAGATCGCCAGCAGCACCATGCCGAGCCAGAATTCCGGCATCGCCCGGGTGGTCAGCACCACGGGAATGACGATCCGTTCGGCCAGCCCGCCCCGCGCCCAGGCAAGCCACGCCCCCACCACGATGCCGAAGCCATAGGCGATGATCAGCGAGGAGAAGGTCAGCACCAGCGTGTTGGGCAGAAGCTCCATGATCCGGTCGAACACCGGCTGGCGATAGAAGAAGCTGTCGCCCAGATCCCCGCGCAGCAGATTGGCCAGGTAGATCAGGTATTGTTCCCACAGCGGCCGGTCCAGCCCGAAGCGCGCCATCAGGATCCGCTGCTGCTCCTCGGTGAAGGTGGGGTCGATATAGGCCGCCAGCGGGTTGCCGGGCATCAGCCGGAACATCAGGAACAGGATCGTCGCCACCGCCCACAGCACGAAGACCAGCTGGGCCAGGCGGCCCGCGATCTGACGCATTCCCGACATCGGATCCTCCCGCTGCGCAGGACCGGGGCCGCGCGGATGGCCACCTGTCACGGCTCCTCGGCGGGCCGCCGCCCCGGGCGGGGCGGCGGCGGGGTGTCACTCGGCCAGCGTCTCGCGCACGCCGTCGGGATAGTGCAGCTTGCCGCCGACCAGCTCATAGCCGGCCTCCGACAGGATCTGCCGCGCGAGGTCGAGCCCGGTCGGCATGTTGTCCACCGCCGGGTCGTGCCAGAAGGGCAGCGCCGGCGAGACGATCGAGTTCGACGGCTCGGCGAAACCCTTGAAGGCGGCCTTGACGATCAGCTCGCGGCTGACCGCCGAGGACAGCGCCCGCCGGAAGGCCGGATCGCCGAACGGGGCGCGGCGGTTGTTGAAGGCGACATAGCGAAAGCCGATGTCGGTGGTCGAGACCACCTCCAGATCGCCATCCGCGGCGGCGGCATCCACCAGCACCTTGGGATCGCCGGGGAAGTCGGCGAGGAAGTTGATCTGCCCCGAACGCAGCATGCCCAGCGCGGCCTCGGCATTGGGCACGATGCGCAGGATCCAGCGGTCGGCGGCCGGCGCGCTCCAGTGGCCGCGATTGGCCTCGAGAACCACCTCCTCATTCGTCGTCCAGCTGACGAAGCGGAACGGCCCCGATCCGATCGGCATCTTCTCCTGATGGCTCTCGGCATTCTCCTCGCGGGTGGCAAGATCGGCCAGGACCGGCTCCCAGACATGTTTCGGGATCAGGTTGATCTTGGCGAGCGTCGAGGTGAGAAAGGCGGCCGAGGGCTCCTTCAGCGTGAAGGTGATCCGGTCGCCGTCGACATCGATCGCAGCGATGTTGCGCACGAAGGGCGCATACATCGGCGCCTCGCCCCCCATCGCCGCCTCGAAGCTGAACCTGACGTCCTCGGCGGTCAGCGGCTTGCCGTCATGCCAGACCTGCCCCGGCCGCAGCGTCACGGTGATCGAGGTGGGCGAGGTCCACTCCCAGTTCTCGGCCGCCCAGGGCCGCGGCAGCCCGTCGGGCCCGATGCGCAGCAGCCGGTCCCAGACCAGCTCGGTGATCCAGCTGTCGGTGCCGCCCGAGATCCACAGCGGGTTGATCCCCTGCACATTGTCCGAGGAATTCAGCACGATGTCCCGCTGGCCGCCCAGCGGCCGGATGGAGACGAAGGTCCAGAAATTCTTGATCCCGATGCCGCCCTGGTTGACCACGCTGGCGGGATCCCACACCGTTTTGTCGAATGCGAAGGTGGAGCGGGGGTGCACCAGCATCATCACCGGCTGGTCGGCGGCCAGGATCTCCTGGGCGCGGAACACCAGCGCGCGCCGCTTCTCCTGATCGACCTCGCGCCGCTGCGCCTCGGCCACCCGGTCATAGTCGGGATTGGAATAGCCGACGAAATTGTAGCCCTTGGCGGAGGTCGACGAATGGTAGAGGTTGTAGAGCAGCTCGTCGGGATCGGACCGCTCGGGCCGGCCGACCATCTGCCATGCGGTCATGTCCCACTTATCGCGGTTGTACCAGACGACATCGGCCATCTGCTCCCAGGGCATCACCTCGACCTTCACGTCCAGGCCCAGCTTGCGCCATTCCTGCGCGATGATCTGGGCAAACTGGAACTCGGAAGGCTGCGCGGCCTGCGGCCGGGTGATCAGCTTCAGCTCGCGGATCCTGTCGCCGGCGGCAAGCGCCGAGGACGCCGCCCCCGCCAGCAGCATGGCGGCCGCCGCCATCCTGAACATCCTGGTCATGGTCACCTCTCTGTCGTTGTCGTGATCGCGCGCCCGGCTCAGGCGACGCAGATTCCGTCTGCGGAAAGGCCCGCCGCCATCTTCGCCGGCAGCGGCCAGGCGGTCGCCGAGTGGGTCAGGCCCATCGACACCAGCGTCTCGGCATGCTTCAGCGCCGCGCGGCCGGCATTGACCGCGGGAACCCCCACCGCCGCCGACACCTCCTCGCCCATGTCGAGGAAGGACATGGTCATGCAGCCGAATATCACCGCGTCCGCGCGGTCCTCGCGCACGCAGGCCCCGGCCATCTCGATCAGCCGCTCCCGCGACCGCGCGGGATCGCGCATCAGATCCAGCACCGGAATGTTGGTGGCGCGCACCGAGGCCAGCTTGTCGCTTACCCCCGCGCGGCGGGCCAGCATCTCCTGCCCCGCGATCAGGCTGTCGAAGATGGTCAGCACGCTGAAACGATGCCCGAGCCCCGCGGCCAGCAGCATGGCGCTCTCGCACGGGCCGATCACCGGCATCCGCACCAGCTCGCGCGCCGCCTCCAGCCCGGGATCGCCGAAACAGCCGATGATCGCGGCATCGAAGCCGTCGCGCGCGCAGGCCATCACCATGTCCAGCGTCGGCGGCACCGACAGCGCCTCCTCATAGGCCGATTCGATCGAGGCCGGCCCGGTGGGCACGTCCATCACCTTCACCTCGGTTCCGGGAAAGGCCCAGGAATTGAGCAGCCGCTCGCGGCGGGCCATCTCGGCCGCGCCCATCGGGCCGCGCGACATCGGCCCCGGCACCACATAGGCGATCCGCATCGCTCACCTCCGCCGTCGCTTGCCGCTTGACGCGGCCGTTTCATCTGCTAAAACGTCGTTTCCATTCAGCCTAGAACAGAACCGCCCGGTTTGGCAAGCATCCAGGAAGGAAAGCATGGACCGTGACTACCGCATCGCCGCCGTGGATCGGGCGCTGAGCGTTCTGGAGGCGCTGGCCGATCATCCCGGCCAGGGGGTGACCGAGCTGGCCGAACGCCTGGGCATGACCAAGAGCCTGGTGTTCCGCATCCTTCACACCCTCGAGGCGCGCGGCTATGTCGCCCGCGATCCGGAGCGGGCCAGCTACGGGCTGGGCTATCGCAGCTGGGTGCTGGGCGAGCGGTCCAGCCGCCAGACCGCGCTGCTGCAGGTGGCGCTGCCGGAAATGGACGCCCTGCGCGACGCGACATCGGAAAATGTCAATCTGGTCCTGCGCGAGGGGGACCGGTCGCTGGTGCTGGCCACGCGCGAGGGGCGCCACCACATGCGCCTGTTCGCCCAGGCCGGGCGCCGCGGCCCCCTGCATGCCGGGGGCGGGTCGATGCTGCTTCTGGCCTATGCGCCCGAAGCCCTGCGCGAGGCGGTGATCACCGGGCCGCTGACCCGCTTCACCCCCCGCACGATCACCGATCCCGACGCGCTGCGCCGGGTGCTGGGCCGGATTCGCGCCCAGGGCTGGCACATCGCCCAGGACGACCTTGACGAAGGCGCCTTCTCGGTCGCCGCGCCGATCCGCGGCCATGACGGCGAGGTGATCGCGGCGATCTCGGTCGCCGGCGCGCTGGCCAGGTTCGACGAGGAGCGCCGGCTGTCGCATCTCGCCGCGGTCCGCGCCGCGGCGGCGCGCATCTCGGCCCGGCTGGGCGCCGCGCCCGCGGCCGATGCGGAACCGCGCGCGCAGGCCTCTTGAGCGCCGGCGCGGGGGCTGGTAAATCCTGCGGGCCGCATATCAAAACGTCGTTTCAACACATGAAACGATAGTCCCGCTTCGCGGCCTGCAGGAGGACAGCGATGAACGAGATCGAGAGCGCGATCCTGGCCGATGCCAGCCTCGACGAGCCCTGGGCGCTGGTGGAGAGCTTCGCCACCTTCAAGCGCGAACATCCCCGCGACGTGAACCGGGGCATGGACGAGGTGGCCGAGAGGCTGCGCCGCCACGGCCTGCCGGTGACGGTGCATCAACCCTCGCTCTATCTCTCGCTGCCGGGCGCGGCGCGGGTCGAGGCGGGCGGGCGCAGCTTCCGCGCCAAGCCGCCCGCCTTCTCGGCCGATGCCAGGGGCGGGCTGACCGGCCGGCTGGTCCACATCGCCGCCAACCAGGCCGACGACATCGACACCATCTTCGACAAGAAGCTCGACCCCAGCCGCGACGTGCGGGCGCTGGTGGCAGGCAACATCGTCATCTCGGAAGGCTTCGCCAGCCCCGGCATGATCTCGCAGTTCGAGGAGCTGGGGGCGATCGGGGTCATCGGCATCAATCCCGGCGTCGACATCCACTGGGGGATCTGCACCTCGGTCTGGGGGTTGCCGGATCTCGACGACCTGCCGCGCAAGCCGAAGGTGGTCGCGGTGGCGCTCAACCGGCCCGACGGCGACGCGCTGATCGAGATCGCGAAGGCCGGCGGAGAGGTGACGCTGTTCACCGAGATGGAGGAAGGCTGGTACGATTCCAAGCTGGTCGAGGTGTTCATCCCCGGCAGCGAGGAGCCGGAGAAATACGTCCTCCTGCACGGCCATCTCGATAGTTGGGATGTGGGCGTGGGCGACAACGCGGTGGGCGATGCCGCCCTGCTCGAGATCGCCCGCATCCTGTGGAAGAACCGCGACCGGCTGCGCCGCTCGGTGCGGATCGCCTGGTGGCCGGGCCATTCCACCGGCCGCTATGCCGGATCCACCTGGTTCGCCGACCGCTTCGCCATCGACCTGGAGGAGAATTGCGTCGCCCAGGTCAACTGCGACAGCCCCGGATGCCGCTGGGCCAGCGAGTTCATCAACCTCTCCGCGATGACCGAAACCCATGGCCTGATCACCGAGGTGATCCGCGAGGTGGCCGGCAAGACCGCCGAGCCCGAGCGGCCGCACCGCGCGGGCGACTATTCCTTCAACAATATCGGCATCTCCAGCTATTTCATGCTGTCCTCGACCATGCCGACGGCCCTGCGCGAGGAGAAGGGCTACTACGCCGTGGGCGGATGCGGCGGCAACATCGCCTGGCACACCGAGAACGACACGCTGGAGATCGCCGACCGCGACAACCTGCTGCGCGACATCAAGGTCTATGCCCTGGCGGTGATCCGCACCGCCAATGCCGAGATCCTGCCCTTCGACTGGCGCGCCACCGCCGAGGAGTTCCTCGCCACCATCGCCGGCTATCAGCAGAAGGCCGGGGACCGCTTCGACCTGACGCCGGCGCGCGATGCCGCCAGGGCGCTGAAGGCCGCGCTCGACGCCTTCTACGGCGCCGTTTCGGCCGGCAAGCTGCCCGCCGCCCGCGCCAATGCGGTGATCCAGGATCTGGCGCGCATCCTCGTGCCGATCAACTTCACCCGCGCCCCGCGCTTCCGCCACGATCCGGCGCTGACCATCCCGCCGCTGCCGACCCTGTCCACCGCCGCCGAGCTGGACCATCACGGGCCCGACACGCTGGGCTTCGCGCTCACCCAGCTCACCCGGGGCCAGAACCGCGTGGTGTCGGCGCTCAATGCCGCGCGAAGGCTGGTCGAGGCCGCCTGACCATGCGCGCGGCGGTCTATCGCCGCACCGGCCCGGCCGAAGAGGTGCTGACGGTCGAGGACCTGCCCGACCCGGTGCCCGGGCCGGGCGAGGTGCTGGTGCGGGTCCACGCCTCGGGCGTGAACCCCGCCGACGTGAAGCGCCGCGGCGGCTGGCTGGGCCAGCGGATGGACCACCCCCTGGTGATCCCCCATGCGGACGGCGCGGGCGAGATCATCGCCACCGGCCCCGGCGTCGATCCGGCCCGGCGGGGCCAGCGGGTCTGGCTCTGGAACGCCCAGGGCGGCTATGGGGGGCCGGGGCGCGCCTTCGGCACCGCGGCCGAGCTCTGCGCCCTGCCCCAGAGCCAGGCCGTGCCCCTGCCCGCCGCGCTGTCCTTCGCCCAGGGCGCCTGCCTCGGCATCCCCGCCATGACCGCCCACCGGGCGGTCTTCGCCGACGGGCCGGTTGCGGGGCGGACCATCCTGGTCGCCGGCGCCGGCGGCGCGGTGGGGCATTTCGCCGTGCAGTTCGCCGCCGCCGCCGGGGCGCGGGTGATCGGCACCGCGGGCCGGCTGCGCGCGGGGCA